>NZ_CP058409.1:3391997-3713580 GCF_015239775.1 Trichlorobacter lovleyi
GCTGGTCAGCTCAATGGGGGGCGCCATCCAGGTCATCGCCCATGGTGAACTGCTGCCCCAGGCAGACTTTCAGCTCCCGCTTCTTTCCCTGCCGCAGCGGCTGTCCCGCAGAAGCTTGGAAATTTCCGCTGCCTCCTATCTCAAAGCAGACCCAATGTTACGCACCGATTGGCAACAACGTCTCGCTGAAGCCGAGCACTTCAAGGTCGGACTGGTCTGGCGCGGCAGCGATCTGGGAAAGAGTGGCTATCGGCGGGCACTGACAACCGATCTTCTGGCACCGTTCACCTGGATCGACGGGGTCAAGCTGTACAGTCTCCAACTGGGCGCAACAGCGGAGGAATTGAAGCAACTACCTGGCATCGTCGACCTGACCCCACACATCACTGACTTCTCAGACACCGCCGCAATCATGACCACGCTCGACCTAGTGATCAGCGTTGATACAGCAACCGCACATCTAGCTGGCGCCCTGGGGGTACGCTGCTGGGTGCCGCTACTATTCTCCCCGGATTGGCGCTGGTATCCGCTTCAGGAACAGGGCAGCTGCTGGTATCTTACCATAACCGCCTTTCGCCAAACGATACCGGGAAGGTGGGAACCCGTTATTACGGCCATTGCATCTACTCTACAGGGCGAGGCGTTACTGTACAAAGGGCATCAGCTGGGTAGATTAGGGAAGCGAAAAGAGGCCATTGCCGTTTTCCGCAAAGCGACTGAACTACCAGACAAAAATGGACCAGCTCTACTAAACCTGGGTATCTACCTGCGTGCCGATAGCGAGCTGCTACTGGCAAAAGAGGCACTACTCAAAGCGACCGAAGCCGATCCAAGCTACCCCGAGGCGTGGCAGAATCTTGGCTTGGTGCATCAAGACCTGCTGGAACTGCCCGAGGCGTACCTCTGCCTGAAGCGGGCCCTTGCCCTGCGACCGGATTATGCCACCGCCCGCTGGAATTTTGCCCTGCTACAACTACTACTGGGTGATTATACCGAAGGCTTCCGCAACTTTGAATCACGCTTCACCAAGCTCGGCGCTGTCGCACGACTGCATGCAGACATTCCAGCCTGGGACGGTGCCAACCCTGCCGAAAAGACTATTCTGATTCATGCCGAGCAAGGGTATGGCGACACCATCCAGTTTGTCCGTTACATCCCAGAACTGATTGACGCCGGAGCACACGTTGTGCTGGAGGTCCAAGACACTAAACTACGTGAACTCTGCCGTTCTACCAGCACGTTTACGCAGGTGATTGTCCGTGGCGACACACTGCCACAGGTTAACTTGCAGGCGCCTCTCCTATCGCTACCCCATCTTCTCGGCAGCAGCATTGCCACCATTCAGCGCAAGATTCCCTATCTTTCTGCCGATAAAGATAAAACAGCCCTATGGAAAAGCCGGCTTCCTGATGACAAGCGGCGAAAAATTGGCATCTGCTGGAAGGGGCGGCCGATTCCGGATCCGAAACGTTCAATACCGTTCAGCGAGTTGTGCTCGCTCTGGGCCCTCCCTGATGTGACCTGGGTTTCACTGCAGATGGAGCCGGATGACGCAGCAGAGCTACCGGATTGCATGCTTGACCTGACCGATAAAATCAGAGACTTTTCAGATACCGCAGCCCTGATGAGTTGCCTGGATTTGGTCATCAGCATTGACTCAGCCGTCGCCCACCTTGCTGGAGCTCTGGGCATGAAGGCTATTATCCTGCTACCGTTCAGTTCAGACTGGCGGTGGACCTGCGACCAGGAAGGAACTCCCTGGTATCCGACGTTACGCCTGGCGAGGCAGACATCTCCCCAAGCATGGAACACACCCATTCATACTGCAAGAAACATCATAGAATCAGGAACGCTTCAATGAAAAAGCTAACTATCGGGATTCGCCTCAGAGAGATCGGTTCGCTGGATATTAATTTCAATGGTTTTATGAACGGCGATGAGTTGGTTGCTCGAAGCTGGGCAAAATATCTGCTGCGCCGAGATGACGTACAATCTGTAGAATTATACGGGAAAAGTGGAGAGGCTTCGCATGATCTAGATTTTCTGCTTCATTTCAACCCTGAGACCGAATGTGTGCGTGGTATCAAGAATTTTCAAAGGCTCCCCTCATGCGACTGAAACCGATATATGTACAGCGATTGGAGTACTTCATGGGAGGTATCAGCAGGGAAACCTACCCTGAAGAGCCGTCCCCAATCCACACCCAGATTACTACAAAAGCAATCGACCATCTGTTCTCCACCTACACCCCACCCCAGGGGGCATTAGTGCTTGATGTCGGTTGCGGTCAAGGGGTTGCGCTTCATCAGTTTACAGAACGTGGCTGTCGCCCGGTGGGTATAACTCTTAATACTACCGATCTACGTGAGTGTCAGAAACAGGGCTTCACGGTCGCCCAGATGGATCAATCATTTCTTGAATTTGATGATGACACCTTTGACCTGGTCTGGGCACGCCATGTTGTTGAACACAGCATATTTCCCTATTTTACACTCACAGAGCTTACCAGGGTACTGAAACCAGAAGGACTGTTGTACCTTGAGGTACCCGGAGCAGAAACTGGGTACAGACACGAGCTGAACGCTAACCACTACAGCATTCTCAGCAATACCATGTGGTTATCACTACTTGAACGGTGCGGTGCTCCTGCATTAGAGGCACAGAAGTACTATTTAAAGGGCGAGGGTGGGGCTGATGAGTACTGGGGCTTCTTTGCCAAGAAACAGACTCTGAAAACTCTTACAACTGACGGAGATTCAAAGCAATGAAGACTGCCGTTCTCATGCATACCTTCGATCAAAGAGCGTTTATATGGCCCAAGTTTTTTGAGTATTTCATGCATAGTTTTCCAACGTCCAATGAGTTCAGCTACTACTTTGCAAATGAAGCTGTTGATTTTGACATTCCTAATTTTTTTCGCCATATTCCGACAGGGACGGGAGAATGGTCGGAGCGACTAACCATTGCTCTTGACAGAATTCAGGAAGACACCGTCCTCTATCTTCAAGAGGATTTCCTACTAACATCTGTTAATCAAGAGGCACTGTTCAACGCTCTGGCATGGCACAAAAACCATGGCAACCTCATAACCAAACTTGGCTCCCACAATTTTTTTCACACAGAACCTACGGACGAAATCCTGTTAGGACACAAAATACTGAAACACTGCACCGGCAGTATGTTTGCCATGAGCCATCAGCCAATAGCCATATTCAACTCTGCTTTTTTGAGACACACCAACCCGAATCCGCCGGTCTCTGCCCGCAATCATGAAAGCATCGCGACAGCCGCAATCAACTGCATACCCGAATTGCTTGATAAAATTAAAATCATCCCCGACTCTACAATAATTGAATATTTGCACTGCATCGCTGACGGGGAGTTAATCATTAAACTCAACGAACTGCCTACATTGCCCCCATTTCAGCAGCAAACCAAGGACGGGCAGCTGTATTAAGTAGGGTGAATTATGAATCTATTGGGCCTCCCTGCTTGACGAGCTGAATGCCGACCGCCCCATGACAAGCGGCATTCGTTGCACAAGCTTCGGGCCTCGGAACTCACACAGACAACCATATCGATGCACTGCTATAACAGCATGGTCGTCTTTGAGCGTGGACGCAGCATAAACAAAGGGATTATGACCACCATGGAAAAACTATCTATATGGAAAAATCATGAAAATTTGGCTGGCATACGTTAACTACCCTATTACCACCGCAGTCTATATCAGACGAGCCCTGCTCCAGGCTGGCCATCAGGTTACGACAATAGGACCGCGCCTGCCCGAGGAGGCCATTGAATTGTGGCAGTTGCAGAACATGCTGTTACCCTTGGATCCGCTTGATATCGACACATCCTTTACCCCTAAAATGGCGGAGATCTGGGAGGCAACGCCTGCTAATGAACGCCCGGATTTGTACCTGTGGGTAGAATCAGTTGCCGGCTACCAGCCTCAAAATCTTGATGCTGTTTCCTGTCCCAAAGCCTGCTGGTTGATTGATACTCACTATCATCTACAGCCGGCTCTGGCGCGTGCTCGGGATTACGACTATATTTTTATCGCCCAGCTGGTCGACCTTCAAGAATTCAGAGAGATTTACCCACATACCTATTGGCTCCCACTGGCCTGCGATCCAGAAATTCATGGGCGACAAAACATGTCCAAAAGATTCGATATCGGCTTTGTCGGCAGCATGAATCGCCGCAGAGAGGAGATGCTAGATTATCTGGCCCAGAAGTTCACGGTTCACCGAGAGCGTTCATTCTGGACCGACATGGCTCGAACTTTTTCAGAATCCCGCATCGTATTGAACGATGCCAGCTTTGATGACTTGAATATGCGTTTTTTTGAGGCGCTTTGCTCGGGCTCACTACTACTTTCCAACCCTACCAATGGTAGCGGACAGGATTTGCTGTTCCATAACGGTGAAGAGTACATCTGCCATAATGATCATAATGTGATTGATATCGTACGGCGCTACCTTGAGAATGCCTCACTGCGGGAGAGGATTGCAGCCAGAGGGCGTTGCTTAGTGCTGACTGCCCACACCTACCTGCACCGAGTCACAGATATGCTGGATCTAATTACCAGCAGAAAAACTGACACTTTTTCACCACAGGAGCTACGCTTACGCTCACTGCAGGGCAGGCCTGAAAAGGTTGTTCCGACCATGGAACATCCTCCAAGAATACGCTCTATAATCTCCACCCGCTACCACAGCAACTGGCCAACATGGCAGATGGTTCATGAATGGGAAGATATCCTGTCAACCATCCTTGCTGTGCCGCTACGTCCTATCGGCAAGACCTGTATGCTGCCAAATCCACACTGTCTTCAAGGCAACTACGATCTACTGTTCCTCCAACTGGCAAGCGAGCTCCGCTACTACTCCAACAACCCCCAGCTGATTCCTGTTGTAATGGATCTGTGGAGGGATGATTTTGATGATTTCATCACCTATGCCCCCAGCTTCCCTTTGGTTTTTGTATGCAACCTTCAGTCATTCAAGGATCTGGCAACACGCCTAAACAATCTGCACTACATGCCGTTTACGCTGGCAGACCAGTATTTTGATCGCCCACTACCGGAAAAGGATATTGATATTATCCACTACGGTCGCCGCAATCCGCTCCTTGAGCAATTCATGGAACGCTTGCTTGTTGACCACCCCGAACTGCAGTACATAACCACCGAAGCACTCAATGACGAGAAGAAAGTTCTTATCTATTCAAATCAGCAAGGCTGTTTGGGGGAAAGCGATTCTCGCACCACCTTCATGGCGCTGCTTGACCGAAGCAGGATCAGCCTAGTCTCAACTGTTAGTATGGATGGTTCCCGCAACACCGGCAATATTGACCCGGTCTCCCCCCGATTCCTGGAAAGCATGTCTGCTGGCTGTTATCTGGCAGGCCGAATACCAGACAATGATGAGTTCGAAGATACAGGCATCAAGAAAGTCTGCTACCATGTCACCGACTATGAAAGTTTTAAGGAAACCATTCTTAACCTTCTTGCCAAGCCTGCGAATAATAGACCAAACTATCGGCGCATACTGCAGCCACGACTGACATCGTCTCTTGCACTGCTCATCTTAAAAACCTTGGGCACACTGTGCGACTGCCAGCCACCTGAACCAACCTACGAGGTAATCATGCAAGGAACCGTGCCTAGAACAGACATACTGCATCGGTTGCAGAACCTGAAGCACATGGGACCTGAACTATCTGAGTGGAACTCATTCATGGGTTATCTTACCCTGGTGGATGCGATCGCATTTTACCGGGAATTTCACAACCTTGATCTGAGTGATCTTTTTTCAACAATCATCACTCATCAGTCCTCACGAAGCGCCGCTCTTTTGTTCTCTGCCCTGGAGCTTCAGGTGAAGGGATATCATGATGCCGCCTGCTGTCTTGCAGAACGCACAGCCACACTGGCGCCCGAGTCTCCCCCCGCAACATTTTTACATGCGGAACTACTTCGACGAACTGACAGGCGAGAAGCAAGCAGACTGACCTGCCTGCAATCTCTAAAGCAGTGGCCAAGTCAGGGAGAGTTCCAGGCCGCACTCGACATGTGTGATATTGATGAGGCAATGCCAACTCCACAGGAGCACTACCATGTACTGCATTATGCACACACCTTGCTGCGCCCGAGGCGCTACCTCGAAATTGGCATATCAAACGGCAAATCACTGGGGTTATGCCAAGCCGGAACCGATTCTATCGGCGTTGATCCGATAACTGCCGAGATATCTCAGTTAACCTTCCACTCCCCTGCAGCAGCACCGATACTTTTCAAACTGACCAGCAATGATTTTTTCCAGCAGAATTGCCTGGGACACACATGGGGCAGCCAGCCTTTTGACTTTGCTTTTATCGACGGTCTGCACCTTTTTGAGCAGGTGTTGATGGACTTTGTCCACCTGGAACAGCGCTCTGCTCCAGACTCCATCATCTTTATCCACGATTGCCTGCCGGTCAGTATTGCCGGCGCAGAGAGGGAACGCCAGACAATGGTCTGGACCGGCGATGTCTGGAAAGTGATTGCTTGCCTTAAAGCCACCAGGACTGATCTTGAAATCGTCACCTTTCCCGTTAGACCGTCAGGGCTGGCCATGATACGAAAACTTGACCAGAAGTCACGGCTACTTGCCAACCAGTTTGATACACTAGTCGCTCACTTTATGGATGCAAAACTGCCTGAGTCAATGTCAGAACGTTTCGAGCTGCTTAATGTAACCGAAAAACCACATGAGGTTGTTTTAGAGGAGATTCGGCGGCAACAGGGAGCATGGCAGTGACCAACTCTTCTCAACATATACTAGCTGGCCTATGTCCAGTTCCGGCTACCACGCCATCTAAGAAAGTCGCATAACATGAAAATACTGTTTGTAATACCTCACTTCTATAAGCCTTGCCCCACTCAAAACACATTGCATGCTTCCCATGATCCAGCCAAAGCGAATACTCGGTCTATAACATTGAAGAATTGCATCTACTCTTTATACCGCACATTTTCATTAAACCAACACATGTGTAGTCTAATACAAAGAAAAATAGACACAGCCAATATATCCACATCAACACATATAGATATTATATTGATTACGCATGAGAAGCATAATTTAATTGAAAGTTCAAAGATAGACACTAGCTTGATACATACAAATTATGCATCAAATATTGAACCACTTTTCTTGGGATTCAAAGCCTATGAAATATTTGCTGAGCACTCAGATGAATATGATTGGTTTTGCTATATTGAAGATGACATTATTATAAATGACCCTCTATTTTTTACCAAGATTTCGGCTTTCAATTCAACAGCAAATAATGATTTATATCTGATACAGCCAAATAGATTTGAACATTTCGACAATTATTTTCCAAGCAAGCTATATATAGATGGCGATTTATGGCAGGATTTTGACAAAATAATATACAAGCATCATGGATCAACCTATACAAACAATTTTAAGGTAGCGATTGGAGACTGCACCTACCATACAGAGTTAGCATCAAATCCTCACTCAGGATGTTTTTTTATTACTAAATCACAGTTAAATTTATTAAAAAAACAACCATGGTACGGTCATATCACCACTGGATTTATGGGCCCCCTTGAGAGTGCAGCAACGTTACCAATTATGTCGACATTTTATATCCACAAACCTGCCGTTATTAATGCTAACTTCCTCGAAGTACACCATGATGACGAAAAGATTTCAATTCATGCTAAAGAAATCTTCGAAGAGGCATCTCGGCAAAAAACAGGCTGGTAATTTACCAAACCGGGAAGTCTGGCGATGGCACGCAGATTTGACCGCAATTCGACCATATCGCAGGATAGCTTTAATCAGCTGGCAGAACGTTTTATTGAACACTTTCGCAGCCCATGGAAGAGCGCCTTAAGCGGCTGAGTGTCACCTCAGAGTTGCCGTTTCATGCCTTGACCAGACGGCTAAAACAGCATGGTAGGTACTAATGAACACCGATTGCCCTCATATCTGGCTGGCCTATGTCCCGTATCCGGTTACTACCGCCGTCTATCTGGAACGGTCTTTGCGCAAGCACTACCGTGTAACCACCGTCGGCCCCTCCTTTCCCCATGAACTGGTCGAGACCTGGCACCTGCAAAAACTTCGTCTACCTTTTGAAGAGCTTGACGTCGTCACCGACTTTACCCCGGATATTGCTGAACATGCTGACCGACTGGCAACAGACCGGCCTGACCTCTACCTCTGGGTGGAGTCGGTGGGCGGCTATTTTCCTGAAAATATTGGTGCGCTTGACTGTCCCACAGCCTGCTGGCTCATTGACACCCACTTGAACCTTCCATGGCATCTGCAGTGGGCTGAAAGATTCGATTTTGTCTTCCTGGCACAACGGGAGTATGTTCAACAATTTCGGGATAAAGCGGTAAATGCCCACTGGCTGCCTCTGGCCTGCGATCCAGAGATTCATGCACCAAGCAACACCCCTAAGATACATGACCTCTCCTTTGTAGGCAGTCTTTCACACAATCCCCGCCGCCAACAGTTGCTGAAAAGCATTGACGAGGTCTTTGGTATCTATTGCGAGCGTTGCTGGTGGGACGACATGGCCCGAGTAATCAGCGAATCGCGGATAACCTTCAACAATGCCGTCAAAAACGACCTAAACATGCGGGTTTTTGAGGCACTTTCCATCGGCAGCCTGCTTGTAACCGATCAAGCGCCGGGCAGTGGCCTGGAGACGCTATTCCATGACGGTGAAGATTTGGCCATCTACCGGAGTGACAACGAGTTAAACGACGTAATCCGTTTTTATCTGGCAAATCCCCTGCTTCAAGAACAGATTGCCCAACGCGGCAGACAGATTGTCCATAATGCCCACACCTACGCCCACCGGATGCAAGACCTCCTTTCCGTATGCCTCCATGGAAAGCCTGACACCTGGACAGCTGAAGAACTGCGCGAGCAATCGACAACAGGACTCACCTCACCCTTTGATGCGATCCGGCAACAGCAAATCAGCTGTTCATCAGCTTCTCGCAGCTTTGTGATCCCGGTGCTGGACCATTCACCGGCCAGCCCGTACAATATCACCAGCCTGCTGCAAGACCTGGAAGGGATTCCCGGCGATGTCATCGCAATCTTCAACAATCCCGCCCTTGCAGACCAGCTGAAAGGGCACCCCCGTATCACCCGCTCGGCCACTATGTCCGAAAACATCGGTGTTGCCCGGGCATGGAACGTGGGGGTCAGTATGGCCGACACCCCGTATGTGATGATCCTGAATGCCGACCTGCACCTGGAGGTAACAACTGTCGACACCATAGAGCAGGGGTTGCAGCAGCTGAGCAGAGCGGCCTGCGTCGGACCACAGGGGTCGTTCGTCAATTATCGTCTAACCACAGATTTCCTCTATTTTGACAAAGGCGGTTTCGACCACCCGCTTGAGGTTGATGCAGTTTCCGGATTCCTGTTCGGTGTCAGACGTGAACTATTCAGCCCGGGCGGACTTAAATTCGAAGAGGCCTACACCCCCTGCTATTTTGAGGAGTGGGACCTAGGCCTGCAGATCAGGCAGGCAGGCATGAAAAGCTGGATTGTGCCGGCGACCTCCTATGACCACCGCTGGGGCGGCAGTATTGGCGGTCTGCGTGAGATCACCTGTCTTGGTAGAAGTGAGACCGCACAAGAGATTCTACAACGCAATCGCCAGTATTTTCTCGCCAAGTGGCGGCGCAACAGCCCAACACCGACTGACCCGCTGCCGTTCCCCAGCCTCTGGCGACTATTTGCGCCTGATTATGCTCTCAGGCTACTTGAGGACGGGGAAAAAGACCAGGCGCATGCCGTGAGTGAGTCCCTGCTTGTCAATTACCCAGAGGACCCTCAGGCACTAGCCTCAGCTGCTCTAGTCGCCTTTGCCACAGACAATATGCAACAGTTGTCAACACTGGCAAAACGGCTTCAGACAATTGCACCCGACCTTGACCTCAGAGAGCTACTCAACAACAGACAGCGGGGCACGAGCTGATGTCCGGACGGCCTTCTATACTCTTCATAAACACCTATTATGAGGTTTTTTTGTCTAATCATTATGCTCGCCACCCAGATCTACAGGATCAGGACTACCAAACCCAACTGGCGTCATTGCTGGGCACCCGTCTAGGTGACAGCGACTTTTACAGCCGTGGAATGGAACTATCAGGCTGGGAAGCCAATGAGCTGATTGTCAATGCCCTGCCGCTACAACTGGCTTGGTTGCGCGAAAACCGCTCAACAGCCACTGACAGCATCGAGATACTCTGCGATCAAATCCGACAGATTTCCCCCGATGTCATCTACCTGCAGGATCTTTCGCTGGCCACCTCCCGGCTGCTGACGGCTATCCGCTCCCACGTCCGCCTGATCTGTGGTCAGATCGCCTCGCCATTGCCACCCGATGCCTGCCTGGAACAGATTGATCTGATCTTTTCATCATTTCCTCATTTTGTGCAGCGGTTCCGACAGCAGGGTTTGACTGCCTACTACCAGCCACTTGCCTTTGAACCGCGTGTTCTTGAACGCCTGCACGGGAAAAGCCGCTGCTACCCATTGACGTTCATCGGAGGTATATCGCCCTACCACAAGAAAAGCACTGAACTGCTTGAAGCGATCGCCTCTGCAATCCAACTTGATGTTTGGGGGTACGGTGCGGCTTCTCTGACACCTGATTCCCCCCTTGCTCGGCACCATCATGGAGAAGCCTGGGGGCTTGAGATGTTCGCGCTGCTTGCCTCCTCACGCATAACCCTCAACCGCCACATCGATGCTGCTGAAAACTACGCCAACAACATGCGCCTTTTTGAGGCCACCGGATGCGGGGCACTGTTGTTGACCGATTATCGCGACAACCTGCAGGAGTTGTTCGATATCGGCAGGGAGGTGGTCGTCTATAGAAGCCCAGAAGAAGCGGTACTACTGGCCCGCTACTACCTGCAGCATCCCGATGAGGCGGCAGCCATCGCTCAGGCCGGGCAGCGCCGTACGCTACAAGAGCATAGCTATGCCCAGCGCATGGAGAAGACCGCCGAACTGCTGGAACGACATCTTAGGTACCGTAGCGATACCGGGACGTTATGCCTGCCCGATCGGATCTCCGACGGGCATCAGACCCTCGATCGATCACAGATAACACCTGCCATGACCTCGGCATGCCTTTCACCCGAGATTCCAGCCCGCCAGCGGGCCCTCGTGCAGCAGGAACTGGCAGAGATGTACCGGGGAGTTCTTGCCCCCCCCTTCAGGATGCTGGCTGAAATTATCAAACCGTTTGCGCACAAGGCGCTGAAAATTCTGGAAATTGGTTGCGCCAGCGGCTACTATTACGAGGTACTGGAATACCTGCTCTCACAACCTTTATGCTACACTGGCGTGGATTATTCCCAGCCAATGATCGATATGGCGCGGCAGTACTATCCCAAAGCCAGTTTCTTCTGCTGTGACAGAGCAAGCCTGTTCTTTGCAGACCGCCAATTTGAAGTGGTGATCTCATCCTGCGTTCTGTTGCATGTAGCTGATTACCGCCAGCATATTTTTGAAACAACACGGGTGGCACAGCAATATCTGGTGGTGGCGCGAACACCAATCTGTAAACGCCGCACGACCCAGTACCTGAAGAAGTTTGCCTACGGCATAGAGACCGTCGAGCTGATCTTCAACGAGGGTGAGTTACTGAAGGAGTTTGAACTTCATGGTTTCAGGCTGCACGAGGCCATTGAATACCAGACCACCCCGCAGCATGACCGTTATGAAACCACCTATCTACTAATACGGGAGTAGCCAAGGGAGCAATCATGTTCTGGGATGACATCAGGCTGGTAACCGAACAGATTGAGAAATACGGTCTGCGACGGCCGTTTGTCGATCTGGGAGGTATGGACCGCCCCTGCATCGCCGATTACGACCTGACCAGTGCAACCGGTGACCAGTATGCACGCTATGTGACCATTCCCCAACGTCCCTTCGACCATATTGATCCAGACTATCTGGTTTTGAATCCGGACAAGGGGGATCCGTTCATTGAAGACCTTCCGTACCACTACCAGAATCATTTTGGCACAGCGGTCTGCCTGAACGTGCTTGAGCATGTCCTGAACCCATTTCGGGTCTTTGCCGCGCTGTATCAGATCATGCAGCCGGACAGCCTGCTGATTGTTGAAACGGTCTTCTCTTTTCCCTATCATCCCTCGCCTCAGGATTACTGGCGTTTTAGCCCGGATTGCCTCCAGCATCTTGCAGAACAGGCGAGGTTTCAGGTACTTGAATGCAATTGGCGCATGACCGTTGCAGCAGACAAAGGTATACGTAATATCACCAACAACGAACCACAAGAGATTCGATCCGTCTACTGCACGCTCACAAAGGGCACGTTCACAGCAAAACCGACCGATCAGTATAAACTGCCGCAGCGTTGTTCGAGCAACGGGGCTGCGAATCTCATCATCCAGCGAGACCACTGATGCATTTTTCAGACTCAAAGACACTCATCACCGGCGGCCTCGGCTTTATCGGTTCAAATCTTGCCATCCGACTGGTTGAGCTGGGAGCCGAAGTAACGCTGGTGGACAGCCTGATCCCTGAATACGGCGGCAATCTTTTGAATGTTGAATCGGTCAAAGACCGTGTACGGATCAATATCTCTGATGTCAGGGATGAGCATGCCATGAAATATCTGGTGCAAGGCCAGGACTACCTCTTTAATCTGGCAGGCCAGACCAGTCATCTCGACTCGATGCTGAACCCGTATCCCGACCTGGAAATCAACGCCCGCGCCCAACTTTCCATTCTTGAGGCCTGCCGCCACCACAACCCCGGCATCAAGATCGTCTTTGCCAGCACCCGGCAGATGTACGGTGCTCCGCGTTACCTGCCGGTGGATGAACAGCACCCCCTGGCCCCGATTGATGTCAATGGCATCAACAAAATGGCCGGCGAATGGTACCATCTGGTCTATAATAACGTCTACGGCATCCGGGCTACCGTGCTGCGGCTAACTAACACCTACGGTCCGCGGATGCGGGTAAAGGACGCACGCCAGACCTTCCTGGGAATCTGGATTCGCAATATCCTGACCGACCGGCCGGTGCTGGTGTACGGTGACGGCAACCAGATCCGGGATTTTAATTATGTTGATGACGTTGTCGAGGCACTGCTGCTCTGCGCGGCATCAGAGACGGCCAACGGAGAAATATTCAACCTCGGTGCCGACGATCCGACTGACCTGAAAACTACTGCCGGACTGCTGGTACAGCTTGCAGGATCTGGCAGTTTTCAGTTAGTGCCGTTTCCGCCAGACCGCAAGTCAATTGATATCGGTGACTACTATGCCGATTTCAGCAAGATCAGGAAGGCTCTGGGCTGGCAGCCGTCCGTACCTCTTGGCGAGGGACTACGGCGCACCCTGGCGTACTACCGTGCAAACGGCGCTTACTACTGGGGCGAGTCATAACATGATGCCATCAGGACAGATACCGGTTGCCAACCCCCTCTTGGATTCGATGCGCCATGAGGCGGTTATCCGTGCCGCAATGGGGCGGGTACTGACCTCAGGGGACTACATACTCGGACCGGAAGTGCTTGCTTTTGAGCAGGAGTTTGCCACCTGGCTCGGCGTAGACCACTGCATCGGTGTCGCCAGTGGCACCGATGCAGTAGCCCTTGCGTTGCGATCCTGCGGGGTGCAGCCGGGAGATGAGGTTATCACCGTCTCGCTGACTGCAGTCGCCACTGTTGCCGCCATTCAACAGATCGGGGCAGTCCCTGTGTTTGCCGATATTGATCCGCTGACCCGCTGCATCAATCCCAGTCTGCTTCCCCTACTGGTATCCGACCGAACCAAGGCAATTGTTCCGGTACACCTCTACGGCCAGCCTGCTCCGATGCCCGATATTATGAGAATTGCAGCACAGTATGGCCTTTGGGTTGTGGAGGACTGCGCCCAGGCTCACGGTGCCGCAATCGCCAATCAAAAGGTTGGCAGTTTTGGTCATGCAGCAGCCTTCAGCTTTTACCCGACCAAAAATTTGGGGGCTCTAGGCGATGGCGGCGCCGTCGTCACCAGCCTGACTGATGTGGCTGATACCTGTCGTGCCCTACGCCAGTACGGCTGGCAGGAACGCTTTATCAGCAGTCTACCCGGCATCAACTCACGGCTGGATGAGCTGCAGGCTGCAATTTTACGGATCAAGCTACCGTTTCTGACTGATGATAACCACAAAAGAAACCTGATTGCTGCACAGTACCGATCCGCCTTGCACGGCACGGATATCACGACCCCACCGTTAATCGCGAACACAGCGCACGCCATGCACCTGTTTGTGGTGGAATGCCCGCAGCGCGATAAGTTTCGAAAATTCTTACTGGAGCACCAGATTGCTACGGCGCTCCACTACCCGCAGGCGGTGCATCAGCAGCCTGCGTATCGAGGGTGCATACGAGGAGGCGAAAACCTGCCGATCACCGAAACCCTGACGCAGCGCATAGTAACGCTGCCGCTCTTTCCGTCTCTACCGGAATCATCCGTCACCAAAATCTGCGCCGCCCTGGAAGCGTGGCGTTATCGGGAGCAATGAACATGCGCTGGTACTGCACCTATTGCGACCGTAATTATCTGATCAAGCTGCTGGCCCTGGCCACCTCACTCAGTAGGCACGAGCAACAGCCCCACACCCTGCTGGTGGTCTGCCTGGACGAACTGACCCGAACACTGCTTGACCACCTCAAGCCACCCGGTGTCGTTCCCATCCCCCTGCATCAGCTGGAACAGGGTGACGAACCGTTACGGACCGCGCGGACAAATCGTAATTCGTTGGAATACTTCTGGACCCTTACGCCAACGATTCTGCTCCGGCTGATGGCATGGTATCCGCAGGCGGAATCACTCACCTATCTGGATGCCGACCTATTCTTCTTCAGTTCGCCCGATCCGCTCTTTGATGAGTATCCGGACGCCCCGGTTATCATCCATGGTCATAATTTCGCCCCAAAATATCGAATGATGGAACGTTACGGCCGTTTTAATGTCGGTCTGCTGATCTTCCGACGCAGTCCGGCAGCAGACGCCATACTCTGCTGGTGGCGCGAGCGCTGCCTGGAGTGGTGTCGCGACTGCTACGAAGATGGCAAATTTGGCGACCAGCTCTACCTTGAACAGTGGCCGCAACTCTGTGACAGCATCGGCATCCTGACCCATCCCGGTGCTGGAGTGGCCCCCTGGAACCAGAACAACCTCCGTTTTAGCAGGCAAGAGGATGGCATTGTAACAGTGAATGATCGCTCGCTGATCTTCTACCATTTTCACTCACTGGATATGGTAACGACCGACCTGTACCGGCCTTCCAAGCTGTTACACTATCAGTTTGACCTGCCGGTACTACTGTACTGCTACCTACCCTATGTAGCAGCGCTGCAGCAGGCAGTTAAACACATACAAAACAGCTTGCCTGAATTCACCTGCGGTATAAGCTGTTACGACAATCAGCTGCCGATTGCCCACACCCTGCTGAGTACCCTGGATACAGCCAAAACCCTCGCTTCACACCTTACCGGCATGGAGCGGACAAACCTCGGTGAAGGCTGGGTGCTTTGCAGGCTGCCGATCGAGGCTCCTGACCCCGAGGCCCTGTTCCAGGCACAGCTTAAGACTGAAATCGAGGCTGAGCACCACCGCACGTGCAATAAGCAGACATCACTGGCAACAGGGCAGCCGCTGTTATAAAAGGAGTTACATGCTATGCAGATTTCCATGCCCAGAGGGGCCGCCCACGGTTGGGGTGTAGCCGGCACCTATCTGGCCAGCGAGATAGCTAGGCTTGAACCGCTGCCGGGAGTGACGCTGCACGGTATCCGTACTGTGGCTCTCGATCCCTTTGACCCGCAGGTTTGGGACCAAATCAACATTGGCTACTGTTTTTTTGAGGACACCATCACTGTTTTGGAGTACGCCAGACAGGCGGCTCAGCGCTGGGACTACATTGTGGCAGGATCATCCTGGTGCGAGCAACATCTGCGGATCGGCGGGGTACGCAACACCACCACCATACTCCAGGGAGTTGACAGCAGCCTCTTTTACCCCGGCCCCAAACGAAACTTAGCTGAGCGTTTCGTGATCTTTTCAGGCGGCAAATTTGAGCTGCGCAAGGGACAGGATCTGGTAATTGCTGCCATGAAGACCTTCATGGAACGGCATGACGATGTACTGCTGTCCTGTGCCTGGTACAACCAGTGGCCCTTCTCGCTGGCCACTATGGAGCTTTCAAAGCTGATCAACTACCGTCACCGGGAGGGCGCATGCCTTGAAATTCTTGCAGAGACCCTCTCGGCAAACGGCATACCGCTTGACCGGGTTATTCTGCATCCCCTGCTAGACAACCAGCAGATGCGACAGGTCTATCACAACTCCGACGTGGGACTGTTCCCTAACCGTGGCGAGGGCGGCAACAACCTGGTGATGTGCGAATACATGGCCTGCGGCCGCACAGTAATAGCCTCGGACATGACCGGTCACGCTGATGTGATCACTGCTGGAAATGCACTGCCGCTTACCAGCTATCGTCCGTTCCACTACCGGCACCATGCCGAAGGGATCTGGTTTGAACCGTCGGTTGACGAAATCATTGAATATCTGGAATACGCCTACTCGCACCGTAACGAACTGCGCCTGAAAGGTCTGCAGGCGGCGGCAGATATGGCACAACTTACCTGGAGCGGTGCTGCCGCCCAGTTTCACTCCCTTGCTGCCAAGCTCAGCAATAAAAGGTTACACTGACAATGCACACTAAGCCTCCCCTAAAACTTCTTCTACTCTCTTTGCCTGCACTACACACAGGCAACCCAATGCAATTCCCCTTGGGAATCGGTTATCTCATTGCGACAATTAAAAAAGATCGTCCGACTCAAGCATTTCATTTTACCAATGCGTCAGAAGTTGAGTCACAGCTACCCGATATTATCAATTCTTTTAATCCAGGAATTATTGGCTTGACCTGCACCACCTTCAACAGGGGGGCCGTCCGGCAGGTAATTGGATGGTTAAAATCCGCACATCCCCAACTGCGTATAATTGTTGGCGGTGTACATGCTTCTTTCCAATACGAACAAGTATTAAAAGACTATGGCGCGGATTACGTTGTAATTGGTGAAGGGGAAAAGACCTTTCAGGAACTTTGTAGGGTGCTTGACCAAGAGGAGTCCCCAAATGCTGTCGATGGCATCGCTTTCCTCGACAGCGACAACAATGTGATCAAGACCCCTGTTCGAGAGATAATTGATAACTTGGATGACCTGCCAATACCGGATTATACATTTGCTGAAGAATACATAAAAAAACTGGGGATTGCCTTTATTATTACTTCCCGTGGCTGTCCTGTGCACTGTTCGTTCTGTTCAACCAGCAGCTACTGGGGGCAAAAAGTTCGTATGAACTCACCAAACAGGGTTGTCGATGAGATGGAGTACCTCGTCAATCGTTTTGGTGTAAACAAAATTTTCTTTTACGATGACACCTTCAATCTTAGTTCGGGGAGAGTAAAAGCAATTTGTGACGAAATTCAACGACGCGGGTTTAAAGTTGAATGGGGCGCTTCTTGCCGCGTTGTTCCTGTCTCTCCAGAAATGATAAACATGATGTTTGCCGCCGGATGCCGACATATCTGTTGGGGCGTAGAGTCCGGATCATCACAGATGCTGCAGAAAATTAACAAGAAAATTTCACTGGAACAGATACGTAACGCATTTCAGCTCTGCCTGCCACATATGAATAAAATGAGTGTGGGATGCTATACAATGGTTGGAAACCCTGGAGAAAATGAACATACCATTTCAGAAACGGTTGAGTTCCTTAACACACTTCCAATGACTGACCCTCCCAGCACTTCTACACTATACATACTGCCCGGCACACCGCTAGCAAATTCCCTTGAGGAAGAACTGCCTTATTTAAATAATTTTTGGGCAGAACATGATTACATACCCTTCTATACCCGAGAGAACACGATGGAACAGCTCGATCGCTGGTGTACCAGAGTATCAAAGGCAGGCAAGAGAAGACCTTTTGATCAGACAAAACACTTCTGGAACAATATTCTCTTTAACTTCAAGCACAAAGAAGACAAAACGACTGTGTATAAAACGGATCGGATCAAGTTACTGCTCGTATATTCTCTACACCCTGTACACCCAAAAATCACACTACCAGAATGGATAAAAGAAACATTAAGAGAGTGTTTTGCTGAGAAGGTTGAGGTGCTTGCCTGTGGCCCACATAATGAAATAGACATTCAGGATTGCCCTGATTTTTATCATCGTGTTGCAGACCTTATTGATTCAGAAAAAATTGATATCATGTGGGAAATTGAGGGTGCCGCCTCATCTCTTGACTTTATGTTCAAACGTTTTCCCACAACGATCACCATTCCAAAAGTTTACTGGGCTATTGATACTCACCAGTACCTGGGCTTTCAGGTTCAGAAATCTTCTTATTTTGATTTAATATTTTCCGCCCAATATGATGCTTTGAAGTCTTTGGGCAAGCAAGCTGTCTGGCTACCAGCTGGCGCGGCACTTCATGAACGTGATTATCACCTTGAACGTGATATCGTTGTTGGGTTTGTAGGCAGTTTGTCTCCATTACATAGTAGAAGAATACAGCTTCTAACTCATGTCAAAAAGGAGTTCCCCCATCTTGTTGTTGCGGAAGATATATTTCTTGAAGAGAAAGCCAAACTTGTCAGCCGGATGAAAATCGTTATCAACGTCAGCTTGAATAATGACATTAATTTTAGGATTTTTGAAACATTAGCCTGTGGCGCTCTGCTGATTACTGATCGTATTTACAATAATGGTCTCGAGCAGTTATTCAATGATGGCGAACACCTGGTGACATTCACAGACGCTGATGACCTTATCGACAAGATACGATATTACAGTGAGCATGAAGATGAGCGCTGCAATATCGCTGACGCAGGGAAAAGACATGTATTAGATCATTTCACTCATGAGCATATTGTCAGGAAAGCCCTTGAACACATGGAGACGCTTTTGCAAAATGATACCGACTGCATAACATCACCCTCATGCTGGTGTGGTGGGCGTCTCGAGCAAGCAGTTCACCCACAGTATTCACGGTGCATACAATGCGGCACCCACATCTCAAAACAAAGTGATCATCCTGACATCCTTAAGCAATTTTACAGCTTTGGAAATTACTGGCATCATTACCAAGAACAGGTGGGCGGTTATCCTCCTCTTCCAGTGCGGGCAGTTACCGACTTCCAGGATCGGATACCAATCTGGTATAAAATCCTGACTACATTTAAACCGCTTCCCTCCAGTATCCTTGAAATAGGTTGTGCACATGGTGGTTTTCTTAGCTACTGCCGAGAGCATGGCACAAAGCTGATTGTTGGGATTGAAGTTGATAATACGACCTGTCATTTTGCAAAAAAGCGATTTGACCTCCCCCACATCTACAGTGGGCTCTTCCCTGATGTTGACATCCCTTTTAATGAGTTTGAGGTCATTATTGGTTTTGACGTTATTGAACACTTCAAAGACCAAACCCAGGCATTAACAACGGTTAAAAATCTTTTGGCAGAAGATGGCATCGTCATTTTCCAAACCCCGTGCTACCGCGGCGAAGGTGCAGACTGGTCTCAGTTCAAACCTGGAGAGCACCTGTACCTGTTCAACTCAAACAGTATCCGGCAACTTTTCTTTCTAAGCGGCCTCATCATAACAGAGATACTGCCAGGCCTTTTTCACGATGACATGTTTGTGATTGCTAAAAAAATACCACCCGTTCATCGCCTACTCTACCTGCGCACCGACGCCATCGGCGACAGCATACTCTCAGCCGGCATACTACCCCATCTCCGGGAACGCTACCCAGGTGCCCTGATTACTGTTGTCTGCCAGGAGCGGACCGCACCGCTGTACGACGCCTGCCCCTTTGCAGATGCGGTAATTCCGTTCGATCTGATCCGCCTGTTCACGGTGCCACACTACCGTTCGCTGCTCCTTGAAAAGATCAATCGCACGTCACCCGACCTGCTGCTCAATCCGATCTATTCGCATGATCTGCACGACGAATTTCTGGTTCACCATATCCAGGCGCCGCTCAAAATTACGGTTGAGGGAGACTCCTCAAACCGCAGCAGTGAAAAACTGAATGAGCTGAGGGAGCTCTACAGCTTGGTCATCCCCAATAACCCCGATGACCTGACCGAGCTAGACCACAACCGCACCTTCCTGCGCGGCATAGGCATTAGCGCTGATTCTCTCTCCCCCCAGGTCTGGATCACCCGGCAGGACCGGGAATGGGCCGCTGCAACCCTGCGTGAACTAGACATCGCCCCCAAAATAGCGATCATGCTCTTCCCGGGAGCACTGCTGGACTGCAAGACCTATCCCCACTACGCCGAAGTGGCTGCCGGACTGTCTGAACATCCGCTACTTATCTGCGGTGGAGATGAATTGCGACAGAAAGCTGACCAGCTGTGTCGTGCCCACGGCGGCAAAGCGGTTAATCTGGCCGGGCAGACCTCTCTGGGACAACTGTCAGCCCTGATGGAGTTGGCCCGTCTCTACCTGGGGTCAGACTCATCTGGACTGCATATTGCCTGTGCCGTTGGGCTCCCCAACAACGTGCTGCTCGGTGGTGGCCATTTTGGCAGATTCTGCCCCTATTCGCCGCTGACCACTGTAATCTGCCTGCCACTACAGTGTTACGGATGCAACTGGCAGTGTCAGTACAAGCGGGTGCATTGCCTGCATGGTATACAGCCCGACACGGTACTATGGGCGGCAGCCCGACTCCTCTCCCTGGCGGAGCAGCCCACAAGTCCGACCGTGGTTGTGCAAGCAGATCAGCCAGACACGCAGTTGCCGCCGCTACTAAATGTTGAGGGACTGCTTAAACTGGTACCAGGGGCCAAGCTGCTTCATACAGAAGCAAGAGGGGAAATACTGACATGACCACCGCTGTTCTTCAGGAGATCTACAGGCATGGCATCTTCTTTCTGTCTGACAATGCTGATTATTCTTATGCAGCGGTCTGCCTGGCTGACGGCCTGAACCAATTAGGCATCCCCATTCGCTCAAACATCAGCTACCATGAACCACTGATCTCTGACTTCGCCTTCAGCGCATCCCCACCTGCAGAATCATCATCAATCGGCCTCGTGGTGCTTGACCTTACAGAGACGCTGCCGTTGCACAATCAGATCGTCCGTTTCAGTGCCCCCCATCCCCGCACCGTCGTGCTCTGCATGCATGACAATGCAGGAGAAATATGCTTCCCAGATCATTATGCCTTCTGCAGCCATGAGAACAGGTTTCGTGCCATAGCCGGAAACCGCATTCCAATCGCTTTCGGCATATCATCAGCCATGCTGCAGCACTCTCAGAAAATGCTTACGAACCAGACAGCCAGATGCCCTGACTTTCTTGCCGGTTTTCGTCCGTCTGAAAGCCAGAGTCTGCGGGCATCTCTGGATTTAAGCTTTGTACCTCTTTTAATGCAGCACTTTAATGTAAACAAAACCCTGACCGGCACAGAGCGATGGGGAGAAGACTACTACCGTTTTCTGTCAGCTCACACCGGATGCCTCGCCTATGGCGGCTACTATGGACAGAACCTGCTGAACAACCCGTGGTTTCACTTCGTAGAGCCACTCAGCAGTTTTCTACAGCAGGTTACCTGGCAGCGTGACACGGCAGTACTGCGCTGGGACAGTTGGCGTTTTTGGGAATCGCTGGTCTTCGGGTGCGCCACAGTACATCTGGATTTTGAGCAGTACGGTTTTTCTCTACCGGTACTGCCGGTAAACTGGGAGCATTATATCGGCATACGGCTGGAGCACCTAAAGGAAGATGTAGAACGCATCCACGACGAGCGTCAACGACTGCCGGAAATAGGCCGTGCCGGCAGGGAGTGGGCCATCCGTCATTACAGCCCGACAGCAATTGCCCAGCGCTTTATCAATGATATTCAGGGGATATTTTCTCCGCAGCACTCTTGCCAGGCCCGCTCATAGGCAGCCTCCAGGTCGCGGGTAAAACCGAAGGTATCGCAGATCGCTGAAGCTGCCATCTGCTGCCGCAGTCCGGCACGCAGTTCAGCCAGCTGGCGCAGATTGCGGCTCACCGCAACTGCTTTGGCAAGGTATTCCTCTTGTGAGGTGAAAATCCAGTCCCCCAAACCTACAGACATCAAGTGACTTTCTGCATGTCGTACAAAACCAGAGCGATTGCCTTGCAACACCAGGGTCGGCACCCCCATCCAGAGTGATTCCAAAACCGTAACACCACCTTGATACGGGACAGGATCAAGTGAGATGTCTACCTTTTGATAGGCTTCCAGCAGGCACACTCGTGGAGAGTATCCCTCAAAAGAAATCCTGTTTTTGTCTATACCTTCAGCAGCAAACTGCTCCCAGAAGTCAACACATACCAATGGGTCATCAAACCCCCGCGCCTTTAATAAAAGGCGAGAATCTGGCACCGCTCTCAAAATCTTTGACCACAACCTGATGGTGGCACCACTCAACTTCTGTACCGTATTGAACGAACCAAAAGTAAGGTAGCCGGTACTCAAGGCAGGCAGAGGACCTGGCAACGGTGCTTCTTCAGGAGGGGAAAAACTGACATAATCATAAGGAAGCCTTAGAGGCTTCTCACTGTACTGTATTTCATCACTGCGTGGCAGAGCAATTGGATCAGCCACAATATAATCCATCGTAAAAAGTCCGGTTGTTGCCGGGTAGCCACCCCAGGCTATCTGAACGGGAGCAAGCCGTTGAGCAAAGAGATCCAGATAATTACCACCGGTATGTCCCGCCATATCTATGGCTATCGCAAGATTACATTCACGAATACGTATCAGCGCCCCCTGCCGGTCCGAATCATCCAGCAGAATCCAATGTTCTACAGAGGTCTTAAGCTTTTGGGTCAACCTATCCCGATCAGCATAGGGAGCAAAGATGAATACCTCCCAATGGTTTCTGTCATGATTTTGAACGACTCCCTCAAGAAAAAAACCTACTGGATGGGTATACAGATCGGCAGAGATATAACCGATTCGTATCCTTCCAGGCTCAACCGTCCCACCGGCATGAAAAGAATTTTCGGCATATCCCAGATGCCTTGCCAGCTGCTTATGCAGGCTTACAATCTTCTGGCCCGTAAGCTCCTCCAGCCAGGCAGCCTGTTTGTATAGATTTTCAACCAACCCGATATTACCCGCCAACAGCACCGCCTCACTCATAAGCGTTACTGGCGATATCTCTGTCACCATCAAAGTAGTATACAGAAAGTTACTCACGACTGTCCGGTCATATCTGTTACCTGACAAGGCTATTCCATACCAAAGCAGTGCTGCTTCTGCTTTGCCTGCCATGACAAGACTATTACCAAGGGCAGCAGCAATTTCAGGCAGGTCCGCAGATAATGTAACTGCTTGACGTAACACCTCAACCGCCTGGACATAACAACTGTGACGTTCCAGCATACGGGCGTAACCTATAGCAGCTTTGCCATAATCAGGGGCCTGTTCAAAGAGCAATCTGTACTGCTGCAATGCTTCAGTCTGCTGACCAGTCTTCTCAAGCATGAGAGCGTAGTTGTAACGTACCTGCAGACTGTCAGGAAGTAGCTGCAACAGTTCATTAAACAGGTCAAGAGCCTGCTGTTGGTCATGGCGCGCCACTTCAACAGCCGTCAAAAACGCCTCCTCATACACCCCCTTTTGCAGTAGCAGACGGAAGTATGTCACGGCATGGAGAATCACTGTGTTTCCCCGCAGCACCAGCGCTGCCAGACCTGCCGGTAAATCTGCTCAAGATGGCGGGCAAACCGGACGTTGTCGGTTAACGGTGACGCAAGCAGAAGCTCACGCAGTCCGCTACGCAGCGCCAGCAGCCTGCTGCTGTCTCCAGCCAGACCAACCGCCAGCCGTTGATACTGCTCCGGCGTCTCCGCAATCAGCTCCGGCATCCCCACGCTGTTCAACAGGCTGACACCGACTCGAGAGACATGGGCATCACCAGCCAGCGTAATGACAGGAACCCCCATGCAGAGCGCTTCACAGGTGGTAGTGGTACCGTGGTAGGGAAAGGTGTCGAGAGCGATATCGATCTTTCCGTAATCAAGCAGATTTTCAACCACCGAACGGGCATGGCCCAGCACCGTAATTCTTTCAGGATCGACACCATGGTGAAGAAAAATAGGCGCAATAGTGGTCTGAAAACGTGATTCCGTCAGGCCGCGCGCCCTGAAGACTAGACGTGAGCCGGGGACCGCTGCAAGGATATGGGCCCAAAGCTCCAGCATGGCCGGGGTAACCTTCAAAAAGTTGCTGAACGAACCAAAGGTGATGTAACCGTTCTGTTGACAAGGGGGCGCAGCAGGTTCAGGGAAATCCATACCTGGGCGGTAACAGAGAAAACTGTCCGGCATCCTCAGCAATGCCTCGGTATGCAGCTGCTCGGTCAGGCCCGGCGGGTCGGCCCAGCCATCACTGATACGGTAGTCCATCTGCTGTAGTCCGGTGCTGTTGGGATACCCGATCCAGCTGATCTGGACCGGTGCACTGCGGCGGGCAAAAAGTGGCAGCCGGTTCCCAGCGGTATGACCGGCAAGATCCACAAGGAGATCAATTTGGTCATCGTGGAGCTGTTGCACTACCGCATCGTCATCCAGGCCGGAACAGTCGCGCCATTGCACTGCATGCTGATCCTTAAGCTGCCTGGTTACCGCATCAGGCTTCTTGACATCAGAGTAGAGATATATCGATACCTGTGAGGGGTCATGGGCGGCCAGCACCGGCTGCAGAAAAAAAACGACCGCATGAATCCGCAGATCGGGCGAAAGATAGGCCACCCTCATCGGACGATCCGGTTCCCGGCTGTTTGAAAACGTTCTCTGGGGTGAGACACCAAAATATGTAATGCCCCATCTCCGGTGTTCTGCAGCTATTGCAGATGATGACCACTGCGGAGAATAATGCAACACAAACAGCCTGGTACTGGCAAGGGCAGATTTTTGGTGCATATCCGTTGATATTTCAATTGCATGATCAAAACAGGCAATCGCCTCGTCCACCTTCCAGAGATCGCTAAGACAGTTTGCCATTCTGCCAAGCACCTCAGCCTTTTCACACGGCTCAATCAGCTGAACCAGGCGTTCATAGCAGCCAAAGGACTCTTCAAACCGGAACAGCTTGCTGTAGGCGGTGGCAAGATTTGCCGTAAGGGCAGAATTGCCAGGAGCATGGCGCAATGCATGATGGCAACTGTGCAAAGCACCTACAGCATCGTCCTGAGCAAGGCAAACGGCTGAAAGGTTGATCCATGCTCCGACATGTTCAGGATCAACTGCAAGGGCATGCTCCAGGTCATCCCTCGCCTCATCCAGCCGCTGCAGACGAAAAAACAGCGTACCGCGATTGTAATAAATTCCTGCAGAGGCGCCATCCAACTGCAACGCTTGGTTAAAAGCCTCCAGTGCCTCTTCTTCAGCGCCAGCCTCCTGCAAGGCCAGGGCACGGTTCATAGAGAGAAAGCCAATCTGGGGGGCAAGGTCTTGTGCGTTCCGGAATAATGCCGCAGATTCATGATACTGCTTCTGATTGTAGTAAATCGTTGCCATCAGAAAAACGGCTTCAATATTTTCAGGACAATCCTGTAACACCTGCCGACAGATCGAGGTCGCCTCAGCATACTTCTTATCCAAGACAAGTGCTTCGGCTCTATCAATCAACTGTTCAGGTGACACTACCACGTAATCTATCCAGCCTTTCTTGGCAGAAACAGCAGGTTATCAACAAAGCAGACCGTGTTCTCAAAAACTTCTAAAAATTTGGCCGATTGTCCCGAAAAAGTAAACATAATTAAATTAGCGCGCACGGGCTGGCCCTCTTGCAGGAAGCCCACAAAACGCCGACCGACTGACGCGTTTTGCTACCGCACAAGGAGGCATCATCATGGCTATGGGCGACATTTCACTCACCGCCGGCATGCGGAGTAACCTGCTTTCGCTGCAAACAACGACCGGCCTGATTGACAAAACCCAGACCCGTCTATCAACCGGCAAAAAAGTCAACACCCCGCTTGACAACCCTACAAACTTTTTTGCAGCACAAGGCCATGTCACCCGGGCAAACGACCTGTCTGTACGCAAGGATGGAATGGCAGAAGCCATTCAAATGGTCACAGCAGCAGATACCGGCATTAAAGGCATATCATCTTTGATCCAGGCTGCTCAGGGTGTAGCCGGTGCTGCGCTGGCAACCAGCGACGTGAACGAACGATCAAGCTACTCATCGACCTTCAGCACTCTCCTCAACCAGATTTCAATGATGGCCAGTGACTCCGGCTATCGGGGTACAAACCTGTTGACCGGTGGCTCCCAGACCGTAGAGTTTGGTCAGCGCACCAACTCATCAACACTCCAGATTAACGGCTTTGATGCTACTGCTACCGGCCTGACAACCAAATCTGCAACTGCAGAGGCATGGTCAGTTTCCGGCAATTCGGCCATCAACTCATCATCCAGCGAGCTTGAATCAGCACTTAGTTTTCTGCGGGCCAAGTCTTCGACCCTGTCTGCCAGCCTGAGTGCTGTTACCACCAGGCAGGATTTTACCAGCAACATGATTAACACACTGAAGATCGGGGCTGATAATATCACCTTGGCCGACACCAATGAAGAAGGAGCCAACATGCTGATGCTTCAGACCCGGCAAAATCTTGGTATCACGTCACTCTCCATGGCATCACAATCTGCCCAGGCCGTCATGAGACTATTCTAACCACCTAATATCGTGCCGAAAAATAATTTTGCATTTTTTCTTAAACCTCTTGCGACAACCAACCGATATGTTACACTAAGCAACACAAACGGCAAGAATGCCGTGAAAACATCCAGAAAGGAGAAGTACCATGGCAGACAGCATCTCTCTAACCTCCGGCATGAGGAGCAACCTCCTCTCACTCCAAGGCACAGCAAAACTGATTGATCAGACCCAGACCCGACTGGCAAGCGGCAAGAAGGTAAACACACCGCTTGACAACCCGACCAACTATTTTGCAGCACAGGGGCACATGACACGTGCCAGCGACCTATCTGTACGTAAAGACGGCATGGCTGAAGCCATCTCAATGGTTACCGCCGCTGACACAGGCATCAAGGCCATAACCTCCCTGATTTCTGCTGCACAAGGTGTTGCAGGCGCAGCTCTGGCCACCAGTGATGCCAATGAGCGTTCTACCTACACCGGCACCTTTAACACCCTGCTGAGCCAGATATCCCAGCTGGCTTCAGACTCCGGTTATCGCGGCACCAACCTGCTGACAGCCGGTTCACAGACCGTTGAATTCGGTCAACGTACCAACTCAGCAACCCTGCAGATCAGCGGCTTCGACGCAACTGCTACTGGCCTCACCACAAAATCAGCAACTGCGAATGCTTGGTCCGTTACCGGCAACTCAGCCATTAACTCATCTTCTGGTGAGTTGGAGTCTGCACTGAGCTTCCTGCGCGCCAAGTCTTCATCGCTTTCCGCAAACCTGAGCGTTGTGACCACCCGTCAGGACTTCACCAACAACATGATCAACACCCTGCAGACCGGTGCTGACAACCTGACCTTGGCTGACACCAACGAGGAAGGCGCTAACATGCTGATGCTGCAGACCCGTCAGAACCTGGGCATCACCTCCCTGAGCATGGCATCTCAGTCCGCTCAGGCAGTTCTGAGACTGTTCTAATCCAACAGTAGCCGTTCCTTAGGTTAGACCTTTTGAGTGAAAGAGGGGTGGGGATACCTAAATCCCCACCCCTCTTTCTACAATTGGTCAAAAACCGTTGGTTACTACGAGGAGGGTGACATGGATGTCAATTCAACCACGAATGCATCAGCTTCATATCTTAATACGCAATCCCTTCAAAGGACTGCAGATTCTCAGCCCGCATCAACAACACTGCAGCAGTTACAAACGCAAGGTTATCAGCAGCCACCCTCGGATGTTCAAAACAGCCAGCCAGCAGACAAAGTAAACATATCATCTACCGTGACGGTTAAGAATCTTGACACCGTCCGGGCCATTGAACAGATGAACGCCCGCATGAACCAACTGGCTAAAGGGGCCCGCGAGACCAATGAGGAAATCAACAAAGCTGTTGAGCAGGTCAATGCCATGCAGAGCAACCTGACGGCTATTGTGAAAAATTTCCCGCCATTCCCGATGGAAAGCAAGGAACGCCAGGAACTGCTGATGAGTTACTCATCCATCCGACAGGAGCTCATGAGGATGACCGTACCACAGCCTCCCCCGCCACTCTATGAGCAGGTAAAGCATGAGTGGGACAAGACTGTCGGGCAGAATGGCCAGATGCTTGCGAGTGCGGTACCAGCTCTTGATACCGGCAGCAGCGACGCACAGGTCAAACAGACTGCTGCTCAACTGGAAACATTCAGCACGAGCCTTGCTGACCTGAGTTCAGGCGTAACCAAGGCTCTGATCGGCGGTTAAACGGCATGTCACTCAAAATTCGATTGAAGCCGAACGAGAAAATGCTCATCGGTAATGCTGTCATCTCAAACGGCGAGCGCACCACCGAGTTTTACATCGAAAACAGGGTTCCTATCCTGCGTGAAAAAGAGATCATGAAGGAAGACGCCGCCTCGACACCGGGGCGGCAGGTCTACTTTCTTGTTCAGCTCATGTATGTTGATGAAGAGAATTTTGAAACCTATCACAATAGATTCTGGGAGATTGTGCGGCAGATCATTCTGGCGGCTCCCAGCACCACACCGATTATCACCAGCATCTGCCACGAAATCATGGGACGCCGCTTCTATCAGGCCATGAAAGAGGCACGGCACCTGATAGACTATGAGCAGGAACTGGTTGACGCCGCTTCAGCCGATGGAGAGACCGCAAAGGCATCAGAAAGCGCCTGATAAACAGCAACAAGATCAGCTCTTTCCTTTTTTTGCTCCATTATTGCGGCAACCCCCTGCAACAGCTGAGTACAGCCTATCCCCTTGTCAGCAAGCCCCTGCAACAGGGCACGACCCTCCATAGCCCTGCCAACACGGTATAGCCCCAGCGCAACCAGGGCAATAAGCGCCGTGTTTTCTGGGCATCGGGCCTGAGCTTCAACACTCTTCCTGAAGGCTTCATCACTGGCGCAGATGCAGACCTCGGCCAGGGCGCTGTTAACCAGAGCATCCGTCAGTGTTGAATCCAACACAACCGCTTTATGGCTGGCGGCAAGAGACTCCTGAAGATCACCCGTTCGTAGCAGCACATACCCCAGATTGAACCACCCCCGTGCGAACTCAGGTTGCAGCCGAAGCAGGTCTCTCCACAGACGTTCGGCAGTGGCGAACTGCTCAAGCTCACCAGCCTGTACGGCAAGCTCATAGAGCGCCTTCTGATCATCCGGACTCTCAGCCAACTTTTGCAGACCAAGCTCAAGATACCGAAGCTGCTTGTCCCTGTTTGACCTCTTAAGCAGTTCACCATAATGGTGGATCGGCACCTGATGCTTTTCCATCTGTAGGCCTGCCAGCCGCACCGTATCTTCAACCATTTCATGGATACGACCCTGAAAACGGATTTCTGGCTGATTGGGAAAGATACGAACCTTGTCGCTAGCTGTCCAACCTGCACCTGCCTCATCCTCCGGGTACTCCCCCTGGCAGGGCACAAACCCCTCATAACTGGTGGTGTTAGAATAATTTCGTGTGGTCATGACAAAGGCACGATCAGGGGGTGTCGCAGCCAAAGCTGCATTAAAAATCTGACGATCCCTGGCAGAGAGCACCTCATCAGCATCCATCACCAGAATCCAGTTGCCAGTGGCCAGATCAAGGCTTCGGTTGCGGGCATGGGAAAAGTCTTCCTGCCACGCATAATGAGCCACTTTTGCCCCGAAAAGTTCCGCAATCAGAACTGTCCGATCTGATGAGCCGGTATCAACAACTACTATCTCATGCACCAGTGGCTTACAGGAGGCAAGGCAACGCGCCAGACTGTTCTCCTCATCCTTCACAATCATGCAAAGAGAAACTGATCGACCAGGCTCTGCTGTAGCCTGATGTGGTCCACACTCTCTGCGCTGGGCGAGAGCAACCTGAATCACCTGATCATCAGGCCCGAATACGACAAGGAACTCCTCGGCCCAAGATAATAGTTTAGGACATTGATCCAGGGCCGCCAGTTCAACCCGCAGACGAGCAAGCCCTCTAGAGAGAGGATAAAGCCGAAAAGCCTCATCCACAACGGACAAAAGCCCCTCAACACCTCGCTGCGCAGCTTTAAGCAGTGCCTTTTGCAACTGCGAATACCACGGCTCAAGCATAAATCTATTCACAAGCAGTGCATCAGCATATGCCTGATCATCCTGGTCAACCAGCATCACGTCAGGGGCAGAAGCTGATTTTACCCGTCCAGCAAGGTTCTGCACCCGAATATCATCCGGGTGGTCCCTCAGACAGATTAAGAGCAGTTCTTCAGCTTCTTTATACCGCTCATCGAGCAGAAAGCGCTCAGCCTGTTCAAGCATACGGTAGACTGCAATCTGCTTTCCCAATACCGGGTCTATCACCGGCTTGCTCCATTTTTGCTGAAACAAGGCAGCATTTCTGGACAGTGCGGAACCGTAATCGATCCTATTAGCCCTGAACGATATACTGCCGTGATGATGAATATACACATCGGCAGCGATCATGTTCTGGTGGCCAGCCACGGCAGAACGAATGCAAAAATCATCATCCTCGTAATTGCCGGTGCCGAACTGTTCATCCAGCAAGCCTATTTTATCAGTCAAACTTCTGCTAAACAGCATGCAGAAGCCAACAATACGCCGAGAGTTCACCTTCCGGAAGCGATGCTGTACCCTGAACTGGCGTGCAAACGCATCAAGCTCTCCAGAATCGGCATAATCAGGGTCAGACACCACCTGGATCCCGCTTGCATTGTTTGTCAGAGGCCCTACAATGCCTGCCAGAGGATCAGATGCATGACATTCAAGCAGGCCTGCCAGCCATTCCGGCGTCACAATCACATCATTGTTCAACAGCACAATATAACTGCCGCACGCCTGGTGCATTCCCTGGTTACAGCCAGCGGCATAGCCTCGGTTCTCAGGATTCAGCACAAGCCGGTATCGTCCGTCTTCAGCCGCTCGCTCCATCAGTCGCTGCGGGGTACCGTCAGTTGAGCCGTTATCCACCACAATCAGCTCATACGGTTCAGGTGTATGACGCTTAATTGATGCGAGGCATTCTTCTGTAACGTCCCATTGGTTAAAAGTCAGGATAACAAGGGAGACCAGCGGTTTCCCATCAGCAGTTATCGGACACTCCCAAGCCTTAGGCAGACGCAGAATCTGGTTAAAGCCCACAGCGGGGTTAAAAACCGGACAGGATGGCGAAAACCAGTCAACACCCCATAGTTCTCGAGGAACGGGAACCCGCCCGGATCCATAGTGTGCTGCAAGAATCCAGTACAGGGCATCACTGCTCTCCTGCAGCAACCTGCCGGTAGTGGTTACAGAATCTGTCTTAAAACTATGCTGACCTTCATGCCAGACAAAGCAATCAGTAGCGATCAGCAGACGATAGTTGTGTATCCGTAGTCGCCATGATAATTCCAGATCGTCATTACCCAGAAACAGCCGTTCATCAAGCCCCCCCAGCTGTTCAAGAATACTCCTCCTGATCATCAGACAGAACCCGATCAAAAGCCTGGCTTCCTCTGACTTCCCTTTGTTCATCTGGTAGAGCTGATCTGCAGCCTGCTCAGGGCTCACCCCGTTCGGCAAGGTTCCCGACCAGTGACAGGCCACCGATTGCCGAGCAGCGGCAAAATTTGAAACCGGCCCTACTGCAGCAATTTTGGGATCATTAAGGCGACCTGCCAGACGGTCAAGCCAGCACTCTGTCACAACAGTATCCGGATTCAACAGCACCACAAGAGGAGTCTTTACTTGCCTAATCCCCTGGTTGGTCGCCACAGAGAACCCTCTGTTTTCCTTGTTCTGAATAAGCTCAAGCAGCAGTTTTGATTGAAACGTTTCGATAATTGCACAGGTTGTATCACGGGAGTTGTTGTCCACCACCACCACCCGATCTGAAGCCGCAACCGTCCGCTCCAGACTTTCAAGGCATGCGGCGATAGTTGCAGCAGAGTTATAGGTGACAATGACAATGGTAACGGCATCACGTTGCTCAGAAGCCGGCTTTAAGAGCCTCGGCAGCGCCTCCCCCCACTTGGCAAAAAAGAGGCTCCGGTTATTTTGGTATACCCGCTCAAACTGCTCAGCCTTTGCCCTGGCCTGCTGCTGCATCCCGATCAGAAGCGGGTCATCGGCAGCAAGAGTTATCCCTTTACCCTTCAGCACCCCCAGATAACGTTCCAGCACCAACGCCTCTGCCTTTAGTGTCCCGCCCTGATGGTGGATCAATGTAGTATCGGCACAAACCCATGACAAAAGCCCCTGTGACCGAAATGCCAGGCAAAGGTCATCATCCTCCCATCCGTTTTCATAACGTTCATCAAAGGGACCAATCGTAAAAAACTGTTCCCGTCGCAGCAGCATGCAGGCGCCGGTAATGGTCAAAAAGGAACCACCCTGGCACGCTTCTGGCAACTTGGCAGACTGCTCATAGAGATAATGTTCACTGCGAGGCCAACTGGACTGATCAAGATGCCAAACCTTACCGCAGTGCTGCACCGTTTCATCAGGAAATAGCAGGCGTGGCGCCACAATACCCACCTCAGGCCGTTGCTGAAGAACCTCTGCTAGCGGTTCAAACCATCCCGGTGAGCGCACCTCAATATCGTTGTTCATGAACAGAAGCAACTCACCGCGTGCTGAACGTGCTCCATAGTTACAGGCCCGGGCAAAGCGATGTGGTGCAGTGTTGGCAACTACCTTGATACGACCATCAGACCGCACCAATTCTTCTAGTTTTTCAACGGTTTCATCCGTTGAACCATCGTCAACGATGACTATTTCAAAGGGGATATTTAGCGGATAGACTAGTAAGGAATCAATACAGGCCCGCGTTAAGGGCCACTGGTTATGGACGGGGATGATGATGGAGAGACCTGGAACGGCCAAGGGGGCATCAGCCCCCTTGACAGAACCTTCAGCGAAAGACATTGCTAAATACCTGCCAGGAAGGTCCGGGCCTCTGTATTCCAGGGCTGAAGTGTCAGCACCTTATTGATGAATATCCGGGCCTGTTCCTTCAGCTCTGCAGCCTTTGAAAAAATAGCCAACGCAGTCAACACCTCCACATCGTTCGGGTAGTCCTTAAGCAGCTGGACGTACATTTCGACCGCATCATCAGTCATTCCGAATGCGACATAACACAGGTCAGCAAGGTTTTTGCGATACATGGCATTAGCTGGCTCATACTTCACCGCTTGCTCATGGTGTACACGGGCCAGTTCATACTCACCCCGCCCGGTATAGATGATGCCGAGGTTGTTATGGGCAAGGGCATTGGCAGGATTCTGTTCCAGTAAACGCTTAAGCGGGGCTATTTCTTCATCCACCTGCGGCAAGTCAACCGACTGGCGATATTCAGCCGCCGAGACCGGCCCATCCAGCCGGGCCAGAATTTCACGGACCGCTGCATTGTCCGGTTCAAGCTGATTGGCTTTACGGTAGAATGCCCGTGCCTCATCAGGCCGGCCAATTTTCTCACTGATATTGCCTAGCGCGGTCAGGATCTCAAAATCGTCTGGCCAAGCATTCAACAACTCAGTCAGCATCTCGATCGCATCATCATTCCAGCCCATAACCACAAAGTAAAATTCGGCCAGATTCTTGACTACCGTAGGATTATTCGGCTGCAACCGGTTGGCCTTCTCATAGTGTGCCAAGGCAAGCAGTTCATTACCTGCCTGGTGGTACAACACCCCGAGATCATTATGGGCCAGCGGCACATCTGAAAACATCTTGAGAAACGTTTTGATCTCAGTAATGGCAGCTTCCGTAGACTCCCGGGTAAGGCAGGCCCGCAACCGTTGATATGCATTCTGGGCTTCATATTGGTTGTAAGGGACAACGGCAGTCATTTGGCGCTCCTAACGTTACGTAAATTTTGAAGAATTTTACCCACAAATGGCGATTTATTCAACAGCATTCTCGTATCACACCAACAATTTCCTGGTAGCATGATGACCATTTGGCGGCATCCTGAGTAATCGTCAAAACCGGCTCGATCTTACCTGCAAGCTGAGAAATCATTTCCGGAGCGTCTATCATTTGCTGCATATACTGCCGCAACATATCTAGATCATTCGGGTCAAAGAGAATGCCATTTTCCATATGACAAACCGCCTCTGGAATTCCACCGACCTGTGCAGCAAGCACCGGAACTCCAGCGGCAAGCGACTCGCGCACCGTGAGGCAGTAACTCTCAATGTACGACGGCACTACCGTAACATCAAATCCAGCAAGAATAGAGCATAGTTCATGGGGCTGATATCCACCGCAGAATTCGATCCGAGGATTGTTGATGAACTCTCTCAGCAAAGAAGTAATCTGGTTGGTTCCACAGCCGTGAATGCGTAGCCGGGCGTGGTTGCCCTTGGTCTTGGAAAAGGCATGCACCAGACCAAAGACATTTTTTATCTCATTGATTGAGCCGATATAACCAAAAACCAGTTCCTGTCCCAATTGCCGTCCCCGCTGTGGACATGGCTCTACTCCCAGCGGCCGTACCTCAATCTCCCGTTGAATGCCGTAGCGAGCGAACATATCGGCAACAAAACGGGATGGAGCGCTTACCATGGTTGCCTCAGTCAAGATCCGTTGTACACTCTGTGCACGTTCCTCCATAAACTGCTCATACTGTCCACCAGGCTCGCCCATACACAACAGGCAGTCATGCTTTGATACTGGCCCTTGACAGACATTACCTACACCTCGAAACAAGTGAGTGCGCAGACACAGCAACCAGAAATCGTGCAGAGTTACCACCACAGGCACACCAACCTCTGACGCGCATGAAACCAACGAGTTGGGCAAAAACTGCAGGTGCTGAATATGCACCAGGTCAAACTGCTCTTGAATCAGCAGTTCCTTAAACAGCTGTTCAATTTCAGGATTTTCAAGCGTAGAAGTGAAAGGAGGCACACCGTCACCAGTCAACCTGAATGCAGGTATACCATCCCATGCATATGGCTCAATCCCAAGACGGGCCCCGGCGTAGCGGAAAGGGTAGAACACCGCCAGATGATGCCCCAATTCCTGCAATGCCTTAGCCATACGATGGCAGTAGCTCTCCACGCCGCCAACATTTTGGGGTAGATAGTCGTGCAGCACAAACAGAATCTTGAGCCCCTTATTCATGCCTGAGGCTGTTGCCCGCCCATCCATCTGCATATCTGTACGATAGTTCAGGTAGGTGTCCAGAATAGCAGCCTGTTGTCCCTGTCCCCTTGCACACAAACGAGCTCGGTAAGACTCAAGCAATTCACTACACTCCTGGCTTTTATAGACGGGCGGAACACCAACACGGCACCCAAGATACTCGAAGAGCTCAAGCACCTCCCTGTCGCCCTCTTGTAGCGCAATTAGCCCACACACCTGCTTGACCTGCGTTGTCAACTCCTGCTGCAACATTGGATCGGCACAATCTGCCAGCCAGGCCATTAGTCGGTCGGCTAGGAGCCTGCCGAACCCTGCTGAATGCAGATAAGCCTGCCTATCCGCCAACACACAAAGAGATTGTTGCACTGCAGCCCGTGCCTCTGCTGGATTTAACAAATTCAACAGGGGAAACAGCTCCCTAAAACTATGACTGTTCAGAAATTGTATCGCTGCACAGCAGGAATCAAGTATACCTGCCTCCATGAAACGGTTGGTCCCCTGGTCGGGATGAATCCTGGTAATGCTGGAACTTTGGTTGATGAACCGTGATGGATAGCGTGCTGAAATCCGCAGCCACAGATCATAATCCTGGCCATAATGCAGCGTTTCGTCAAAACCGCCAATCTCGCAGAAAACATCTCGCCTGACAGCAATGGTGATACCGTTGACATAGTTAAAACGAAAAAACCAAAGCACCTGAAATTCCTGAGGAGGAATAACAAGCTCAGACTGCACCACATCGTGCATCACGATGCCTGTATCCTCATATAGCAGGCCGTGGTTGGTATGCATGAACCTGACATCAGGTTCCTTCTTAAGCACGGCAAGATGGCAGGCTAATTTATCGGGCAGAAACAGGTCATCAGAAGAAAGCCAGCAGATCCACTCGCCCCTTGCCTCTGACAAGGCCCGGTTCAGGGCAGACCCCACACCTCCATTTTCCTTATGGAATACACGAATTCTGGCATCACGTGCCGCATACTCTGCCAAAACCAGTTGAGTGTGGTCTGTGGAGCCGTCGTTCACCACCACAGCCTCCCAATCCGCTACTGTCTGGGCCAGCAAGGAATCCAGAGACTGGCAGAGAAAATCAGCCTGGTTATACGTAGGAACAAGAACGGAGAACAGGGGGGCAGCGCTAGAAAGAGATCGTTTTGCTGTCATCTCATTAGCGGCAGTGACCATAGTAATATAACGACGAATGGCTGCAACTTCCTGCTGTTCACCGGCAGCTGCCAGCTTGTCGGCGTGGCACTCAAGATCGGTGCGCCAATCATGAGCAACATAGGCAACAGGCATGGGAATCGACTGAAGCAGTTTAAGCATAACCTGTAAAATCTCGTTGCCTAGTCCAAGCGCACTGGGGCGATCCATGACCATCTTCAAAAAGTCTGAAAGCTGCTCAGCTCTCCGTGGTGTCATGGCGGCCTTGAGCCTGTCCCAAACAGCAGCTGCATACCCACAACGATTGACAAACGCTTTCGGATTCACGAGCACCCTGGACAGGGCAATAAACGCATAGTTCATCTGTTCCGGTTGATCAAGATCAAGCAAAGGGAAGAGTTCTTCAAGGGTTTGACTATTTAGGCACGCAAGAGCCGCGCGGGCTGAGTCATAGATACCGGCCTCAACAAACTGGCTGGTGCCCTGGCCGGCATGTATCCTGGTCACACAGGTCGGCTTGTCAATAAAGCGGGAGCGAAAGCGAGTGCTTATTCTCATCCAGAGATCAAAGTCTTGTCCATACTGATATGATGCATTAAACGTCCCTACTGCATCAAAGACGCTACGGTGCACCGCAATGCTGATTCCGTTTACATAGTTGATCTCCAGAAACCTTACCAGCTGTTCTTCAACTGGAGGGATGAGCGTGGCAACATCGATGGGGGCTGAAGTCACACTCCCATCCTCCTCATACAAAACCAAATAGTTAGTATGCATGAACCGCACACCCGAATCGTTCCGGATCACCTCAACATGACAGGCGAGCTTATCTGGCAGAAAAAGATCATCTGAAGAGAGCCAGCAAATCCAGTCTCCCTGCGTTTCGGCCAAAGCCCGATTAAGAGCGCTCCCCACACCAGCATTCTTTTGGCAAAACACCCGAATTCTGGCGTCTCTTTCAGCATATTCAGCTAATACGCGAGAAGTATGATCTGTGGAACCATCGTTCACAACCACAGCTTCCCATTTAGCATAGGTCTGAGCCAGCAATGAATCAAGGGCAACCCGAAGAAATTCGGCCTGATTATACGTGGGAACAAGAATGGAAAAGAAGGGGGAAGTACCGCCTGCCAGGTTACAAGACCTCGATGCAAACGGGAAGCCCGTTACCTGTTCAAAACCGGCAGCAAACATCTGTTTTTGATTGAAGAGCGAAAAATGCTCGGCAGTTGTCCTGCCGTTCTCAATCAAGCGTGTTCTTAATGCTGCATCCTTCAGCAGCCGCTCCATAGCTACAGCAAGAGCCGCCACATCACCAACCGGCACTTTCAGACAATTTACACCATCCTCCGCAATGCCATCCAGCCCATGACTTTCTGTCATTACAACCGGAGTTCCGCATGCCATCGCCTCCAGCACAGGCAGACCAAACCCTTCATACCAGGAAGATGAGACAAACAAATCCGACTGACTATACAGCTCACGCATTGCACCTGAGGTATTGCAGCAGCGCAGCTCATATGTATAAACGCCAACATGCTCATGCCCTATTTGCTCAGGAAGAATCTGCTCACCACAACTATTGAGTAGGTGCAGCTTCCATTCTGCATGCCGTGCTGCCAGCGCCATTACCGCATCTTTTACTGTACGCACGCCCTTCAAGGCATGATTGGGGTTGCCACAGACCAGAATCCTGTAATTCTCCGAATTGGTGCAATGTGCTGCAGGCCTGAAAACATCCAGGTCCACACCATTGGTTATCAATATCGTATCCTGCTGATACTTCTGCCTAAAGTAGTGTTGCAGGTGGGGTGAAACAACAATTCTCCCCACCGGTAACGTATTAAGCAGATCAAATAATGGAACGGGAGTCATAAGGTCGTCTGTGGCTGGAGGGGCATAGTGGAATTCCTCCACCCCCTGACAGAGGTGGTAAATCCTTTTACCACAGGTATCCGCATAGCGGAGGATCAATGGGATCTCTAAGACAGAATAGACTACCACCACCGGATCGGCTATTGCCCCATAGCGGACCTGCTCATCGACAATGCATTTAAAACGGGCATTGACGGACATCCAGGCAGGCGGATAATCATCAGAATAGACCGTTACCCTGCAGCCAAGATCTGTCAGCCAGTTGATATAACGAAAAATATTTAAGGTACCACCCCCCATAGCAGTTGAGTGGCGGACGGTGAAGGCAATGCTGGGAGGCATCTCCGGTTGCCCCCCAGGGCAACAGGAGACCGACTCCCGCTCGAAATCATACCTGGCAGAGAGATGATCTAAAATCTCACGATATGTCACCGTTACCTGTTCGTCCGAAAGACAGGCTAGCGTTACTTCATCAAGCGATGCGTCATAGTTGACTTTGGTAGTACCTTCAATGACAACACCTTCTCTTTCGAAAGAAAATGTGAGTACGAAGCTGCCGTCATGCCGAGGTGATATGCTGCAGTCACGTATAACCACAGCAGGGGCTCTAGCACCACTACTGCTGACACCAGAGGATGCCGTATTTGCTATAGCATATTCAGTCATAGTATTTGAGGCAGGAGCTCTTCATGTTTTTTGCCGACGCAACCAGATACTTTGACTCCCACTCAGATGGCATGCCGGGTCGTACAGAGGGAATGCAGCTCCAAGAATCTCAGGCATTTCTGATGTGACGGCAGCCATTGAGACAAGAATTTCAAACTCATTATTGAAAGCCAAAAAAGCCTGCAACAGATACGACTCAGTCCAGAACATCCTAAATGATGGATTGGTATGATACACTTCAGCATATTCGTACGGCATAGGAATGTCATGAAAATGGATGATAACGCCGGGTGCCAGCCTGGGAAGGACCTCCAGAATCAGATAATTAACATCCCCACCAGTTTTGACCACATGCCCGGAATCAATAAAGAGCACATCGCCATCACGTAGGTGACTAAAAAATGATACGGGCAAAGTCTCCACCCGCTGTTTGAGGAGGTTGCTCACGCACTGAAGTTTTCCAATATGTGCATCATCAGGATAGGGGTCAACAATGGTATAGTCACACTGTCTGCCAAACTCCTTCATATTTTGCAGAACTGCCGCGTTTATAATTTGCGAGGAATTACCCGAGCCGATTTCAACAATACGTTGTGGCTGAAAAAAACGGAGAATGCAGTGCAACGCGGCTGCACAGCCAAAGGAAAAACAACCATTCTCAGTATAAAAAGCATCATTATTCCCAGCTGGTTTTGGCGACCAGTCACACTCATGTCCAAAACGACGCCCCAGATAAAGAAGCAACTCAGACTGGCGCTTCAAATCCCAGTCAATGCCAGACAGATTACTGGTCCGTTGGTATACTCCCCGCTCCTGAAGATCTCTTATGTCCGGCAATGGTGAGTAGAAATGTACCGGCATCGGCAAGCAGCCATGTTCTAGGCAAGCATCGGTACCTTTTCCGGTTTTTGCCATGGTTGCAACAGCAGGGGCCAGGGCAACGTAAAAATTTTCGATTTCTTCTGGGGGCAACCTTTGAACCATCAAAGCGAGATGCCCAATCACTTCGGCAGCGGTCAGCGTCTCCTCATCTCGCGCCACTGTTGACGAAGATGGCTTGCCTTGTGAAAATACGTTTTTTGATAGCCCGTCAATCATAGCCGTATACCGATGGATGGAGGAAGTTTTCTGAACTGCCCCAGCAACCTCAAGTCGGCTCGCCTGCTGCTCGAGGTCTGAGCGCCAATCCCATAACGTGACCGGTCGTCGGTGATGCAGCGAAACCGTGCGTTCAGGGTGGTCCAGCGAGGGTGGAAATCGTCGGAGAATACCGTAACCTCAGCCCCCATATCTGTCAGCCAGTTGACGTAGCGAAAGAGGGCCATGGTGCCGCCCCCCATGGCTGTCGAGTGACGTACGGTGACGGCGATGCGGGGAGGCAGCTCCGGTCTCAATTCGGAGAAATAGACGGGCGATTCCCGATCGAACTCGTAGCCATTGGCAAGAAAAGCTCTCACATCTGCTATGGATAGGACTAACTGCTCACCGCTAGCTTGGTCGATGAGTATTACGCCATCAAGAGGGCTGTGATACTGGAGCTGGACAGAGGCGCCAAAGCGTCTCCCGCTCCTCTCCCAGACGACGTTGAGCGCATAGTTACCGCCGTGGCCAGGCAATACCGCACAGTCCCTGATTGTGGGGATGGGATCATCCTCCGCTCCGGAATATAGAAGCCGGTCATTGCCGTTCGTCAACTGCGCCATGTTAGTGCATCTCCACTCTTAAAGTTTACTAAGACCAAGTGCTGCTTTTGCACCATATTCCCTTATTTACCAATGCTCGACAGACAGCAACTTACGGTAAACATCCTCGCACCGCCTTATGCCTTTGGTTGGATTACCTTGTCTCTTTTGTACCTGCTCCCAGCATGTTTCAGACATCACCCTGTAAAAGCCGTCATCATCCAGAAGGCGGAATACCGTCTCTTTCATCCTCTCGAAGTCATTGCGTTGAATGATCAGTTCAGGAATATCTGCGAAACAATCAACAACGGACCACTCGGTTTGGTCATAATTTCTTAGATAGTTATTTTCAAAGGAAACGAATGGAATAGATAAGGCCATGGCGTCTGCCAATACATGTCCTCCACCGGAAGGGAATGTATCGATAAGCAGGTCGGCAAGACACATAATATTCAAACAGTCCTTTCTCCACCCCAACATCCTGACTCGCTGCCACTCAGGGCATTTTCTGAGTTCGTCCCTAAAGGGTAGTTGCATCTCTTCAGCGCCAACAACCAGATAGTAGGAATCCTGTCGCAGTTGTAAAATTTCCAGCACAGCGATCCAGTATTCGAAAAGCTGAAATTTTTCTGCTCTGCCGACACTCATCAAGACTCGGCTGGCACCCGGCAAACCAAAATCATCCCTTGTCGCTGGCCTGATCTCTCTCCGATCAGGCAAACCGATCTCGAAAGAGACCAGTGACCCGTTACAAGGGGTATCCATGAGTGGGTGAGGCGACCATGACAATACCCAGTCCAGCAGTGGAGCCGCATATTGGGCTGGGGGCCCCTGCAACAGCCCGGCAACCAATGGCGCGGGGCGAGTAGCGGCGATGAAATAATGCTCAAAATCAGCAAGTAGTGCCGAAGTCACCAATAAATCGGTTTCTGATTCAAAAATCTTGCTGGCAATGCAAAGCAATCGGTCCTTTCTAGATAGATGAGCTGGTGCAACATGGACCTTACATCCATACGAAACAAAATCTTTCACGTGCTCGCTCCCCTGAGGAGCACGGACCACGTCCTCAATACTGTCCGGTATATAGAAACTGATGTCAAACCGTTCCTTATCATGGTATTTGGCCATAATCTTATTGTTTTTTATCAGTACAGAATTTATGTGAGTGACACCGAAAACCAGATATGCAATTTTTATCTTGTTCCCTTGAAGAATTTTTCTCCGTGGAGGGTTCATTCTATATGGACTCGCGAGCTTCTCTACACATCTGAGGACTTCGTAATCATATTCATAGTAGTCCCTGTGGAGATGAGTGGCCACAGCATACTGCCAGAGATTGAAATAGTTCAGAGTGGCATCAACGTTTGAGGACAGAGATTCCTTTACCCCACGCTGCTTATATGCCTCTTTTATTGCGGTAATATCATTGCGGGCAAGGTGGATCTTGACGAAGAGAGGTAGAATCTCAGGAGAAAAGTCAGATATTATCCAGGCTCGTTTGATGCAAACGGAGGCATTTTCAAAATCTGAGACATCCAAAAAAGCTGATGCCAAACGGCAATTTACCTCACAGCGGAGTTCCCTGCTTTCTGAACAAAGACAAGCTAGCAGGTCAACCTGCCGAGGTTTTCCGCCCGAACGTATTTGTTGAACGTTTTCTTCAACTTGCTCGCACAACGCACTTTTCATACGGCTGCCAATCTCCCCTAACTCACACAAGGACTTTTCTCCTAGACAACGGCCCTCAAGGCTGCGCAGACCCTTCTGACCTCGTCTTCGCCGAGTTTGGGATAGAGCGGCAGCGTCACCGTCCGGCAGCCGATGTCGTAGGCAATGGGGAAATCCTCCGGACGGTATCCGTACGACTCCCGGAAGTATGTGAGCGTGTGGACCGCCCGGTAATTCACCGCGCAGCCGATACCGCGTTCCTGGAGACTGTTGAGGACCGCGTCTCGCGAACATTCCCGCGGCAGCAGGACCGTAAAGAGATGATGGCCGCTCTCCTCCCCTTCTGCGGGAGGTTCGATGAACTCAAGCCCTTTGATGTCGGCGAGCATTTCCCGGTACAGCTGTTCAAGATGCTGGCGCCGTCTGCGATAGCCGTAGATTTGGTCGATCTGATGAATCAGCAGTGCTGCCTGGATATCGTCCATGTTATATTTCCATCCCATCATATCCATATCCCAGTGTTGATAGCTGCCTGTATAACGTGAAGCAGCGTTTTTTGATATACCGTGATGTCTCGCAGACCTGTACCACGCTGCGTCACCGTCGGTTTTGCAGACGAGTGCTCCGCCTTCGCCACAGGTAATATTTTTGGTTGCGTAAAATGAGAAACATGCTGCGTGCCCTAGTTGGCCAGGTCTAACTCCATCACGCTGACCTTCTAAGCAATGAGCAGCATCTTCTATAACAACTAGGTTGTAAGGCTTGGCTAGTTCGGCGAAACCACGCATGTCGGCCATACGCCCATATAAGTGGACGGGTATGATAGCTTTAGTTTTAGCGGTTATGGCTTTTTCTGCATCTTCGGGTTTAATTAAAGCGCTATGCGGACAAACGTCCACAAAAATCGGCGTTGCACCCGCTTGTAGTATCGCGGTGGCAGTGGCACAAAATGTCATGGGCGTTGTGATGACCTCATCTCCCGGCCCGATGCCGTGGCGCAGCAAGGCAAGGTGCAATGCGGCAGTACAGCTGGTGAGGCCGACAACATGGCCATTGCTCAGGTAGTTGGAAAGTTTACGCTCAAATTCGGCTACCTTAGGCCCGGTAGTGAGGAATACGGAGCGCATTACATCTGTTGCCAGAGCAATATCCTCTTCAGTCAAATTATGCCTGAAAAACTCCACCCTACGTTCAGTCATGCGGGTATCCTTTTAATGAAGCTCTTTTTTGCCAGTCTGCGTGACAATGGGAACTGAGCGCATCCAGAGCTGTTTCTCCCACCATTTACGATTTGCTGAATACCATTCAATGGTTCTTCTCAAGCCATCTTGCCAGTCTGTTCTGGGCCTCCAGCCAATGACACGCTCAATCTTTGAAATATCCCCGGTATGCCGGAACACCTGTCCCGGCCGGTCACCGACAAACGTAATCAAAGAATCATCAGCTCCCATAATTGAAACGATATCCTTTGCAACCGATAGCATTGACCTGTCGACAGCTGAGGCAACATTAAATACTTCGCCGTTTACCAGTTTGTCATCTGCGTGGAGAACCAAGTCAATAGCTGCACAGGTGTCCTCGGCATGTATATAGTCACGAGCTGCGCTGCCGTCGCCATGAAGCCGAATCGGTTCGTCAAGGATGCAGCTGGTAATGAATCTTGGAACCGCCTTTTCCAGATGCTGCTGAGTTCCGTAATTGTTGAATGGCCGGATTATGACTGCCGGAATCTTGTAGGTGGCCCAGTAGGAATACACCAGGCGGTCTGCACCTGCTTTGGCGGCGGCATAAGGACTCATCGGCATAAGGGGGTGATCTTCATCCATTAAAGGATTGTAGGCAGTGCCATAGACTTCGGAAGTTGAGATGTGGACGAACCGCTTGATACGGTCACGATATTTGAGAACGGCATTTGCGACGGTCTGCGTACCTATTACATCTGTCTCGAAGAAGAGAAAGTTATCGTAGATAGAACGGGTCACATGAGTTTCCGCAGCAAAATGCACAACTGCATCTGCTTGAGAAACCAGGGTCCCCACAAGTTCGCCGTTGGTAACGTTGCCGTACCAGAAGATCAGACGGCTGCCGTTGTCTTCATTGATGTCGACAGGGAGGTTTTCAACATGTCCTGCATAGGTGAGTGCGTCGAGAACGATGATACGGTAATCCGGATATGTATTGTAGATGTGACGCACAAAATTGCTACCAATGAATCCTGCTCCGCCTGTCACCAGAATGGTCTTTTTCATTCAGTTCACTACCTCCGGACTAGTATTTCCAATCAATATGTCGAGACTTTTGTCACCGCAATTGAACAACAGATCCACGAGAGAAAGGTAAGGCATAAAATCTCCATAAAGCTGGGGGTACGTGGGGTGACGGTACTCCTGGAATTTTACTCTAATGCCGTTTTCAAGGAATACGGCCGGATCGATGTAATTCACTCCCGATGCGCCCTCATAAAACGTGTCGGCGCCGAAATAGGTGCAGATTTTTATCAGTCTATCTATTCTTCCACCTTCTATTCCTAGCGTCGAAGATCTGACCATCGGTTTTTCAGGGAGTCCTAAAGCACGTACCAGTTCTGTCATGAGGTGAACATCCAGATCGATAAGGTATTCCCAATTACAAGCAAAGGAACTTTCGAATATGTTGAAATAGTGCTCGAAATACGGAGCACGTGAATAACTCTGGCGAATGGTCTCCAGATGTTTCTTGCGCCATTTTGCCATATTGTCGATGCGCACCTCGCAGATCTGCGGATGCTTATTGTACTTGAGCAGCACCGGAACTGTCAGCCACTGGATACCATTGGCGGTTTTTATTCGGTTGCGATTTCGCCAGCCATGTTTGTCGTACTGGACATCATCATATATTACAAAGATATCGCTCCGGTGTAATTGTTCGAAAAAACCAAGCCATGGAAGATATCCGGGCTGCAGAATGCCGATGACCATTCAGGCGCCCTTTTTCTCGTCAACTGCCAGGCATCCCTCCGAATCCATGAGATCTAGCTTGTCAAATCTTTCCTGGCGAGCCTTTTCTGCCACATCCACAATTTTCCAATAATTGTGTTTCCAGGAGCGGTATTTCCAGTCTGGACAATTGGCGCAAAGCTCTAAATCATTGCCAGCTTTATTCAGATGTTTCTGCCGGTAGAATTCGAAGCCTTCACCATGCCAGATATCCTTGATGCTCTTTTCGTGAATGTTCCCCATGTCGGTTTTGGCTGCTATGTCGAAGCCGCACACCATAACTTTACCGCGTGAATCTATGTTGAGGCGTTCAAAGATAAACGGACATGGGATCTGTTCATCTGGCGGCAGGTAGGGGGTTGGGTCCGCTGATTTGTCGGGGTCATTTATTCCCCAGGTAAGGAATTTGCGTTTCTGGAAGTTATCGACAAACGGCTCCCAAAAAGCTGCTACCGCATCTATGTCTACCCCTTCCTGGTTAACTCCGCTGGCAATGATCTTGGTGACGCTGCCAAGCTTGTTTCGCATTCTGACCATTCGCTCCACATTACACTTAAGGGTTGACCAGTCCAGTCCAGGCCTTACGTGACGATACGTATCAGGATCAGAGGCGTCCACACTGAACTCGATCATATCTATCTTGGCTTCTAGCAAACGCCGGGTACTTTCCTCGGTAAATCTGGAACCATTGGTAATCAACCCGACCTTTGCCCCCTGAAGCTTGGCGTACTCCATAAGTTCAACCGCCTGCGGGTGCAGCATCGGTTCTCCTCCACCAGAGATACGAACCCATGCTCCATATTCACCACATTGGTCGGCAATCAGCTTGAAAGTTTCAGGGTTCATCAAAGGTCTGTCTTTATAGCTGGAGCGAATGTCTGAATTGGTGTAAGGACAATTAGGGCAATAGGCATTGCATGTGTAAATAAAGGATATGACACACATCATAGGGAATTCGAGTGCTTCAGGTCTGATTCCATATTGTATGTCCTTGTGATCGATATGGTCTTTGCCAGTCATTAAATCATCTTCTCCATGATATTTTTTATGAATCTAGTGCCTTTGATTCGCTGATCTCTAAATGTTCTATCTTCATCTCCTGATTCACTATAGCCGCATTTCTTGAAAACATTTGCCGCAATAGGATTGTCCTTACGCACCCATGCCCATATGGAAGCCAGTTTCTTCTTTTGTGCAATCTGATCAGCGAGATGCAATAATTTGGTTCCTGTTCCTCGGTTTTTTTGAGTGGCGAAAAAAGCGATTTCTCCCCCACGGGAAATATAGAGTAAAAGTACTCCGTGTATGCAGTTATCCTCAGCAATTGCCCATATTTCAGTAGTAGTTTCATGCATCCATTGAATAGTTTCTGCAATTTCAACTGGCTGAGTAAGCAGCAGCTCACAGTAACGGTTTCTAAGATCTACATATTGGGGAAGGAGTTCCGGATGATTTTTCAGGTCCAGTACGTTATCCATTACTTACTAGGTTCTGCCGTTGAGTAATAGTCTGCTCGTGCCGACTGCCAGTCTTTGCAGTTGCGGCATATTTCTGGAAGTTCCGCAAATCGATTTTGCTGGTGAATTATTCTCAGTTCCTTCAGTTTTCCGTTCCAAACTTCTTTTAGGGTTGAATTGTTAACATCACCTGCGACGAAACGGGCATCAAGGTCGACAGCACAGGTAACCACCTTGCCCTGGTCCGTAATAGACATGGTTTGCATTGCCCAGTAACAAGGCCAGCGATCCTCTTCTCCGAGTACGAGGTTGGGAGCCTCGATCAATCCTGCCCAGCTTACCTTGGGGCGAATTTTGACCTTTGCACCCTTGTCACTCCAGAACGAAATGAATGCCTCTTTTTCATGTGCGTTGATATCCATCTCGACAAACTGTACAAAGACATCCGGTTTATCAGACTTTAATTCTTCTTTGAGCTGTAGCAGATACTGAATATTTTTTACCGTACCCTCGTAGTCGCCTTTAACTCTGATTTTTGCGTATGATTCCGGAGAAAAAGCGTCTATTCCGATATAAATCGCATCAAGCCCTGACTCTATAAGTCTCCTGGAGGCATCTTCATCCATCAGATTGGCATTAGTGTTGGTTACTACATCGGTCAGACCTTTATCCTTTGAATACCGTATCATGTCGAATATAGAAGGATTCCTGTTTTTCAGTATGAACGGTTCCCCGAAAAACACCATCCAGACACGGACATTTTTGTCCTCATCAGCCACTTCATCGATAATCTTTGTGAAAAGTTTCCACGACATGACTCCTTTTTCTCGTGTCATCTCGGGGTGTACGCACATGGAGCAAGCCAAGTTGCAGAAACTGACTGTATCTATCAGAACGACTTTAGGGAATTCGCCGGCATCTGTAAGTCTGCCCTGCGCCATTTGGGACTGTAAAATTTCTGCCTTCATATCGTCCTCAATTCACATAGAAATAATTTAACAGATGCTGTCTTCGCCGAAATAAGCTTCCCACCACAATTGGAACATCATCAGGTTCCATATCCTAGCGTTCAAAGGCTTCTCACCACTATCGAAACGCACCAGCAAGTCTTGCACCAGCGGGATATTCAGGCAACCATGGGCACTGAGCCGCTCGGGTGAAAGTATCTGGGAGCAATACCCGCGGTATTTCTTCTGCATCCAGTCAAAGATCGGCAGGACGAAACCTTCTTTTGGCCGATCGATGATGCCTGATGGCAGTATCGGCCGGACCGCCCGCTTCAACACGTCCTTTACTACACCTTGTCTGATCTTGAGTTCTCCGGGGATTGTGGCTGCAAACTCCACTAGCCTGTAATCGAGAAACGGTGATCGAACCTCGACCGAATGTGCCATAGAAAGAAAATCCACGAACGCAAGAACTTGATCCGGAAGCTGGGTCTTCCACTCCATTTCCAGTATGCGGTTGAGAGGGTTGTGCGCCGTTAGACCGGTAAAGTAACCGGCAATGACATTTGCCGTGCTGGCCGTTGCACACTGAGATATGAAGTCGTCAGACAGAATAGAACGCTTCTCGTTGTCATTGAACAGATATAGCTTGGATCTCCACAGTGCTTCGTTTCCCTGTGATATTTCATACAGATCATCAAGATATTTCAGATTGCATGGGGCAAGCAGAGCCTGTTCATCAGCAGTCAACCCGATGGTGCGGATCTTTTCGACCAGTCGGACATAGTGCCATAGTGGCTGGGCAGTACGATGGGTGAGATAGCTGCCGAAAAGTTCGTCTGCTCCGTCGCCGGAAAGCGCCACTTTGACATGTTTTGAGATGAGCTTTGACAGGAAAAAGGTTGAAATCGTACCGGAAAAGGGTTGGTCAAAGGAGCTAATGACTTTGTCAATATCCTCCAGAAGCTCGCCGCTGGACATTATGTATTCATGGTGATCGGTACCATACTGTGCTGCCACGCGGCGGGCGTGATAAAGATCTGCTGCCTTGTTTTCCAGTTCATCCTCGTACCCCAGACAGAAGGTCTTGACCGGTTTGTCGGAATACCTGCTCATCAGTGCAACTACGCTGCTGGAATCAACCCCTCCGCTAAGATAAGCTCCGAAAGGTACGTCGCAGCGCATCCGAATACGTGTTGCGTCATCGAGAAGTTCGAGAATACGGTTTTGGACTTCCCCCTCATTCCTGTTGTATTGTTCATCGAATCGGATCTGCCACCAGTTCTTTAGGGAGATTCGACCATCTTCCCATATGAGCATTTCCCCTGGCCGAAGGGTCTTGATCCCTTTGAATGCTGTAAAGGGGGCGGGAACATGTTTGAAGGTAAAATAGTGATATATCCCTTCATGGTCCATTTCCTTCACATAATTTGGGTGTGCAAGGATACCCTTGATTTCCGATGAAAAAATCACTCTGCTGTCGTTTACTGTGTAATAGAGCGGTTTTACCCCCATGCGGTCTCGGACCAGAAGAAGCCGCTGCTTGGAGCTATCCCACAGGGCTATTGCAAACATGCCGTTTATCCTGCTGGCAAAATCGAGGCCATGGTCTTCGTATAGGTGAACGATCACCTCGGTATCGGAGTGGTCGGTGTAGAATTGGTGTCCTGACAGCACTAGGTCGGAGCGTAATTCTGAGTAGTTGTATATCTCTCCGTTGAATATGACCCAAATGGCTCTGTCTTCATTGTGAACCGGCTGCATCCCTGTTTCTACATCAACAACACTTAGGCGGCGCATAGCAAGGCTAATTTGATCGTTACTGAAAACGCCTTCATCATCAGGGCCACGATGAATAATTGAACTTACCATTGCGTGTAAGGCAAGCTGGTTAGGAGCCCCGGTAAAACCGCAAATTCCACACATCTTCAGCCTTTCACTCCTTCGTTAAGTACACAATTATGCTCTGCTTATTTGTAACAGCCGGGCACCCCACTGTCACTCCTCAACCCAGCCACCCCTTAATAGTAGGGCTGTCCTAGATAATTATCTGAGTTGTCTAGCAGTCATGACCACCCGCAGAGCGGGTGGCTTGAGGAAAGCCCCTAAAAGGGGCTAGGTATTTTGGGTAAAGTCCAACTCTTCTTGTTTGTCCAGATGTTCCTGATCACGGACGTAGGCTCGGATCATTTCTTCATCCAGCCCAACTGTGCTGACACAGTAACCTCGTGACCAGAAGTGCCGACCGGTAAAACCTTTCTTGACGCCTTGGGCTTTGCGGTGGATATGGATCACTGACTTACCCTTCAGATAACCGATAACCATCGCAACGCTGTACTTCGGCGGAATACTTAATACCAGATGGATATGGTCTGCCATGGCATGACCTTCGATAAGTTCGACTTCCTTCTGGCGACACAACTGACGGATGATTTTGCCAACTTCTCCTCGAAGCCTACCATAAAGCACTTTCTTACGGTACTTCGGCACTATCACCACATGGTATTTGCACTCCCATTTTACATGCGCTAAGCTTTGCCACTCTCGCATGGCATTTCCTCCTGTTGATTGCCTCTAGGGGCTTTCCTCAGGAGGAAATGTCGCTGGAACGGCATAGCCTTTTCAAGTCTCACCGGCAGAGCCGGTGGTTTACTGAAAACCTACAATTAGTTAGCAGCTATCGCTATCCTACAGACCGCATTACTCACATTCTCCACCAGATATTCTTGCGGCGCTCTCCAGCACGTACCGAGCTTGAGAACAGTTTTGACACTGGATAATATCGCATCGGTTCCTGCCCCGCTGAGTATATTGCTGCCACACTCCACGGTTTCTGGCCTTTCAGTGACGTCGCGAAGGGTCACATTGGGAACGCCGAATATGGCGCACTCTTCTTGCACTGTGCCGCTATCACTAAGAACGCAATAGGCATTTCTCTCCAGTGCAATAAAATCAAAAAAACCAAATGGTGACATGAAGCGAAGCATGGGATCAGAGGTAGACAAGCTGAACTGCTCCATGCGTACCTTGGTACGAGGATGGGTACTAATGATGAAGGGTAGGCCATACTCCTTCTGTAGCCTGGCGAATGCTTGCGTTAAACTTTCAATGCGCTCCTTTATATCAACATTCTCAGCACGATGCATTGTGACAAGGAAGTATTTACCCGCCTCAACACATAACTCTTCCAGTATGCGTGACTTGGTTATCTGAGGCTGATAATAATTGATTACCTCGTTGATAGGATTGCCGGTGACATAGATCCGCTCACCGGGGATGCCTTCCCTTAGCAGGTTCTGGCGGCTCCGCTCGGTGTAGGGCAACAGGATGTCGCTGGAATGGTCAATGATACGGCGGTTTACCTCTTCCGGCACCCGGTCATCGTAACAGCGGTTACCGGCCTCCATATGGTAGACCGGAATGCCCAGCCGTTTAGCGGCAATGGCAGACAGGGCGCTGTTTGTATCTCCAAGAATAAGCAGACGGTCTGGCCTTTCCTGGAGCATAACCTGCTCAGAGGCTTCCAGGATACGACCCACCTGGCCCATAGGGCTCGAGCCACTGCAACCCAACAGGTGATCAGGCTCTCGCAGTCCAAGTTCCTCAAAAAACAGCTCATTCAGGTTGCGGTCAAAATTCTGTCCGGTATGCACCATGATGTGTTCACAGAGGACGTCAAGCTTCGGCATAATCCGACTCAGACGGATAATTTCAGGCCGCGTACCCAGGATTGTCATGATTTTCATCGCAACAGCTCTCCATCCTCTTCCTCGTCACCATATCCAAGTAGGCCGTGGTGTGCCAGAAGTTGACCAGTCTCCTCTGGTGAAAGAAGAATGTCACCCGAACTGTATTCTGTCATCAGTGCCGATCCTTCGACCGGAGCAACCGTGAGTTCCGGCAGCATCGGACGGATGGCATAGTAGTCACCACGGGGGTAGGTGCGCCACGCTTCTTCCTCGGAAACCATGATTTCGTGGACTTTCTCTCCCGGCCTTATGCCGGTGATACTGATCTCAACCGACCGTCGACCGATCAGTGCCCGTGCCACATCAACGATTCGCGCTGCCGGGACACGCGGCACAAAGGTTTCTCCTGGCTCTGCATCTTCAAGGGCAGCAACAATGGTATCCACAGCTCGTTCCAAGGGAAGCAGGAAACGGGTCATTGCTTCAGTGGTGATTGTGACAGGCCCACCATTACGAATCTGCTCATGGAAAAGTGGGATCACCGAACCGCGCGAAGCAAGGACATTGCCATAACGGACGCAAATGAACCGTGTTGCAGGCACCGTAATATTGCCGGCTATAAATACTCGCTCTTGCAATGCCTTTGTCATTCCCATGACATTGACCGGCTTGCAGGCTTTGTCTGTGGAGACTCCGACTACCGTTGAAACCTGCAAGTTATGGTCACGAATCGCTCTGACGATGTTCTCAGCGCCCAGGATGTTAGTCTGAACAGCTTCTTGCGGGAAATATTCACAGGATGGCACCTGCTTGAGCGCGGCAGCATTAATGACAATATCCGATGTTCTGATGGCAGCTGTAACCGACGCATAAGAGCGGACATCTCCGATTCTAAACTCAAGCAATTGAGCAAAGTTGTTGTAGATGACCTCATCGGTCACTTTGCTTTTCTGTTGGTACGCCACTCGCATATAGTGTTGCTTGGCTTCATCGCGGGAGAAGACAATTATTTTCTTTGGTGTGCCATGAACACCTGAGAGCAGACGTCGCGTGAGCACTTTGCCCAATGATCCAGTGCCACCTGTGATGAGGACCGTCTTGTTACTGAAGATCTGTGAGGTCAATTCCGCTTCCTTTCAGCATAGTGGTGTGACAAGACAAAATCGTCATACATCGCATCAACAAGTCGCTCCCATGATGGAGGACAATAGCCCGTTGCCTGTCGAAATCTTGTCGAATCAAGAGATCTGTCAGCAAAAAAATCGGCGTAAGGCTCTATAACTGCTGATACACCATACCGACTTGCAATGATCTTCAGCAGATCGTATTTACTGATTGCTGCAGATGAGACATGGTAGAGTCCACTTAGTGAGGCGTTGGGAATCACACGTTCTATGATAATATTCGCGAGCTCTACAGTAGGAAATCCGGAAAAGACCGCTTTGGTGAAGCCTTTCACATCACCTCGCTGCGCAAGAAACCACTCAACCAGTCCATAGCGGGTTCCCAGTTCATGGCCAATTATTGATGTACGCAAAGTAACGCTGTGTGGTGAGTCAGCAACCTCCCCCAAAAACTTCGTACGTCCATAAAGATCAGAAGCATTTGAGAGATCGCTTTCCAGATAGCTACCCTTCTGGCCATCAAAAACGCAGTCGCTACTAATATGAATCAGTCTGGCTCCAGCTGCCTTGCAGAGCATATTCAAACGGTGCGGAAACAAAGAGTTAACCGACAAGGCAGGAATATGCTCGGCTGACGCAGCAAGCTGTTTGATGATACCGACACAGTTTATGACTACGTCAGGGTTAAATTCTCCGATAATTTTAACAATAGAGTCAAAATTGTCAGTATCAATACCGCCGCAAATGTTAGCAAGCAATTCGGCATCAAAATAACCCGTCAGAACGTCTTTTTTTCTAGCAGTAGCCCGCACGTTGAAACGACGTGTCTGGCACAGCCGCGAAAAAAGTGTATGCCCCAGCATACCAGAAGCACCAAGCAGCAATATGTTTAGTTTGCGGACCGTCATAAGGCAACCACCATCACTCTATATGTCGTATATTAATCGGTACGATATGGAGCAAACTAAATACGAACTCCCTATCGTCCCCGCTTCTCCGGCTTCTCGATCCCGTGTTTATCCAGACGGTACTGCAATGTTTTATAGGAAAGTCCCAGGATCGGCGCGGCCTTGCCGATCACCCAGTCGGCCCGTTCCATCGCCTTCAGGATCAGCGCCTTTTCCATCTCCTCAAAATTGATCCCCTCCGGTGGCAGCTCAAAGGGGACCATGACACCCTCGCCCAGACTGCTGATTTCGCTTGGCAGGTCCTCCGGCTGGATGATGCTGCCCTCCGCCATCAGGACTGCCCGTTCAATGACCGACTCCAGCTGGCGTACATTGCCCGGCCAGGTATAGTTCATCAGCTGCTTGAGTGCCGCCTTTGAGATCCCTTCAACGGCAATGCCGGAGGCCTCACGGTATTTTGCCACAAAGAAGTTTGCCAGGGTGGCAATATCACTGCCACGTTCCCGCAACGGCGGCAGATTGATCCGGATCACGTTCAGCCGGTAGTAGAGATCCTCACGGAAGGTGCCGCGTTTGATCTCCTGCTCCAGATCCCGGTTAGTGGCTGATATGATCCGCACATCCAGCGGCAGGTTGACCTTGCCTCCCACCCGCCGGATCTCCTTTTCCTGGATGGCCCGCAGCAGCTTGGCCTGCATGGAGACGTTCATCTCACCAATCTCATCCAGAAAAACGGTCCCGCCGTTGGCAGCCTCAAGAATACCGATTTCGCGGGCATTGGCCCCGGTGAAACTGCCTTTTTCATGACCAAACAGTTCACTTTCAATCAGGGTTTCAGGTATGGCCGCACAGTTGATTGCCATAAAAGGGCAATCCTTGCGGGGCGAACGGTCGTGTACCGCCCGTGCAACCAGCTCCTTGCCGGTACCCGATTCACCGTAGACCAGCACAGTGGATGAGGTGGCAGCAATCTTGGTGACAATCCGGTAGACCTCCTTCATTTTGGGATGCTCTCCAATGATTGAGGGGATCCGTTCGATCTCAGCCACCCGTTTTTGCAGCACCCGGTTCTCCCACACCAGGGTTATCCGTTCAAAGGCCCGCTTCAGGGTCAAGAGCAGATTTTCTCGTTCAAGCGGTTTTTCAAGATAATCAAAGGCACCGCGTTTCATGGCCCCAACCGCCGTATCAACGGTACCATGGGCGGTCATCATGATCACGCATTGCTGCGGATCATCGGCCATGACCTGTTCCAACAGATCAAGACCGGACTGCCCCTGCATCTTCAGATCGGTCAGGATCAGATCAAATTCCCGTTTTCCCAGCATGGCAAGGGCTTCCTGCACGCCGGAGGCCTCAGCGGTATCGTACCCGACCCCCTGCAGGATCATGGTCAGGATCTCACGTTGGCTTTTTTCATCATCAACGATCAGAATACTTCCGCTCATCCCTTCAGCTCCTCCATCGGCAACCGCACCGAAAATGTTGTCCCTTCACCGGGACTGCTGGCTACCAGTATTTCACCACCGTGGGCCTTGACAATCCGTTCGGTAATGGCAAGCCCCAGGCCGATCCCCACGTCCTTGGTGGTAAAGTAGGGCTGGAAGACCTTTTCCTGATCTTCAACAGCGATGCCGCAGCCCTGATCCTTGAAGCTGAGCCGCACCCAGCCGGGCTGATCATCGAGTTCCCCCTCCAGCACAATCGTGCCGCCATTGGGCATGGCCTGGGCCGCATTGGTAATAAAGTTGGTAATGCAGTTCCGCATCAACTCAGGGTCAAGCAGCAATACCGGCAAATCCGGTGAAATCCTCTGTTCAACCACCACCTGCTGCTCAGCCAGGCGCTCATACAGCACCGAAAGCGTACGCTCCAGCAGTTCCGGGTAGGCGATCTCGCTCTTGCGCAACTTCAACGGACGGCCATAGTTCATGAAGTTGATCACCATGTAGTTGGCACGCCGGACCTCTTCCCGGATCTTGTCAGCCAGTGCGGTTACCTCACCGGCCCGCTCGGGACACTGTTCCACCACTTCGCTGCGCAGGTGATCGATGGCCAGGCTGATGTAGTTAAGCGGATTGCGGATCTCATGGGCAATACCGGAGGCCAGCTGTCCGACCCGTGAAAGATGCTCCGCCTCATACAGGCGTTTTTCCAGGGTTTCCCGCTCCCGCAGTTTTTCCACCATTTCGTTAAAACCCTTGGCAAGCTCACCGACTTCATCAGTGCTTTCAACAGGGATGGTAACCGACAGGTCACCGCTGGAAACCTTCTTGAAGTCCTGCACCAGGCGGTGAATCGGGTCGGTATAGCGCCGGGAGAGGTAGATTGAAAAGGCGATGCCAACGGTGAAGACCATGGCCGTTGCGGCCAGGCGCTTGATGAAATTGGAGTGTTGGATATTCTGGATGTTGTCCAGCAGCATGTTGACCTGCACATAGCCCAGATGCTCGTCTCCGACAATAACCGGCACGACCACATCATACGGTTTCTGCGACAGGATTGTGCCGCCCTCTGATTTTTTCGGCGCAGACCGGACACCTTTTTCCAGCTTTTTCAGGTCCTTGAGTTTGCCGATCTTCTCAGGGTTGGTGGAATCAATGATCTCACCCTCACTGTTAATGATGTTGATCTCGTTGATCCCTTTTTGGCGGGCACCTTCAAAATATTCCGTCAGCCTGGATGTTTCCGCCTCTGAGGTAAGGTCTGCAATACTCAGCTGCACCGCCTTCGAGATCTCCTGAGAGCTTTCCTGAATCTCCCGTACCAGCGTATTCTGCGAAAACTGGTTCAGCGAGAAAAGCGTCATCACCGCCAGAACCAGCAGCGAGATCATGATCAATACCAGACGGGTATTCAGGTTCATCAAGCGACTCCAGCCAGGATAAAAGTGTTGTCAGAGTAGCAGTAAAGCCCTACTCTTGCAAGGACACGCTCTGACGAGCGAAATTATTGACACCCTCCCGCAGGCGGTGTAGAACCTCCTCGATGAAAACGTTACGTTCCGATAGTCCACACCCCTGGCACTGTTTTCCCGGAAAGGCATTCCTACTCGCCTTACTCATTCTGGCAAGCGGTTGTACCACCACCATCCCCCGCACCGACCTGCCGCTGATCACCAATGAATCCTGCGGCGATCAGGTCAAGGTGGTCACGGTGCCGTTGCCGGTGATCGCCTCCTCTCCGAACGAAGGGATTACGGCCGGTGCCCTGTCAGCCTTTCTGATCCATGACACACGGGATGAAATCTATTCCCTGCTGGCACCTCAGCTCAACTACAACCAGAATTTCGGGTTTACCGGCACCCTCTACGGTTCTGTCAACCCCTCGCCTGAACAGAACATTGAATTCAACCTCTCCCAATCCCAGAAAAAGAACTTCGACTATGAAGCCAGGATACGGGATATCAGCCAGATGAACGGCGATCTTGAGCTAAAAGGTTTTCTGGGCTGGTTTGCCGACGGTTCATCCCGCTTTTTTGGTTTTCATGCCCGCACCCCAGGGGAACTGGAAACAAACTACACCAACCGTGAAATCACCTATAACCTCTCAGCCACCTGGTTTCTGGGACGACACTACTATCTGGAGCTGGGACACCGTTTTCGCTCCGTCTCTATCGGTCAGGGGGCGATCACATCCGTACCCTTTATTACGGAAAAGTTTGCAAAACAGGACGTTCCGGGGGTGGAAGGGTTTACCACCCATGCCCCACGTATCTCACTGATCTACAGCACCTATGACAGCAAGACCCTGCCCACCTATGGCGGCTATGCCCGGATCACCTTTGAGCCCACCATCAAGCTACTGGGAGGGGCCGAGGACTACCGCCACTATGAGGTGGAACTGAAGGGCTACCTGCCCCATGACCAGGCAAAACGTTTTATCTCGGTCTTTCGACTGATGTACAACCAGACCCTGGGTGACACCGACAACAGCAAGGTGCCGTTTCTTGAGCAAAGTATCCTGGGGGGGGAAAACACACTGCGGGGCTACGGCAAAAACCGTTTCATTGACAACAGTTTCCTGCTCTTGAACCTGGAAGAGCGGATCCGCTTGTTTCGTTGGGAGGTTTTTAACGTCACAGCTGATTGGGAACTGGCCCCCTTCGTTGATCTGGGGGCGGTGATGGAGAGTTTTGACAAGGCCAGCTCCCGCAATTTCGAGTTTAACCCCGGCGTCGGCTTCAGGGCCACGGTACGTCCCAATATTGTTGGCCGCGTCGATATCGGCGTAGGCAAAGATGGACCGGCGGTCTACGTGGGGCTAGGGTACCCCTTCTAACGTCACTCTTCCAACTTCACTCTTCAGCATTCCCTGCATCTTGGCCAGCTCGGCATAGCGGCCTCCCAGCTGCAGCAGCTCATCCGGCGCCCCCTGTTCCACAATCCTGCCCTCATCAAGCACCAGCACCCGCTGGCAATCCCGAAAGGCCGATAACCGCTGCGAGACCATCAACACCGTCTTGCCCTGCCAGCTTTCAGCCAACGCCCCCAGAATCTCATCCTCCCGCCCGGCATCCACCGAGGCCAATGGATCATCCAGCAGCAGCAGTTCAGGCTCCCGCACCAGAGATCGGGCCAGGGCAACCCGTTGACGCTGCCCGCCGGAGAGGGTTACCCCCCGCTCCCCCACCACGGTTGCCAGGCCGGCAGTGAAACTCTGCAGATCCGCTGCAAGCCCGGCCCGCTGTGCCGCTGTTGCGACGTCACCGTTGCCGCCGTAGGCGACATTGTCCGTAATGCTGCGTGAGAAAAGGGTCGCTTCCTGGGGCACATAGCCCATCAAGCGGCGCAGCGAGGCAAGTTCCAGAGAATTGACATCCTGGCCGTCCACAAACAGCATGCCGTCAGGCAGTGGCAACAGACGTGGTATCAGACGCAGCAGGGTTGATTTGCCACATCCCACCGGCCCTGTAATCCCGACCCGTTCGCCGGGAGCAATTGAAAATGAGATACCATCCAGTATCCGGCGTTCGCCATAACTGAAACGAAGCTCGCGCAGTTCCAGCCCCCTGCCGATACCGCCAAGCGGGCGGGCTTCCGGGGATTCAACAACCGCGGGAATGCTCTGCAGCAGCTCATTCAGGCGGGCCATGGAGGCGGCACCCCGCTGCACCAGGGTCAGGATCCAGCCCAGCACCGCTGTCGGCCAGGCCAAAAGCGCCAGATAGCCGGAAAAGGCCACAAACTGTCCCAGGCTGATCTGATTGGTAATCACCAGACGGCCGCCAAGATAGAGCACCGCCAGGGTTCCTGCCCCGGTCGCCAGGGCCATGACCGGCATCACCAGCCCACGCAGCCTGGCAAGCTCGAGGTTCTTTGCAAGACAGTGGTCCGAGATGCGGTCAAACTGACCGGCAACATACGCCTCCCGGCAATAGCTTTTGATCAGACGAATAGCGCCGACAGACTCCTCGGTCAGACTGGAAAGCCGGGCAAGCTCGTCCTGAGCCTGCCGGGAAACCGCAAAAATCCTGCTGCTCATTGCCCTGACCGCAAGTACCATTAAAGGGAGGGGTGCCACCGCTGCCACGGTCAGCCAGAGATTGATCTGAAGCATCAGCCAGAGTCCTGCCAGATACAGCACACCCGTATTCAGGAGGCTCATCACCCCGAACCCGGTCAACATCCGCAGATTGGTCAGGTCATTGGCAAAACGGGAAAGGATATCCCCGGAGCGTTCGCGGGAGAAAAAGACCAGATCAAGGGTCATCAGACGGGCAAACAGTGCCTCACGGATCTGAAACTCAAGCAGGCGTGCCGCATTGAGTATGACGGTACGGGAAAAGATGCGGACCAGGGCGTAGCCAACCGCAATCAATCCGATCAGCAGCGCTGCCTTGCCGGGTGATAAAAGCGCGTGTTCAGGCCGCTGTAACCCGTCAATCACCAGTTTCAGCAGCCAGGGGATCAGCAGGGCACAGGCGTTGGTAAGTACCAGCAGGAAGGCCCCGGTGGCATAACGCCAGCGGAGCCCGTCAAGAAACGGCAGCAATGCCTTTAATTCACGGACACTGGAGGTTTTCATGCGCTGCCTTCCTGCAAAGCGATGGCGTCAGCAACGTGCTGACCTGACTGCATGTGCTGCCATGATCTTGAGGCGCATCTACGGTACTCTGGCCTGATTCTTCAATCCAACGCCGGTACTCAATCCTATCCTCTGATGACTCGATTGACAGCGGCAAAATCAACTTCCCCCAAACCGGCGGCCAGGGCCTTTTTAAACAGCTCATTGACCGTTGCCGTGGCAAACAGCGGCTGACCTGCCTTTTCTGCAAGCTGCAGGGCCAGGCGAAGATCCTTTTGCATATGCTTAAGCGGGAAGGCCACCGGGAACTCTGCGTTCTCCACCACAGCGGCACCCTTCATCCGAAACATGGGATTTGACATGGCGCCTGAATCCAGCACATCCAGGAACTGGACAGGGTCAAGACCGGTCTTGATCGCCAGCGCCATTCCTTCGCAAAAGGCGGTCAACATGCCGCCCATGACCAGATTGTTGGCCAGTTTCATCCGTGCGGCACTCCCCGCCTCCCCCAGATACAGTATTTTCTTACCCATTTTTTCAAGCAACGGCAGCGCCTTGTCATACAGCGCCCGGTCACCGGCCGCCATAATCGTCAAGGTGCCATCCTCTGCAGGCTTCCGGCTACCGGCCACCGGTGCCTCCAAAAACAGGGCAGAGCATTGATGGGCATACTGTGCAGAAGCCAGCGTTGTTTCCGTATCCACGGTTGACATGTCGAGATATCCGCTACCCGGCCTGAGTCCGGCAATGATACCCTGTTCACCGTCACGTACAGCAGCTACTGCAGCAGGGTCGGCCATCATGCTGATCACCATATCCGACTTTTCAGCCACTTCCCGCGGAGAGGCTGCACGCCCGGCCCCGCCTGCCACCAGTTGGTCTGTTTTGCTCAGATCACGGTTCCAGACCGTCAGTGCGTAACCGGCTTTTTGAAGGTTATTGGCCATGGCGCCACCCATAATTCCGAGCCCGACAAATCCCACCCTCATGTTGCCTGCTGCCTGAGCCGCTTCGGTACGTCTGGCCTCTGCCTCCATCTCTTCATTGTATTGAGTCTCAAACATGGCTTCCCCCGGACACTGATTTTGTACACGTTGCTATTCTATTCCGCTAGACAGCACAATTAATATCACTTCAGTTTTTCCGGGACAAGCGAACAGATCAGTTCCAACAAACTGTGTGCCATTTCACCAGCAGCTGCAAGCCTAAAAAACCGGCTCCAAAGCTCAATATTTAAGCACAACAGCACCTGAAAAGCCTGTTTGCACCTACCAAGTCGGCATCTGGCAGTCAAGCATACCGGACTATTATCTGCCTAAACGGCTGTAGCCAGCGCATCTATAATACTAATCACAAAAAAAGTATTACTCTGGCACATTGCTTGCTTCGCCCGGAAACACGATCAAATGTGTCCCGGCCAGGTGCAATCCTTTTGTTTTATGGCGGTGATTCGGATTGATCCACTACCCGATTAAGGAGGTTGCAATGAGAGTAAAGCATCTGTTTGGTCTGTTGCTGGTGATTGCCCTGTCAGCTTTGACCCTGGCTGCCTGCAAACCGGCAGGCAAGGAAGGTACGCAGGCAAAACCTGCGGCACAGGCAAAGGGCCCGTTGAAGATCGCGTACAGCGATTGGCCCGGCTGGGTTGCCTGGGAGATCGGCATCCAGAAAGGCTTCTTCAAAGAAGCCGGGGTTGATGCCCAGTTCCAGTGGTTTGAGTATGCCCCTTCCATGGACGCCTTTGTTGCCGGCAAGGTTGACGCGGTGGCCATGTCCAACGGCGATACGCTGGTGAACGGAGCCAAAGGCAAAAAAGGGACCATGATTCTGATCAACGATTACAGCAACGGCAATGACATGATCATCGCCCGTCCCGGCATCAAGTCCATCAAGGATCTGAAAGGGAAAAAGGTGGCGCTTGAGGTGGGGCTGCTGGAGCACCTGATGTTGAACCACGCCCTGAAGCAGAACGGCATGAAACCTGAAGATGTCACCCTGATCAACACCCCGACCCATCAGACAGCACAAACCCTGGCATCCGGTGATGTTGACGCCATTGCCGCCTGGCAGCCGAACTCCGGCCAGGCCCTTAAGGCGGTCAACGGCGCCAAGGCGATCTATACCAGTGCCAACGCCCCCGGCCTGATCTACGATGCCCTGGTGGTTGACCCCCAAAGCCTGTCAGATCGCAAGGAGGATTGGCAGAAGGTGGTCAAAGTCTGGTACCGGATCATTGATTATATGAAGAACCCGGCCAATGAGAAGGAAGTCCTGCAGATCATGTCAGCCCGCGTCAATGTCCCGGCAGCCGAATATGCCACCTATATGAAAGGGACCCGCTTCCTGTCCCTGGCAGAAGCGCAAGAGGCCTTTAAGCAGTCCGCCTCCCTCACCTCTCTCTACGGTTCCAGCAAGAATGCCGATGACTTCAACATCGCCAACAAGGTCTATGACAAGCCCCAGAACCCGGCTGACTACATTGATGCCTCGCTTGTTGCAAACCTGAAGTAGAAAGCAAGGGACACTTCCATGGCACGCGCACGGTACTTTATCATCTGGAAAGAGCTGGACCCCACCCGTCGTCGGGTTTTCCAGATCTGCTCCTTCATCATCCCGCTGCTGGTCTGGTCGGTAGTCAGCTACTGCCCTGCTGTCTGGCATCCGATGGTGCGAGTCACCGAACCGGGAAGCATCGCCCATTTCAGGGTTGATGCCCTGATAGAAAAGCGGGCCTTTTTCCGGGAAAATGCCAAAGCCGTGGAAGAGCACCGTCAACCAGCCTCCGGGGTGCCGACTAATCCGGTCTACCTGCCGGCACCCCATGAGGTTGCGGTCAGCTTTTACAAGGCATTCGTCACACCGCCCCGGCTCCCTGATGAGCCATGGCTGCACCAGAGCCTTGGTCACAGCATCAAGATTATTCTCTGGGGTTTCCTGATCTCGTCACTGCTTGCCGTCCCGCTTGGTATCGTTGGCGGAACCTACCGGCTGTTCTCATACCTGACCGACCCGTTTATTGAGTTTTTCCGCTACCTGCCGGCACCGGCATTTGCCGCACTGGCGGTGGCAGTACTGGGGATCTACGACGGGCCCAAGGTTGCCATTATTGTCATCGGCACCTTTTTCCAACAGGTCCTGATGATCTCAAACACCACCCAGCGGCTGGACCCCGCCCTGCTTGAGGCAGCCCAGACCCTGGGGGCACGCGGATTCAAGCTTTTCACCCGGGTGGTCATCCCCGGCATCCTGCCCGATGTCTACCGCGACATGCGCATCCTGCTCGGCTGGGCCTGGACCTATCTGATCGTGGCAGAGGTGGTGGGCAACAGTACCGGCATTACCTGGTTCATCAACCAGCAGGCCAAGTATCGCATCTATGACAACGTCTATGCCGCCATCATCATGATCGGCATCATCGGCCTGACCACCGATCTTTTCCTGGCCTGGATCGGATCGCAGCTCTTTACCTGGAAAAGCGGCAAGAAGAGCATCCTGTCCAGACTACGGACCGTCTACAGCTCACCCAGGCCCAAGCCGGAACTTTCGCAGGAGGCGCCATGACCATCCATGACGTGACACTACCAAGCTACCGCGATCAGAGCCCGGAAGTCAGAGCCCGTTTCCAGCGCATTGCAACACGGCCGGTGGTCCTCAAGGTCAACAACCTTGGCAAGACCTTTGACAGCGTCAAAGGAAAGGTGCAGGCACTCCACGACCTTTCCTTTCAGGTCCATCGCCGTGAATTTATCAGTATCATCGGCCCATCCGGCTGCGGCAAGTCAACCCTGATCAGGATCCTGGCCGGCCTGGAAGAGCACACCTCAGGTCAGATCCTGCTGGATGACCGCGAAGTAACCGGCCCCGGACCGGACCGCGGCATGGTCTTTCAGGGCTACACCCTCTTTCCCTGGCTGACCGTCCTGAAGAATGTCATGTTTGGCCTGGAAGTCTCAAGCAGCACCCGCGGGATTGCCGGGATCACCATTGAACAGGAGGCACGGGGCTGGATCGAGATGGTGGGACTGGCTGCGTTTGCCGACTCCTATCCCCATGAGCTCTCCGGCGGCATGAAACAACGGGTGGCCATTGCCCGGGCCCTGGCTAACCGGCCACGTATCCTGCTGATGGATGAACCGTTCGGCGCCCTGGATGCCCAGACCCGGGCCAAGATGCAATCCTATCTGCTTCAGATCTGGAAAAACGTGGATGTCACGATTGTCTTTATTACCCATGACCTTGACGAGGCGATCTACCTTTCTGACCGGATTCTGGTGCTCAAGGCAAACCCTGGTGAGCTCCAGGAGATTATCGAGGTGCCGATCGAGCATCCACGCACCCCGGCCCAGTTTCTTTCCCAGGAATTTCTGGCAACCAAAAAGAGACTTGAGGAGCTGATCCATCCCCCGTCTGCAACCGAGGAGATGTTGCCCGTCGTCAGAATGACCCAGATCGGTGATGACGTCTACTAACCGAGCTCTTTTTTTGGTATAAAGTATTACGAATAATTAAATTATTCATACCAGTTCAAAAAAAGGAATCAGATGATCATGAAAAAAACACAGGGCGTGAAACGGATCTGCATTGCGTTACCGGAGGCACTGGCTGAAGAACTTGACCAGGCCACCGCCTCCAGCAGCTTCCCCAACCGGAGCAATGCGGTTGCCGAAATGCTGCGGGATGCCCTTATCTCCCGTCGCGAAAAGCTCAACCAGCGGGAGGTCATGGCCGGCAGCATCACGATCTTTTATGACGAATCCCGCAACCAGATCCAGCAGCGGCTGGCGGATATTCAGCGTATCTACCTCAAGGAGGTGGTCAGTTCACTCAATGTCATGCTGGAAAGCAATTACCGCATGGAGGTCTTCATCGTGCAGGGGCCGGTCTATCGCCTGCGTGAAATGGTGCAAGAACTGGTGGCCTGCAAAGGGGTAGAAACCGGCAAACTGACCCTCACCGGCGCCACCCTGCCGCAACTCCATGCCCGCAGAAGACAAAAACAGGAGATACTGCCATGACCGTGACACCCGATACCATCCTCTTCGAAGAGATCATGCCTGGCGGCTGGAACCGTTCGCTGATCCTTAAACGGGGAACGGCACTACGCCTGACTGATATAGAGGGAGGGGCCAACCTGTCAGCCCTGTTCTATAACGCCCACAATACCACTGAACGCTACAACATGCCGGATACCCTCAAGGCCCAGTTTATCTCCTGCATCAGCAAAGGAAACGTCTGCTACTCAGACATGGGCAGGATTCTGGTCTCGATCATTGATGACGGCTGCGGCTGGCACGACACCATCAGCGGGCTCTCCAATGCCGCAACCAACCAGCGCAAGTATGGTTCAAGCCCCTATCAAAGTGCCAGAAATAGCTATTATCGTAACGGCTTTGACGCCCTGCTGCTGGAACTGGCCAAGCATGGCATGGGCAAACGCGACCTGATCGCGCCGGTCAATTTTTTCACCAAGATCGCCGTTGATACCGCCGGTGACCTTGCGTTCATCACGGGAAACTCTCCTGCCGGCAGCTACGTCGACCTGCAGGCCGAGATGGATACGCTGGTTGTACTCTGCAGCTGCCCCCATCCGATGGACCCGCGACCGGACTACGGGCCAGGGCCGGTCAAGCTGACGGTCTGGAACTCCGGCATCGCACCGGAGCAGAACCCCTGCCGCAGCTTCTGTGCCCAAAACCAGCGCGGGTTCATGAACACCATCGAGTACCATCTCTAAGCCCGCAGCCAGCGAAGCGAAAGGAATCTGCCATGAGCATGACACCATTACAGGAAAGTCCGCTGGATCCCCGTCAGGCGGTGTATGAAACCGTCCTGCCGGCAGGGGAGCACTGGATGCACCTGATACAAAAAGGCCAGACCTTCAGGATTATCGACCTGGAAGGCAATCAGGCCGTGGATACCCTTTTTTACAATGCCCACGACTACAGCGAGCGTTACAGCGCCGTGGACACCATCCGTGAACAGGGCAATGTCTATCTCTCAACCGGGTCACCGCTGTTGTCATCCGAAGGCAACACCATGCTGGTGATCACCGCCGACACCTGTGGCCGCCACGACACCCTGGGCGGCGGTTGCTCAGCCGAGAGCAACTCGGTGCGTTACCCACGGGAAACCCGCTACATGCATAACTGCCGCGACACCTTCATGCAGGGGCTGCTGCAGTGGGGCCAAGGCATGGACAAGCGGGAGATCACCCACAACATCAACTTCTTCATGAATGTCCCGATCTCGCCGGAGGGAAAATCCACCTTTGCCGACGGGATCTCAGAACCGGGCAAATATGTTGAAATGCGCGCAGAAATGGATGTCATTTGCCTGATCTCCAACTGTCCGCAGCTCAACAATCCCTGTAATGCCTATAATCCAACCCCGGTCAGGCTGCTGATCTGGGACTGATCCAAGGACCCCCTCCATGTTCACTAAAGTGCTCATAGCCAATCGCGGCGAAATCGCCTGCCGGATCATCCGGACCCTGCGTAGCATGGGGATCAGATCCGTTGCCGTCTATTCCGAGGCCGATGTCAATGCCCGCCATGCCATTGAGGCAGACGAGGCCTGTTGCCTGGGTGATCCGGCACCTGCAGCCAGCTATCTCAATATCGACAAGATCATACAGGCCGCGCTGGCATCCGGCGCCCAAGCCATCCATCCCGGCTATGGGTTCCTGAGTGAAAACCCTGAGTTTGCCGAGCAGTGCGCCAGTCACGGGATTGTCTTTATCGGTCCGTCTGCGGAAAGCATGCGCGCCTTTGGCCTGAAGCACCGGGCGCGGGAGCTGGCAGAACAGTGTAACGTGCCATTGCTGCCCGGCAGCGGCATCCTGGGAGATGAGAATCATGCCGTGGCCCAGGCAGCCAGGATCGGCTATCCGGTCATGCTGAAAAGCACGGCCGGCGGAGGCGGTATCGGCATGGCGCTCTGCCGCGATGAGGAGGAGTTGCTGACCTCCTTTGCCGGCATTGAACGCCTGGCCCGCAACAACTTCAAGGAATGCGGCCTGTTTCTGGAAAAATATGTGGCCCGGGCGCGCCATGTCGAGGTGCAGATCTTCGGTGATGGCCAGGGCACGGCCATCACCCTGGGGACACGGGATTGCTCGGTCCAGCGCCGCAACCAGAAGGTGATTGAAGAGACGCCTGCCCCCGGCCTGTCGCCAGAGCAGACAACGGCCCTCTGTACTGCCGCGCAGCGGCTGGCAGCAACCGCTTGCTATGCCTCGGCAGGCACGGTGGAGTTCGTTGTTGATGCCGAGAGCGGCGCCTTTTACTTCCTGGAGGTCAACACCCGCCTGCAGGTTGAACATACGGTAACGGAAGAGGTGCATGGTATTGATCTGGTGGAATGGATGATCCGCCAGGCCTGCGGTGAACTGCCCCCCCTGTCTGCCTGCGCACCGCAGGCGAACGGCTGTGCCATGCAGGTGCGGGTCTATGCCGAAGATCCGGGTAAGAACTTCCAGCCCTGCTCAGGCATCCTGACCGATGTCTTTTTTCCGGCCGATGTTCGCTGTGATGGCTGGATCGAGCGGGGCACCGCCGTTACCGCCTACTACGATCCGCTACTGGCCAAACTGATTGTGACCGGCAAGGACCGGGCCGAGGTGCTGCGAAAGCTTGCAGCTGCCCTGGCTGAAACCCGTTTGGCCGGCATTGAGACCAACCTGGCCTATCTGCGCCAGATCTGTGCTGACCCGCGTTTTATCAGCGGCTCGGTCTATACCAAGATGCTGGAGACGCTCACCTACCAGGCCCGGACCATTGATGTGCTGACACCGGGCACCAGCAGCACCATACAGGATTATCCCGGTCGCACCGGCTACTGGGAGGTTGGTGTGCCGCCTTCCGGGCCGATGGATCATCTCAGTTTCCGGCTGGGCAACCGCCTGTTGGGCAATCCGGAGGATGCTGCCGGACTGGAGCTGACCATTACCGGTCCAACCCTCAAATTCAACGCTGCCACCACCATCTGTCTGACCGGGGCCACCATGCAGGCCACCCTGGACGGCTCAGCGGTCCCCTACTGGCAGGCCGTGCCGGTTGCACAGGGCGCCGTCCTGAAACTGGGGGCCATTGTCGGGGCCGGACAACGCAGCTATCTCTGCATTCAAGGCGGCTTTGATGTCCCGGACTATCTGGGCAGCAAGGCCACCTTTACCCTGGGAGAGTTCGGCGGCCATGGCGGCCGCGCACTGCTGGCCGGTGATGTGCTGCGTTTCTTACCCGGCAGCGAAACCGTCCTTGAAGCGCCGCTGGCGGAGGCACTGCGTCCGTCACTGGCAACGCGCTGGGAGATCGGCGTCCTGTACGGCCCCCACGGTGCGCCGGACTTCTTTACCGAGAGCGACATCGCCACCTTTTTCAGTACCGACTGGGAGGTCCATTACAACTCGGCCCGCACCGGCGTGCGGCTGATCGGACCAAAACCGGACTGGGCCCGCCAGGATGGCGGCGAGGCCGGACTGCACCCCTCCAATATCCATGACAACGCCTATGCCATCGGCACGATTGACTTTACCGGCGACATGCCGATCATCCTCGGACCGGACGGCCCGAGCCTGGGCGGGTTTGTCTGCCCGGCCACGATTGTCCAGGCAGAGCTCTGGAAGATGGGGCAACTCCGTCCCGGCGACCGGGTCTGTTTTCGCAGGATCTCGCAGCAGGATGCCGAACGCCTTGAGCAGCAGCAGGATCTGGTGCTGCAGACCCTGCAACCACAACCGGTGCTCTCCCTGGAAGGGGACGCAGCAACTGCGGCAACCGGACCGATCGTTGCGACACTGCCGGCTGTGGGGGAACGGCCCGGCGTGGTCTACCGCCGCTCCGGCGATAAATACCTGCTGATTGAGTACGGCGAGCCCCGGATCGATCTCAACTACCGTTTCCGCGCCCATGCCCTGATCGAATGGCTGCGCAGCAGGATCACCAACGGCATCCTGGACCTGACACCGGGCATCCGCTCGCTGCAGGTGCACTATGATAACCGGCTGCTGCCCCTGGCTGAGTTGCTGTCGCTCCTGCAGCAGGCCGAGGAGGCGATCCCTTCAATCGAGGACCTGGTGGTGCCAAGCCGGATCGTGCATCTCCCCTTGAGCTGGGATGACCCCTCCACCCGCCTGGCCATCGAAAAATATACCCAGTCGGTGCGCCCGGATGCCCCCTGGTGCCCGAGCAACATCGAATTCATCCGCCGTATCAACGGCCTGGAGAACATCCAGGAGGTACAGGATATCCTCTTCAACGCCAGCTATCTGGTGATGGGGCTGGGCGATGTCTACCTGGGGGCCCCGGTTGCCACCCCGCTGGACCCCCGCCAGCGGCTGGTGACTACCAAGTACAACCCGGCCCGCACCTGGACACCGGAAAATGCGGTCGGCATCGGCGGTGCCTACCTCTGTGTCTACGGCATGGAGGGACCGGGCGGCTACCAGTTTGTCGGCCGTACCGTGCAGATGTGGAACCGTTATCGCCAGACCAGCCAGTTTGAAGCAGGCAAGCCGTGGCTGCTGCGTCACTTTGACCAGCTCCGCTTTTATCCGGTATCCCATGACGAACTGCTGCAGATGCGGCGCGACTTCATCAACGGCACCTGCAGCCTGCGGATAGAAGAGACCTCGCTCTCCCTGCGGGACTACCACGCCTTCCTTGCCCAGCACGCAGACGAGATCGCTGCTGCCAAGGGACGTCAGGCCACGGCCTTTGAGGCTGAACGCCAGCACTGGGAGGCAACCGGACAGGCCCACTTTGTCTCGGAAAGCGCTGATTGCCAAGAGGTGACCGAAGAGGAGGAGCTGGCTGTTGGCTGTGAGGCGGTTGCCTCACCGGTCTCCGGGGTGGTCTGGAAGATCGTGGTCCAGCCGGGCGAACGGGTTGCGGAAGGGGACTGCGTGGTGATCATGGAAAGCATGAAGATGGAGACCGCAGTGCTGGCCACCTGCAGTGGTGTGGTGGCACAGCTTTTCTGCGGAGAAGGCACCTACCTGAATGGTGGGCGGAACCTGCTGAGTATCAGGCCGGATTAGAGGAGCAGACCATGCAGATCAGATCACTACAGCAACAGTATCGTGACGGATCACTGACCCCCCATAGGCTGGTTGACCGTGTCCTGGCCACCATTGCCGCCAACAGCGATTCCAACAGCTGGATTTACCTGCTCTCCCGTGAAGAGCTGTATGTCTATGCCGACCGCCTGACTGGCTGTTCGCCTGACAGCCTGCCGCTCTACGGCATCCCCTTTGCCATCAAGGACAACATTGATCTGGCCGGGGTGCCGACAACGGCAGCGTGCCCAGAGTATGCCTATACCCCGCAACAGTCGGCGTTTGTGGTGCAGCGGCTGCTGGATGCCGGTGCCATCCCGATTGGCAAGACCAACATGGATCAATTCGCCACCGGCCTGGTGGGAACACGCAGCCCCTACGGCACGGCCCGCAACCCCTACAGCAGCGAACATATCCCGGGCGGCTCCAGCTCCGGCTCTGCCGTGACCGTGGCAAACCAGGAGGTCTGTTTCTCGCTGGGGACCGACACCGCCGGTTCAGGGCGTGTCCCGGCGGCCTTCTGCAACCTGGTCGGGGTCAAGCCCACCAAAGGACTGCTCAGCACCGCGGGTGTTGTCCCTGCCTGCCGCAGCCTGGACTGCGTTTCCATCTTTGCCGCAACCATTGCCGATGCCACACTGGTCCTGGAGGTTGCCCAAGGTTTTGATGAGCAGGACCCGTTCTCCCGGCCAGCCATTAGCTCACAACAGGTGCCAAGGCACTGCTTTACCTTTGGTGTGCCCAGCGCAGCGGATCTGGCCTTTTTTGGCAATGAGCACTATGCAGCGCTCTTTGAAAAGGCGGTTGCCAGACTGGAACAGATGGGGGGTAAAAAGCTGGAGATTGACTTCACCCCGTTCCGTGAAGCAGCCAGGCTGCTGTATGAAGGCCCCTGGGTAGCTGAACGGTATGCTGCGCTGCAGGGCTTTATCGAGAACAACGCTGCTGCCTTTGTTCCTGTGACCCACGCGATCATCAGCAAGGGGATCACCCCCACGGCAGTGGCGGCATTTCAGGCAGAGTACCGCCTGCAGGCCCTGCGCAGGGAGACAGCCGCGGTCTGGGACATGATCGACCTGCTGGTCACCCCCACTGCCGGCACGATCTATCGCATTGCCGAGGTGGAGGCTGATCCGATCAGCCTGAACAGCAATCTCGGCTACTACACCAATTTCATGAACCTGCTGGATCTGGCTGCCCTGGCAGTACCGGCAGGTTTTACCCCGGCCGGTCTGCCGTTCGGGATTACCCTGGCTGCTCCGGCCTTCAGTGACAACTATCTGCTTTCACTTGCGGCTAGATTCAGTTCGCTGGATGACCAGCAACCACTGCAGGTGGCAGTCTGTGGCGCCCACCTGCGCGGCCTGCCCTTGAACCGGCAGTTGCTTGAACTTGGCGGCCGGTTTGTCCGTGAGGCCCGTACCGCCCCCAGTTACCGTTTCTTTGCCTTGGAGACTGAGCCACCCAAACCGGGTCTGCTCTACAGCCGATCTGGCGGGGCTGCCATCGACCTGGAGGTCTGGGAGTTGCCGGCAGCCGGTCTGGGACAGTTGCTGGCCAGTATCCCGGCGCCGTTGGGACTCGGCAAGGTCATGCTGGAGGATGGCAGTAGTGTGACCTGTTTTCTGGTGGAGGCGGCTGCGGTTGAACAGGCCCAGGAGATTACCTCGTTCGGCGGCTGGAAAAACTATCTGGGAAGCAAGGTTCCGTAACAGGGAGAGCAGATGAGAGCACATTACTTTCAGCACGATCCAGCAGAAGGGTTGGGAAGCATCGAGACCTGGCTGCAGCGCCAGGGAGCAGAGATCAGCGTTACCCGCTGGTATGAGCCAGATACCACCATGCCTGTTCTTGATGGGATCGATCTGCTGATCATCATGGGTGGCCCCATGAGCGTCAACGATGAGGAACAACTGCCCTGGCTGGTATCGGAAAAGGCCCTGGTGCGTCAAGCCGTGTCGCAGGGCAGTGCCATTCTGGGGATCTGCCTCGGCGCCCAGATGATTGCCAGTGCCCTGGGTGCCAGAATTTACCCGAACCACTGTCGTGAGATCGGCTGGTTTCCGGTGACCGCAGTTGCACCAGCGGCAACGGATCTCTTCCCGTTTCCCGAGCAATCCATGGTACTTCACTGGCACGGCGAGACCTTTGACCTGCCTTCAGGCGCCGCACACCTGGCGCGCAGCGTTGGCTGCGAACATCAGGCCTTTCAGTTGGGGGAGAGGGTCATCGGGCTCCAGTTTCATCCCGAGGCCACCCCTGAGGTCATCAACGCCTTTCTGGCCAGCACCGGAGACCTGCCGACAGAACCGTACGTGGCAACGGCACCACAGATTGCAGCCACCCCGGCATCCTATTTCAGTGGAGCAGCAGCCTTGCTGGAACAGCTGCTCACCTACCTGACCAGCGGGACAGCCAGACCATCAAGCACCTGACATCACGCAAAAGGGCATACAACCGATGTTGTATGCCCTTTAAGCGCCACTAGTCTTCAAGAAAAACCTAGAACGGGATATCGTCGTCCTGGAAGGGCGGTTCGTCATAGCTGACCGTGGTATCGGCCACACCACCAGCTGCCGGACGACGGGCACCGCCGCCAGCGCCACCGCCATCCCCCTTGCCGCTCAGCATCTGCATCCGGTCACCGACGATCTCGGTGGTATATTTATCATTGCCGTCACGGTCAGTCCACTTGCGGGTCTGCAAACGCCCCTCAATATAGACGGTCTTGCCCTTGGCAAGATATTCACCGGCAATTTCAGCCAGTTTTCCCCACAGAGTCACCCGGTGCCATTCGGTCCGCTCTTCCCAGTCACCGCTCTTGTTCTTGAACTTCTCGCTGGTGGCCAGGTTAAAACTTGCCACTGCCTGACCTGAGGTGGTGTAGCGCACCTCAGGGTCTTTCCCCAAATTTCCGATCAGCATTACCTTATTAAGACTGGCCATAGGATTCCTCCTGATTTCTTGGTCTGTGTGGAAGGACGTTATAGCATCGCCATGAGAGGGGTGCAAGGTAAAGCGGGCGCTGCTTGACCTGATGCATTAAAATAGCTAAACTCACGCAGATTTTTCAAGGGGTGGTACTGTGGCGCTGATTCGTGGCTTGCTTTATATGGCTGTTTTTTTCCCCCTGACCTTCCTGATTGCTGCGGTTGCAATCCTGTCGACGCTTATTGAACGCAGCTATTACGCATGGTTTGCCCGTTTCTGGGGACGCCTGGGGATCGCCATGGCCGGTATCAACGTAACGGTCAGTGGCGGAGAACAGCTCCCTGACGGCCCGATCATCGTCATGAGCAACCATGCCAGCAACTTTGATATCCTGGCCATGCAAGGCTATTTCCCCCGCCCGTTGTCCTGGATCGCCAAAAAAGAGCTCTTCTCGATTCCGGTCTTTGGCTGGTCCATGCGGCGGGGCGGCTATATCGCCCTGGATCGCGGCGATGGCCGCAAGGCGCTGAAAAGCATGGATGAGGCGGCCCAGCAGATCAGAAGCGGCACCAGCGTCATCATCTTTCCGGAGGGGACCCGCACCAGAGATGGACGGTTACTGCCGTTCAAACGGGGTGGTTTCCTGTTGGCAGTCAAGGCCGGTGTACCGGTGGTGCCGGTCAGTATCGTGGGCAGCTTTGCCATCAATCCCGGCGGCAGCCTGGGGCTGAATCTCGGACGGCCGGTCCGGCTCAAGATCCATGCCCCGATCACCCTGCCAGCAGGCCTGAAGCGGGCGGAGGCGGAAGAGCTGTTGATGCAGCAGGTCCATACCGCCATTACAGGCGGGCTGCCATGAAGGGGCCTCAGTACCTGCTGCTGGTCCTGGCCGGTCTGGCTGCCCTCAGCTGGAGCCTGCCGGCTGCCCACCGCTGGCCCTCGCCCCGCAACCTGCTACCCAGTCTGCTGGCCCTGCTGGGGGTTGTCATGCTGCTGCTGGGGGCGCTGCTCACCTTTCTGCCCCGTTTTTTCCAGGAGTAAACGATGGCCCGCCCCCTGATTACCATCCTGATCGCCCTGCTGCTGAGCCTGATTCTGCTGGTTGTCAACATCAACTACCGCCAGAAGAGCCAGTACCTTGAAGGGCGCAAGGGCGAAAAAGCCGGCAACTTCATGGTGGCCCTGACCGGCTACGAGTCCGCCATCAGGATGTACCTCCCGTTCTCTGAGCGCGTTGAAGCATCTGCGGCACGTATCTGGGCCATGGCCGAGGCTGCCGAACAACGGGGCGATCTTGACCAGGCGCTGGCGGCCTACCGTTCATTGCGCAGCGCCTTCTACGGCGTACGCTGGCTGCGACAACCCGGCACAGACTGGATCAGCCGCTGCGATAAAAAGATTGCGGCACTGGTACCGCTGCGCAAAGGAAATCGACCATGAATTCTGACAATAAAGAAACGGCAATGGTGTACTCGGGCGGCGAGCAAGGCGGCAAGGAAGAGGCGACGCAGGCGTACAAAGCAGTACGTCGAGAAGCCTCTGACGAAGCCAACGCTGCTCCCCGTTCGAATACACCGTTGCGGATAGTGGCATTGGGCGGCCTGGGTGAAATCGGCATTAACTGCATGGCCTACGAGTACGGTGACGACCTGATCCTGGTGGATGCCGGCCTGATGTTCCCCGATGCCGACATGCCGGGTGTGGATTATGTCATCCCTGATTTCAGCTGGTTGAGGGAACGGCCTGATAAGCTGCGCGGGATCATCTTGACCCATGGCCATGAGGATCATATCGGCGCCCTGCCGTTCCTGCTGCGTGAATTTCCGGCCCCGATCTACGGCACCGCCCTGACCCTGGGCATTCTGGAAGGCAAGCTGCTGGAATACAAGGTCGAGGCAGACCTGAATCCGGTTCAGCCCCGCGACACCGTCACCCTGGGCTGCTTTCAGGTCGAATTCATCCGGGTCGCCCACTCGGTGGTGGATGGCTGCGCCCTGGCGATCCGCTCACCGGAAGGGGTGGTGATCCATACCGGCGACTTCAAGCTTGATCAGACCCCGGTGGATGGCGAGGTAACCGATCTGGCCACCTTTGCCCGCTACGGCGAGCAGGGCGTCCTGGCGTTGCTGTCCGACTCTACCAATGTGGAGCGCGAAGGGTACACCATCTCTGAGCGTTATGTCGGGGAGGCCCTGTCCGACCTGTTCCCCAAATGCAAGGGCAGGATCATTGTGGCTGCCTTTTCCAGCAACATCCATCGCGTCCAGCAGGTGGCCGACGTGGCTGCTGCCAGTGGCCGCAAGGTCCTGTTGAACGGGCGTTCCATGATCGCCAACGTCAGGATCGCCCGCCAGCTGGGCTACCTGAAGATCAATGACGACCTGTTGATGGACATTCGCGAACTGCCCCACATCCCCCGCGAACAGGTCTGCATGATCACCACCGGCAGCCAGGGGGAACCGCTCTCGGCCCTCTCCCGGATCGCCATGGATGACCACAAACAGATCAAGCTGGAAAAGGGTGACACCGTCATCCTCTCCTCCCGTTACATCCCCGGCAACGAACGGACCATCTCGGAGCTGATCAACCACCTCTACCGCCGTGGCGCCGACGTGCACCACGAAAAGGTCTCCGAGGTGCATGTCTCCGGCCACGCCAGCCAGGAAGAGCTGAAGCTGATGATGAACATCACCCGGCCCCGCTTTTTTCTGCCGATCCACGGCGAGTACCGCCACCTGGTGTTGCACCGCCGTCTGGCCATGAAGGTGGGGATACCGGAAGAACGCTGCCTGCTGGCGGTCAACGGCGAGGTGGTCAGTTTCTACAATGATACCGCCTGCATTGAAGAAACCGTGGAGACCGGCCGGGTCTTTGTGGATGGCAAAGGGGTTGGCGATGTGGGCGAGGTGGTGCTGAAGGACCGACGCCACCTCTCTGAGGATGGCATGGTACTGGTGATCCTGGGGGTCAACCAGCACACCGGCGAATTCATCTACGGCCCGGAGATCGTCTCACGGGGCTTTGTGTTTGAGGATGAAAGCCAGGCCTACCTGCAGACCGCCAGGGAGATGGTCCGGGAGGCCCTGAAAGAGTTGAGCGTTGAATTCCTGGCTGACCGGGATGAGGTGCGCCAGATCGTACGTCAGACCCTGAAACGGTTCTTCAAGAAGAGTATTGAGCGCCGCCCGATGGTGCTGCCGGTGATATTGGAGATGTAAAATCCATCACAAAATCAGGAACGACGATTTTTTCGTTCTGGGTGCGGCAAGCAAGGCATGGCGCGGAGGCGTACAGAACAGTACGTCGCACAAGCCATGCCGCAGGTTGACGAAGCCAGGGCGAAAAAAGACCGTTCCTTTACAAATACTTCTCCCGCAGCGCCACCTTGTTGACCTTCCCCACGCTGGTCTTGTCGATCGCCTCAACCAGCTTGACCTTCAAGAGCACCACCTGCTTGGTGACCACCCCTTTATCGGCATATTCCCGCACCAGATGGGTCAGTTCCTTCTCAGTCACTGCATTATCAGGCTTGGCCACCACCAGGGCCAGCGGGCGCTCCCCCCATTTCTCATCCGGCTGACCGATCACCGCCACCTCGGCCACGCCGGGGTGGTGGGCAATGATATCCTCCAGCTCCAGTGACGAGACCCACTCCCCCGATACCTTCAGCACATCCTTGGTCCGATCGGTAATTCGCACGTACCCCGCTTCATCACGCACCGCCACATCGCCGGTATGCAGGTAGCCGCCCTCCCAGAGCCGTTCCGAGGCCTTGTGATCCTTGAGGTAGCCCTGGGTCAGCCAGGGAGCCCGCACCACGATCTCGCCGGCGCTCTTGCCGTCACGGGGCTGCTCCTGCCGGGTGCTATCCACAATTTTCAGGTCCACCAGCGGCAGCGCACGGCCGGTCTTGCAGCGGATAACCGCCTGTTCCTCAGCGGAAAGTTCCAGCATCTCAGGGGTCAGATGCGAGATGGTCAGGATCGGGCAGGTCTCGGACATGCCGTAGCCGGTAAAGAGATCAATCCCGCGCTGCAGGGCATCAAGACAGAGTGCCCGCGACATGGCTGCCCCGCCGATAATCACCTTCCAGCCGGACAGGTCCATCCTTCCGGCATGGGGATGTTTCAACAGCATATGTAGGATGGTGGGGACGCAGTGGGAGAAGGTGACCTTTTCCCTGTCAATCAGCTCCAGCAGGTGATCCGGCAGATAGCGGCCAGGGTAGACCTGTTTGACCCCCAGCATGGTGGCCACGTACGGCAGCCCCCAGGCATGGACATGGAACATCGGGGTGATCGGCATGTAGACATCCTGGCGGTTGAAGCCGCCGTGGCTGACCGACGATCCCAGCACCGCAAGCACCCCCAGGGTGTGCAGCACCAGCTGGCGATGACTGAAGTAGACCCCCTTTGGCATGCCGGTGGTACCGGTGGTGTAAAAGGTGGTGGCGCGGGTATTCTCATCAAAATCCGCAAAGCTGAACTGATCTGAGGCTGCTGCCAGCAACGCCTCGTATTCACCGGCAAAGGGGATGTGGCTTTCAGGCACAGCCGGTTCATCATTCAGCAGTACAAAGCTCTTGACCGTATCCATCCTGCCGCGGATCTGCTCCAGAATCGGCAGAAACTCACTGTTGACCAGCAGCACGTCATCTTCGGCATGGTCAATGGTGTAGAGGATCTGCTCCGGCGAGAGCCTGACGTTGATGGTGTGCAGTACGGCACCGATCATCGGCACGGCAAAGAAGCATTCCAGGTAACGGTGGGAATCCCAGTCCATCACCGCCACGGTATCACCCGGCTTGACGCCGAGGGAGGTCAGGGCATTGGCCAGTTTCGCCACCCGCTGCCGCAGGTCGCGATAGCTGAAGCGATGATTGCGGTAGACAATTTCCTGTTCCGGCGCATCTACCACCGGGCAGAACAGCAGATTCTTGATCAATAGCGGATAGTCATAGGCAGAAGGGGTACGCATGATCAGCGCATCGGGCATGGTAAACTCCAGCAATAGTCTTTAATGCGATTCCGTCTTCCAGGCAGAGATGACGTAGACCGGGTCATGGGCCTCAAACATCTTGAACTCAGTCAGGGGGCGGGTACGGGAGACGTTGATACAGGCCACTTCCACCTGATAGCCGTGGTACTCAAGCGCCTCAATGCTCTTGGTCAGCGTATCGAGGGTCACGGCATTAATGACAATGATACCATCCATTTTCAGACGCCGGTCAACCTGTTCAATGATCTCTTCCAGGTTGCCACCTGCCCCGCCGATAAAGACCCGGTCCGGGTCCGGCAGGTCATCCAGCCCGTCCGGGGCATAGGCCTCCACCAGCTTGACGTTGCGGGCACAGAACTTATCCAGGTTCTGCTTCAACAACTGCACATAATGACTGTTCTTTTCCACAGCAAACAACTTGCCGTTGGGCAGCAGATTTGAGGCCTCGATTGATATGGAGCCAGAACCGGCACCGATATCCCAGACCACCAGATCGTTCTGCAGCTTGAGTTTGGCCAGGGTGACGGCCCGCACCTCCTGACGGGTAAACAACTTCTTGATTGAGGCAAACTCCTCATCATCAACGCCGATCAACGGGTATTGAGTCAGGTTGGGCTCATAGATGCGAATCAGGATCAGGATGTTCAGCTCGGAATGCTGCAGGGTCAACAACCCCTTGATGGTGGTACGGGTGAATTTTTCGGTCGGCATGCCCAGATCTTCACAGACCCAGGCCTCATACCCTTCAGCACCTCGGCTGATCAGCTCACGGGCAATGGCAGCCGGGGTATTGATCTCGTCAGTCAGCACACAGGCCTTTTCAGCAGCAACAATCTTGTCAAGGGAAGGTCCCATGCCGCGCCCCTGAACCGAGAGAAAGATAGCATCGTCCCACGGCTCCTTGATCCGGGCAAAGGCGTACTGCATACTGGTCACATTGGCAAAGATCTCAAGCCGCTCCTTGGGCAGGTTGCGCAACAGAAAGCGGCCGGTACCAAAGAAGTTGGGGTCACCGGTGGCCAGTACCGCCACCGGTTTGTCCGTGGACTGCAGGAAGGCCAGCAAAGGCGGCAATTCCCCCAACTCCATCTTCTGCCCGGCAAACTCGGGAAAACGGTCGAGGTGACGCCGTCTCCCCACCAGCACCTCTGCCGACGCTATCGCCTCCAGCGCCCTGGCACTTAAGCCCTCACAGCCGGCAATCCCTGACCCGATCAAATAGATAGTGTTCTGCGACATACTGTCCTCCCTGGAGCACGGCCGTTACAAGTGCCGGAAGTATAGTGCAAGTTCACCACAGCCGCAAATGGAGAATGAGCAGCAAGCGACACCAAAAGAATCTTGTCAGATTCAAGGCGAACGTTTTCTGCCACTGCGCCAGATTGAGAACAAGAGCCAGATACCGCCAATAATGGCGCCGATAAAACTGAACAGACCAAAGGAGATGCCGCCGGGCAGTAACGTGTGACGTTCAATGGTCAACACAATGGCCGAGCCCACAATCAGGGCGGCAATCACAATGCTAAGTGCAAGACGGCTGGTGGCCCGGTCAACCTGATCACCAAACTGTTTCAGCGGCAGCAGTTCAACCTGCATCTGCAGTTTGCCACGCCTTGCTGACCGGATGAGCTGACGCAGATCGCGCGGCAAACCGCCAATCAGCCCCAAAGCGCCGGAAAGCATCCGCCAACTGCGCCTTGCCACATTTGCAGGTGCGGCATGAGTACGCAACACCTGGGTAAGAAACGGGGCTGCCTCACTGGCCATGTCAAAACTGGGGTCAAGCTGGCTGCCCATGCCTTCCAGGGTTATGAAGGCCTTGATCATCAGTGCCAGATCAGGCGGCAGCGTCAAGCCATGCTCCCGCAGGATTGCAACCAGATCAGACAGCATGGCAGCGAGATCCAGCTGTTTCAGTGGCACCCCGTGATACTGGTCAACAAAGGCATCAATCTCATTCTGCAACAGATCAGCGCCAGACTCACTGCCGCCGCTCCAATCAAGCAGAACCTCAACTACCGCATTCGTATCATAACTGACAAGACCATGCAGCAGCAGCGCCAACTGGTAACGCCGCTCTTCTGATATCCGCCCGGTCATACCGAAATCGATCAAGGCGATCCGGTTTCCTGGCAGATAGAAGATATTGCCGGGATGGGGGTCGGCATGAAAAAAGCCGTCTTCCAGAATCATCTTCAAAACCGCTGTGGCCCCCCTGCGTGCCAACAGCTTGCGGTCCAGGCCAGCTGTATCCACGGCTGCCAGATCACGCCCAGGAATCCCTTCAATGTAGTCCTGCACATTCAACCGCTCACCGGTCCAGCTCCAATGAATCTGAGGCAGGATAATTTCCGGGTAGCTGGACAGGTTGGCGGCAATACGCTCAGCACTGCGCCCCTCAGCGGAAAAATCCAGCTCACGACGCAATGACAGGGTAAACTGGCGAATCACCTCACAGGGCCGGAATCGACGCAGGTTAGGGGCTTCCGTCTCTACAATCTCTGCCAGATGGGCAAGCAGGCGCAGATCAGCCTCAACAATAGGGCGAATACCAGGACGCCGCACCTTGAGGACCACTGCAGTTCCATCAACAAGCCAAGCCCGATGCACCTGGGCCAGTGATGCTGCGGCCAGCGCCTGTATCTCCAGGCGCGGAAAAACCTGTTCGGGTGGTTCCCCCAGGTCTTCCGTCAGCTGTTCCCGCAACTCGTCAAATGGCAACACAGGGGCTGCATCCTGCAATTTGCTGAACTCAGCAATCCACTCCGGCGCAAACAGGTCAACACGGGTGGCAAGAATCTGCCCCAGCTTGACAAAGGTCGGACCCAACTCCTCAAGGATACGACGCACCCGTGCCGGCGGCTCTAGCTGCACCAGCTCCCTTGACTCCGCCCAGTGCAGGACATGTCCGGCTCGTTCCAGCACACCAACCATGCCGATCCTACGCACCAGATCAGCAAAGCCATAACGGATCAGGACGCTGGCGATATCATGCAAACGCCCCAGGTCACGCACCGCACTGATTGCCTGCCAGAACATCACGTATCCCGGCGTGAGGATGGTGGTGTTGATTGCAGACGCTCGGCTATCCCCTTGAGTATGCCGGCAGCAAGTCCGGCAAGCAAGGCACCCTCCTTACGCACAATGTCCGCCCCTGCTTCCACCTGCTCGCGGGTCGTGTCAGCAACGGCACTGCCAAGCTGAACAAGCGCCGTTTTAACCTGGCTCCCCACAGCCGTACCACTGGCACTGAAGTGCCCCATCAGCTCGCGCATACCACTCTGAGCGGCCCCAACTGTGCTCTTGGCAGCTTCGGCAAGCGTTTCAATAAACAGTGATTCCAGTGCAGCAAGATCATCCAGCGTTTGCTTCAACCCCTGCCGGGAAAATTCATTACTGCGGCCAGCGGCCTCCTGGATTGCCAGCTGAGTGGCCTCGGCTGCGGCAGCCAAGGCGGCATCCAACCCCTGCATGGCCTGCTGCAGCGCCTGTGTCCCCTGCTCACTACGACGGGAGGCCCCCTTTTGGGCGCCTTTCACCACTGCAGAGATTACCTGTTTGAGGGCTGCAGAATCCAGCTGACCGGTTGAGAGCATCTGAAGCGCAATCATCCGTACCTTGTCGGAAATCGCTGCCATCTCGTCCTCGGTTGCATCCTGAACCAATTTTTCCAGCTTTTCAGCATTGACCATGATGGTTTCCCCCCATTTCTGCCTGCTGCTGCAGGCGGTCAAACATCATTCCGAATACAAACCGGCCTTATCGAGCGCAGTTAGTTCCTCTTGTACTGTACCGCCAATAAAGCGGTGTAGTATTGTGCTGCTTGTAACGTGCGGCAAACTGAGAATACAAATTGGCAGCATCTGAAGCACCCCTGAGGTACCGTTTAAGCTGGCAAATTTTTCAAACCCGTAAGTAGCAGGGCTGCCAAAGCCAGTGACGAAAAAGCTGCACCGGCATAAAAAGTCAGTTGTGGGCCTACTGCAGTCCAGAACACACCGGCGATCATGCTGGCAGCAAGTAACGCAATGCCGCTGATCAGATTGAAGATTCCGAAGGCAGTGCCGCGCAAGCCAGCAGGAGCGGTATCCGAGACCAGTGTAGCCAACAGACCCTGGGTAGCCCCCATATGCAGTCCCCAAAGTGCCGTGCCAATCCCCACCACCCAGACATTAGCGGCAAGGGCGAGTATGAGATCGGCCATGATGAGAAAGATGATGCCCCAGGCAAGCAGTATGCATCGGTTACAGTTGTCGGACAACTTACCAAGGGAGTAGGCGCTGATGGCGTAGACGATGTTCATAACGATCAAGATCAGCGGCACCCAGGTGACAGACATCCCCAAATCCTGTGCGCGTAGTAACAGAAACGCCTCGGAAAAGCGTGCTAAGGTCAGGACGGCTGCAAATATGACCACCCGCCAGAAATGGATTGGCAGGCGTCGCAAATTCACCCGGCTGATCGGGAAGCTAGGCTGACCAACCTGCTGCGTCGTATCCGGTTCCTCAACACCAAAGGCAATCAGAAGCACACAGACGAGGGCCGGAACGACTGCCACCCAAAACACCAAGCGAAAGTTGTCGTGGCTGATTGCCATTAATCCAACCGCAAACAACGGTCCGGCAAAGGCTCCCACGGTATCCATCGACTGACGCAGGCCGTAGGCTGCCCCCCTGCTTTCCTGCGGGGTAATGTCAGCGATCAGGGCGTCGCGTGGTGCACCACGGATCCCCTTGCCGATACGGTCGATGAAACGTGCAGTCAGTATAGCACCGATACCGTTTGCAAGCGGGAAGAGCGGCTTGGTCAGGGTGGCAAGACCGTATCCCAACAGCAGTAACGGCTTTCTGCGAGCGGTCCAGTCAGAGAGCACCCCGGAGAACACCTTGGCGATGGCGGCGGTAGCCTCGGCAACCCCCTCAATAATTCCAACTGACAGCGCACTGGCCCCCAGCGCAGTCACCATGAAGATAGGCAGCAGACTATGGATCATCTCAGAGGAGAGGTCCATGCAAAGACTCACCAGGCCGAGGGCGATAGCCACTTTGGGTAATTTGCTGCTAGCCATCCATAATCCCTGATCGTTTTAGCATCATCAGCTGCTCTCGCGCACTCTCGTACCCAATGGCGATGATCTCCTCTGCCCGGTTGAACTCCAGGAAACGGAACTCTCCCAGCGGAGGACGAATGACCATGTCAGGTTTATCATTCCGAAGACGGTATTCAGTAATACTGGTCTCCATGATGTTGACCGAGGCCAACAATAGTTCAAAAATGTTCGGAAGAGGTTCTGGTGAAAGCCAACTGTTGAATTGCCCCGAGGCAGGAGCATCCTGAGCGAGTAGTTTCTGTTTCAATTTATGCATCGAGCAGAGGCATTCATCCATCCAACGCGACATTTGCCCTGACATACTGTTGCCTTCGGCTGTTACCTTGTTTGCTAGCAACGGCTTAAGATTCTTCCCGGTAACGATCTGATGGTTCAAATCCACGGCAATTACGATATCGGCGCCCATGGCACGGACAACACTGACCGGGACCGGATTAACAAGCCCACCATCCACCACCAGCCGCCCGTTACTGCGGGTCGGAGTAAAGATGCCTGGCACTGAAATGCTGGCGCGCACTGCCTCTATGACATCGCCTTGGCCTATAACGACCTCTTCACCGGTCTGGATATCAGTTGCCACGGCACAAAACGGAATCGCCAACGACTCAATTACTTCCGAATCGATATGTGCGCGTACCAGTTCACTTACTTTTGCTCCGTCGATCAACCCTGATTTGGGAAAGACAATATCAAAGACGGAGGCTGTCCTCTTCCAGTCAAATCTTTGAAAGGTACTTTCCAGCAAGTCCAATTTTCCGGAGGCGTAGACCGCGCCGATCAAGGCACCTATACTGGTCCCGGCGATGAAATCCGTCTTGATTCCAGTTGCTTCCAACGCACGGATTACACCAAGATGTGCCAAACCACGAGCTGAACCGCTACCAAGCGCCAGCCCTATTTTGCTGGCACCATTACGTTTCTTGCGGCCTGGGCAATTTGCCATGACAATCTCTCTTCCCCCGCCCCGGATTTGGGCATAATCAGACAGAATCCACCTCTCATTTTGTACTGTTCACACCATCGTACCGATGGTTTTGCGGAAGCGTGCCAATGAGAGGACAAACAGGACCGCCCCGATCAAACCCAGGGCGGCAAACTGGGGCCAGACCACGGTAATCCCTGCACCACGGTACAGGATGGCCTGGGCCAACATCACAAAATGGGTGTTCGGTGCAGCCAGCATGATCCACTGGACAATGTCCGGCATGCTCTCGCGAGGAGTGGTACTGCCCGAAAGGATTTGGAGCGGTAACAGCACCAGCATCATCAGCAGTCCGAACTGCGGCATGGAACGGGCGATCGTACCGAGGAAGATGCCAAGGGAGGTGGTGGCAAACAGGTGCAAGGCGGTGCCTGCCAGAAAGAGGGCGACGGAACCCTCAATAGGCACCCTGAGCAGCCCTTGGACAACCAGGATCAGCGAGCAGGCGGTGGTTGTCAGTACCACCAGCGCCATGGCCCAGACCTTGCCGGCCATGATCTCGAACGGGGTAACCGGCATCACCAGCAGGTGCTCCACCGTGCCATGCTCCCGCTCGCGAATCAGGGCCGCGCCGGTCAGAATAATGGAGAGCATGGTAACACTGTTGATAACCTGCATGACTGAGCCGAACCAGAACTGGTTCAATTCGGGGTTGAAGCGTGCCCGCAGGTTCAGTGCGACATTCACGCCGGTGTCGGCTCGATAGCCTTGCAGAAAAGCGCTTGTTTCAGTGGTAATGATGGACTGGATGTAGCCGCTGCCGGTAAAAGCCTGACTCATCCGGGTAGCATCAACATTCAGCTGAATGGCTGGCGAACGACCAGCCAGGACATCCCGCTGAAAGTTAGGAGGAATATTGATAGCAAAGGTATCAAGACCACTATCCATGCGTCTGTCCATCTCAGCGCGAGTGATCATGGACGGCAGGTCAAAATGTGGAGCGATAAAGGCATCAGCAATGCGGATAGAAAGCTGCGAACGATCCTCGTCAACAATGGCAATCGGTGCCCGGTGCAGGGTTTCAGGCATCGCCTTGGCAGCGGAATAGACCTCGAAGCTGAAGGCATACACGATCAACAGCAGCAGAATGGGATCGCCCAGCAGACTGCGCAGTTCTTTGATGCCAAGCTGCATGATGTTGGCAACCCGCATGGTCAGAGCTCCTGCTTCCTGAGCAAAGCTGCGGCAAGGGCCAACAACAGAGGAACGGCCAGCAACAGAGGCACAAATGATGCCTGGAGGTCGGCAAATCCCAGCCCCTTGGAAAAGGTACCCCGTGTGATAACCAGAAAATAGGTGGTCGGATAAAACCTGCCGATTACTGCCCCGGCCCCTTCCAGCGAGGAGACCGGATGAATCAGGCCGGAAAACTGCACCGCCGGCACAAGGGTCAAAATGGCGGTGCCGAACAGAGCGGCGATCTGGCTGTGCATAAAGGTAGAAATCACCAGACCAAAGGCGGTTGCTACAGCCACGTACAGAAAGGCTCCGGCTGTAAGGGCCGTAAAACTACCTTTCAACGGTACCCCGAAGACAAAAACCGCCTGCAGGCTCAACATCAGAAAGCTAAGCATGGCCAGCGCCAGATAGGGGAGCTGTTTGCCCAGTAGAAACTCCAGCCGGGTCACCGGGGTGACATAGAGATTGACAATAGAGCCCAGTTCCTTCTCCCGCACCACTGCAAGCGCGCTCAGCATGGCCGGAATCAGCATCAAAAGGAGCGGAATGACTGCCGGCACCATCGCCACTAGGCTCTTAACATCAGGATTGTAGCGAAAGCGGGTCTCGATGGATGCCACCGCGGTGGTGGCCGACACACCGAGCTTTTCCCGAGCCAGCGCTGTCAGCCACTGGGCATGCATGCCCTGCACATAGCCTCGGATTGTTTCAGCCCGTTGTGGCATGGCGCCATCAATCCAAGCACCGACAGCAACCGGTGAGCCACGACGCAGGTCACGGGCAAAACCAGGCGGAATTTCAATTGCCAGGCTGATCTCACCGGCGCGCATACGCTGGTCCAGATCAGCATAACTTTTAAGGGCAGGACGCTCACTAAAATAACGCGAACCACTAAGACTGAGCAGGTAGTCTCGGCTGAGGGCGGTCTGATCGCGGTCAAGCACGGCAAAGGTGAGATCCTCCACGTCCAGGGTAATGCCGTAGCCCATCACGAACATCAGGATCACGCTCCCCAGCAACGCCAGGGTCAGGCGGATCGGATCACGCACGAGCTCCAGCGCCTCGCGCCGGGCATAGCTGAACAGGCGCTGCAGGCTAAAAAAGCCTGGTTGGGCTGCTGGAATATTTGGCTGTGAGTGATTGAAGGCACGAACAGCATCGAGCGGCTCGGTAACGGCTTCAGTGGAGGCAGGCGCGGCTGTATCAATGGCTTCCTCCAGATACCCGATAAACGCCTCTTCCAACGTGGCTGTACCTCGAGCCGCCCTCAACGCTGCCGGTGTATCACTGACCAGCACCCGGCCAGCGTGCATCAATGAGATCCGGTCGCAACGTTCTGCCTCGTTCATGAAGTGGGTCGAGATAAAGATGGTGACCTTATCCTGCCGGGCAAGGTCAACCATGATCTGCCAGAAGGCATCCCTGGCCACGGGGTCAACCCCCGAGGTCGGCTCGTCAAGGATCAACATCTCCGGCCCGTGGATCATGGCCACTGCCAGCGACAGGCGTTGGCGCTGCCCCAGCGGCAGGGCATCGGGCAGGCTCTCCATCACCTGATTCAGGCCAAAGCGCTCCGCCATGCTGGCAACCCTGGCAGGAATCTCCGCTTCCGCTAGACTGAAGAGGCGTGCATGCAGAATCAGGTTCTGGCGCACGGTCAACTCGCTGTACAAAGAAAAAGATTGGGTCATATAGCCGACCCGGCGGCGGGTATCGATGTCGCGGGGATCAACCGGTCGCCCGAAGAGCCGGGCCTCTCCTGCGCTGGCCGGCAGCAGGCCGGTCAGCATCTTCATGGTGGTGGTTTTGCCACAGCCGTTTGAGCCGAGAAAACCAAAGATCTCACCCTGGGCGATGCGGAAACTGACCTGATCAACAGCAACAAAATCACCGAAACGCATGGTCAGGCCTTGGGCCTCAATGGCGGCCTTATCGTCGGCCTCCACCTGCCGTGGCGGAATACTGACCGGCCGGTACCCCACCCGCTGTGCAGAGGGCAGCAGGGCAATGAACGCCTCTTCCAGTGTTGTGCTGTTGGTCTGGCTCAGCAATTCCTGTGGCGCACCGGTGGCAAGTATCTGTCCGGCACTCATGGCTACCAGCCAGTCAAAACGGGCTGCCTCTTCCATGTAGGCCGTGGCAATCAGCACACTCATGCCGGGTCTACCGGCTCGGATATGCTCGATCAACTCCCAGAACTGGCGGCGCGACAAGGGATCAACACCGGTGGTGGGTTCGTCCAGGATCAGCAGGTCGGGATCGTGGATCAAGGCGCAACAGAGCCCCAGTTTCTGTTTCATCCCCCCGGAGAGCTTACCAGCCGGCCGGTCGACAAAAGGTGCCAGTCCGGTGGCCTGCAACAGTTCGTCAATGCGATGTTCGCGTTCCTGACGTTCATGGCCGAATAAACGAGCAAAGAAATCCACATTTTCAAAAACTGAGAGGGTTGGATAGAGATTTTTACCCAACCCCTGCGGCATGAAGGCGATCCGAGGACAGACATTGCGACGATGTCGCCGGCTGGCCATGCTGCCACCCAACACCTCTACCTGACCGGCCTGAATGGCCCGCGAACCGGCAATCAGCGAAAAGAGGCTGGATTTACCCACGCCGTCAGGGCCGATCACACCGACCAGACAGCCGGCCGGCAATTCCAGGCTGATATCTGTCAACGCCACAGTCTTGCCGTAGCGCAGACTGATCCCCTGCAGCCGTGCTACAGGCGGCAAAGTCAGATGCCTGCGTGGTGTGGCAGCTCCGTTCATTGCGGCAGTTTGATCTGCAGACGGGCTGGCCAGGGTTTGGTGGCATCAAGCCGTACCCAGGCCACGCCGGGCAGGCCGGTCTTGACCCGGGTGATATGTTTTTTCAGCAGTTCTGGTGGGATCTGGGCCCGCACCCGGAACATCAGCTTCTCACGTTCGCTGGCGGTCTCCACTGTCTTGGGGGTAAACTGGGCCACATCGGCAACAAATGACACCCTGGCCGGAATCACATACTGTGGAGCGGCATCCAGCACCAGCCGCACCTCGCTGCCCATCGCCAGCTTGCCTGCTTCAGTAGTGGGCAGGAAAAAGGTCATATAGACATCGCTCAGGTCAACCAGACTTAAAACACGCCCCCCTGCCCCCACCACTTCACCGAGCTGGGCCACCTTGTACTGCACCCGGCCGTCGCGGGGGGACTTCAAGGTACTGTCACGCAGCTCAGCCTGAATCCGCTCGACATTGGCCCGGGCCGCCTCCACCGCTGCCTGTGCGCCGCCAATCTGGGTTCTGGCTGCCATGATGGTTGAATCAACGGCTGAACTCTGGGCCTGGGCCGCATGGAGTGCCGCCTCAGCACTTCGCAGCAGTGCCGCATCGTCATCTGCATCCTGCTTTGCAATTGCCCGATTCTGCACCAACTCTGCAGAGCGGCGCGCATGCTGGCGGGCCTTGACCAGCTCAACTTCCCGCTGGCTAACCATAGCCAGGGCTGCCGCCTTTTCGCTTTGTCGTTGAGCAAGCTGGCTCTGGCTCGTGGCAACCACACTCCGGGCCTGCTGCAACTGTGCCTTGGCCTGCCATAATTCGGCTTCCAACGTCTCGGTATCCATGACCGCCACAACCTGACCGGCTGTTACAAAATCACCCTCGCGTACCAGGATGTCCTTGACCCGTCCGGCAGACTTCGCCGCCACATCGATCTCCACCGCCTCAATCCGGCCATTGCCGCTCGTGACACCTGCATCCTGATTGTTACGAAAGTATTTGTACCAGCCAAAGACTACACCCAAGGCTGTTACAACTACCAGCCCAACCACTCCCATCATCTTTCGCTGGGTTATGCGCATGGTTTCCTCTCTTGGATTACAGGCTATACAACAAAACCGAGTTCACCACACCACGAAATGCACCAACAGCTTCTTCCAGCATAAATCCCTTTCTGAAAACTGCAAGGCAGGCATTCACAACCTGTGAATCAAAGGCTGCGCCGCTGGCTGCTACGATTTCTTCCATCGCCGCCTCAAGCCCTTTCGCTGGGCGATACGGACGATGCGACGACATGGCTTCAACCACGTCTGCAACGGCAATGATGCGGGCTTCGATAAGAATATCCGAACCAGTCAAATTGCAAGGGTAACCTGTACCGTCTAGACGTTCATGGTGCTGTTGAATCATTTGTGCGATAGGCCACGGAAATTCAATTTGTTGAAGGATTTCATAACCAGCCTGTGGATGCGTTTTAATCAACGCAAACTCAAGGTCTGTTAGCCGCCCGGGTCTTGTCAAAATTTCTGCGGGCACATATAATTTACCAATGTCATGAATACTCGCCGCTGTTATTACGCCTTTGATCTGTTCCTCGTTAAAACAGCCCATTTCTCTGGCAATTGCGCCAGCCAATTGGGCCACACGCTGCTGATGTCCGAACGTGTAGGGATCTCGTTTTTCAATGGCTGTTGCTAAGGCATGCACGGTTTCATCAATGATTCTGCCCTGCTTTACAATCTGCATTTTCAAATTGTTTTCAAGCTCCATCTTTTCGGTAATGTCATACAGAATTGCCATCGCTCCAATAACGTGCCCAGCCGCATTGAGCACCGGTGCCGTTGAGTAACTTATCTGAATTGCTGTACCGTCCTTTTGGGTTGCCTGCATGGGAAGCGAGGAAAAAATCTCAAGCTTTTGCGTCCGCTCTCGAAGCTCTTCATACTTTTTCCAGCCCTGACCTGAAAGGACCCTGATAGACTGACCAAGTACTTCATTTTCTTGCCAGCCCAATATCTTTTCAGCCGCCTTATTCCACAAACGGATAATACCCTTTGTGTCAACCGCAAGTATGCCTAGCGGTGATGCCATCACAAGCCCGCGCAAAACCTTGGCGTTTGAGCCAAGATCAGTTCCCCACGTTTCAGATTCGGATGTTTCCAAAATCAACATCACGTTGCTTTCATCGTTTAAATAGCAGATGAATAAGATTTATGGGCCACCCAGGTGCGGGCTCTTGAGCAAGAATATACAGTGCCAGGCCTGCCACAATCAGGGCCATGCAGAAATACATAATAAATCTAGATTTTTTTATGGCAGTTTCTTCTTTTTTTTTGATCATGACTCACACCCCCAGCACGTTATAGCCTGCGTCAACATAATGAACTTCTCCGGAAACACCGCTTGACAAATTGCTACAGAGGTACAGTGCCGAGTTCGCCACCTCCTCCCGTGTAACATTACGGCGAAGCGGTGCCTTTTCTCCAACACAAGCGGCTATAGTACTGAACCCACTCAGACAAAAGGAGGCGGTGGTTAGTATTGGTCCGGATGAAATTGCATTAACACGTACTCCTTTGTTACCAACTGCTTCAGCCAGGTAGCGAACTGACGCTTCAAGGGCCGCTTTGGCCACCCCCATTACATTGTAATGGGGGAAAACCTTGACGGCGCCATAATAACTAAGTGTCAAAATCGCGCTATTTCTCCCTTCCATTAAGGGTAGCGCCTCCTTGACAATATTGATAAGCGAATAAACACTGACCTCCAAGGCTCTCTCAAAACCTCGCCGGTCTGTATCAAGAATGGTCCCTGCCAGATCATCCTTTTCTGCAAAAGCCACCGCATGAACAATAATATCCAATCCATCCCACGTAGCTTTAATCTTATCGGTGATCTTCCGAATCTGCGCACTGCTCCTTACATCGCAGGGTAGAATCAGCTGGGCATTCAGTGATTCTGCCAAAATCCTCACACGTTTTTCCCGAGTCTTATCCTGATACGTAATGGCGAGGTCGGCGCCTTGCTCATGAAAAGCCCGGGCAATACCCCAGGCGATACTTTTTTCATTGAGTATCCCTAAAATCAGAATTTTTTTCCCGTGGAGTAATTGCATAAAGTCTCTGGCTGCGGCATTTGATGCCATGGCAATGCGTCTTTCAGACGCTAGAATCGGTACCCAACTCCTGCAAGTAATACATCAGTATCTCTGTCATAATCGGTTGCTATCCGACTCCAGGAAATACGTGCTGACCAGTCGGGATGAAGCCGATAGCTTCCGGTCAGGGTGCCAATGGCGGAAACAATTCGATCATCCCCCCAGTTGTGCCCAGCACGATGATCGGCCGCTAGATAAGCCCCACATCCAACACCCAAGCTTGTCATCCCATCAAAAAACTCTTTGGTCAGCCAAAGCTGGCTTGCTATTCCATGCCGCCTGATCAGGCGGTTATCTCCTTCGTATAGCCATGTCGCAGTCCAATCCAGATAAGGTAATACGCCGCGTCGATATTCAATGCTCACCGCAACAGATTTTTCAGACTCAAAACTATTTGTTATTGTTTGCCCGACAAACAGCGTCACCTCATTGTGCTTGGCGTCGCGACTCGTTTGGGCAGTATCTTGTTTAGACTTCTTGTGGCCGTCCAGTTGGTACCCAATCCCAGCTAAGGTAGAAAAAGCATCCATTTCTCCGAAGGTAGTAACCCAGTTACTGCGTATTTGAAAAAGCCAGGGTGAAGTTATCTGTACTGTCGCCGCCAAGCTGAAGACAGAGCCAAAACCATGCTTGTTTTTGTAGGTACTGCTACCTGCAGCAGTGGTGTCGTAATACCAGTAAGTGCCCATTCCTGCTGACAGTATAAGTTGCTGTTTGTACACGGGCTGGCTTATCCACAACTGCAGTGCACTACCATCGCGATGATGACCGGGAATGTGCCCTTCGTTCAAATAAGAAAAACTTGCCGAAAACCGCTGGGTAAAAGGCAGGCGATAGTCCAGTTGCCAGACAGGAGATGAGCCGTCACCTTCAGCCGAGTCTCCCTTGCTTATGCCTCCCAGCGCAACCAATTCATCAGCATGCGCTATGTCGCTACTAAGAGAACCATGCAAAGCCAGCAGGAGACCAGACCAAACCAGTGTTGTACTAGCCAGACGGCAACTGAAAGCCCAAAAACTAGGGGCTGTTTCTACGTTCACTTTGCGCCTCTATGAACAATATCCAATAAACAAGTCCTAAAAGTGCCAGCTCACACTGAACATGTGCATATCCACGCCTGGATTTGGTGTGCATCGGGTATATAAAATGCGATTGTTTGAGAGATGCTGCAGTCGATAGCCTATTCCCATGCCTCCTTTAAAACGATAGGAGACTCCCATATGAGCGCCCCACAAAAGAATACTTCCAAAATCCTGCTCCCCGAACTGGCGCCTATCCATAACGTCAAGACCTACACCAATTTCCAGTGCGATGCCCCCATTGTCGTTGTTAAATACAAGCCCCGCCCCAGTACCTCCAATAAAACCGCTTTCATTGCCGCCTGTCAGAGCTCCAGCAGACACATTCAAGGACGGAGCCATACCCCATCCTGAAGGACATCGCCACTCCCAAGGCAGACCATAGACTGCAAATGCCTGATACAGATGAAAATATTCACGTCGAGGCCCTGCCTGGAGCCCCATACGTATACCGGCTTCCTGCCACTCAGCCTGCGCCGTTACTGAGTGAAACAGCACACTGCTGTGCAGCAAAGACATAATGGCAAACTTCATACATTTCTTTACGAGCATGTTGCCCAGCCTCTTAGCGCACCCAATTACTTTGTTGTTTCTATTGTGTACTTTGAGTACTACCTGTTTATTTTTATGATTACCGCTACTCCTGAAGCGGCTTATTTGTTATTAATAGTTTTTTGTACTTCTGCCCCAGCACTGTTGCTGCTGGGTGTAATAACGGCGCAACTTTCTTCAACTCATCCTGTTTGAGCAATACAATCACCTGGCGCTTTCCCTGCCAGAGTTGTAAAAAGCCTGCTTCATCAATAAACCAGGCCGATTGATCACCCCGGTTGCTACCGAAGGTAAGCTCCCCTTTACTGCCAACCACAACCACCCGCTGCCTGGCATAAAACGGCATCGACTGTTCATAGCCGAAGCTTGCCAGGATACCCTCATTGCTTAGTAGCCGCCCTGCCATTTCAGCTAATTCACGTGAAGACTTCTTTACGGCAATTCGTTCCAGCACATGCGGTTGCCCAACGACCTCTAGCAAATAGGAACCAGATAAAAGTCCGATGAGCAGTAGTACAGCGCTCTTCCTACGAACAGCCCAAAACACACTTATGGCCATGCCTAAAAAGATCAACCCCAGCAGCCAACCAGCTAGGGGCGTTAGAATAGTCATTTTTGTAAGCAGACTGCTGCCTACTGGCAACAAATTGAGCTGTATAAGCAAAGGCGCTAAGATTGGCAGTTGCGAGTAGGCCACCACCCCAACTGCACCAATTGACAGCACAACGAGCAGGCTGATGTGTTCCAATTTAAGTGTTGCCATTATCTTGTGCTCGCCAAGCCGCACAAACATGATGCCTATCAGCATGGCAATAGGTGGAAAAATCGGCAGGATGTAGGGGATCAGTTTGGAATGCGATGCTGAAAAAAACAGAAAGATAAAAACAACCCAGATTACCAGGAAAAAACGGGGATCCTGTGCTTGACAGCGGGTCTTGGCCCCATCCACGAGTGCTCGGGCTGCATAAAATGACCAAGGCAACATCGTGAGCAAGAAGATCGGCACAAAGAACCAAAACGGCTGGTAACGCCCATGTGTTGTGGTTAAAAAGCGTTCAAAATGTTCATGTATAAAGAAAAATTGTGCGAAGTCTGGATTTTTTATTGATGCCAACACAAACCAGGGTGCCGCTACCACAAGCAACAGCAGACTGCCGCGTATCAGCCGCAATTCCCGCAGCAGGTAGCCGTTACAGCCCAAGGTCAGGTAGAGCGTAACGATACCTGCTGGAAAAATAATCCCGATTAAGCCTTTGGCAAGTACAGATAGCCCGCAGAAGACATAGAAAAGATAGTAATGCAGTGCTTTGTGCTGTTCTCTGGTTGCTGCCAGCAAAAAATGACACAATGCGGCGGTCAAACAGAAGGTCAGGGTCATGTCGGTCAGGTTTATCCGTGACTGCACCAGGAAGCCGGTGGACGCCCCCAGGATTGCTGCAGAAACTACTGCTTCTTGCCGCCCCCAGATAGCCCGCGTGGTACTGTACACTAACAACACTGTTAGCAAGCCAGCTGTGGCACCAGTGAAGCGCGCAGCAAACTCACTCAGCCCGAATATCTTGAAGGCCAGCGCGGTCAGCCAATAATGCAACGGTGGTTTTTCAAAATAGGCGACATAATTAAGCGTGGGCGTTATAAAATCGAACCGTTCCAGCATCTCACGCGGAATCTCGGCATAGCGTCCTTCATCGGGTTCGATTAGGCCGATCCTCCCAAGCCACAAAAAAAATGCACTGCCATAGAACGCGGTCAACAGCAATAAATCACCCTGCCAAGGAAAAGACGACGTTTGCAGGTATGACTTGATTTTGCGCATCATGAAGTTTTACTCCCCGTGAGCCGCCTCTTAGTTTTCGACACTCTGTCTTCAAAACCCGTAGGTTTTTCTGACCACGTAGCGCGGCCGCCTGCGGACCTCCTGGTAGATCCGCCCCACATACTCCCCCACGATCCCGATCCCGAAGATGATGATCCCGATGAAGAAGAACAGGATCGCAAACAGGGTGAAGACCCCTTCCACCTCAGCCCCGATCATGAAACGCCGGATAAACAGCGACAGCGCAAATCCGACCGACAAGAAGGAGGTGATGATCCCCAGAAGGGCAAAAAGCTGCAGCGGCACGACCGAGAAACCGGTCATCAGGTCGAAGTTGAGCCGGATCAGACGGTAGAAGGAGTATTTGCTCTCTCCCAGGGTCCGCTCGGCATGGCCCACCATGATCTCGCTCGGATTGGAGGAGAAGGTCTGGGCCAGGGCCGGGATGAAGGTGGTGGATTCGCCGCACTGGTTGATGTTGTTGATGACGTTGCGGTGGTAGGCCCGCAGCATGCAGCCGTAGTCGCTCATCTGCATGCCGGTCATCTTGTTGGTGGTGATGTTCACGATCCGCGAGGCCACCCGTCGAAAGAGCGGGTCCTGACGTTTTTCGCGTATCGTGCCGACCACGTCATGACCCTGTTCGATCTCGGCAATCATGCGGGGGATCTCTTCCGGAGGATTCTGCAGATCAGCATCCAGGGTGATGACGATTTCGCCGGTTGAACGTTCAAAGGCTGCCAGGATCGCCATATGCTGGCCAAAGTTGCCGTTGAACTCGACCACCTTGACACCGGGGTATTGCTGGACATACTCCCGCAGCATCTCAAGTGAGCGGTCACGGGAACCGTCGTTGGTGAAGATGATCTCAAACGGCTTGCCCAGCGACTCTGCCACCGGGTAGAGACGGTCCATCAACGGCTGCAGCGATTTCTCTTCGTTGTAGACCGGCACGATAAGGCTGACATAGGGCGTACTCATACTGACTGCTTCTCCTTTGCTCCGTTTCTACCCGTTCCTCCCACAGACAATGGCCTGTTGGGCATCGCTGGCGTTTACTCAGACGTGCCTAAGGGAATTACACACATCAGTTCAGATGGATACGGACTTGCAAGCCGTTGCAGATCCTGTTTGAGTGGCCTTTTGCTTTGTAACCAGTCACTAAGTTCAGAGGGATGCAAGATAAGTGGCATTGTTTTTTGAAAAGGTGCCAATAGTACGTTTGCCATGGTTGTAATGAGCACAACACCCTCTTGCTGCAGTCCAGCGTCATTCTGCCAAGCCTCCCAAATTCCGACGCAACTCATGTACGAGCCATCATTCAGCACGACTTCATACCATCTGCCATCTTTCATGATGCGGAAGCAGCTCACCGGCATAATGCAGCGCTGAGTCGTGTGACGATACCACCCCAGCCTGCTTTCATCATTAATGCTCCATGCATCTTCAACGCTCCACAACCGTGCCAGAGACGCTTGACGTTCTCCTTGCTTTCCTTGACGAATGACCAACCATTGTTGACCATACGTGCTGCAGACGCATGTATCCCACTGCAAAGGCACCCGAATATCAAATGCCTTTTGCAAGCATGCAACGGTACCTCGCATAACAAGTCGAAGCTGCATACCCGCGCCCTTTCTACTAACTGCCCACGCACATCACCTGCCAACGTCACAGTACTTATTTAATTAAATTCTATTGAGGTCGGAATCAGCAGTTGCATGCGACGGCAAAGATGCACTGTTCTGCTGGTTCTAAGGTTTTTACGTTAGGAACGAAGTAACTCGATTGAATATTCATTTGAAATCAGTTTGTTAATATTTCAGACCAAATCTATTTAACACTTTAGTGCCTCCCAACAGGCTTGGACTGTTTTTTCAATCAGAAGATCATCAAGTGTTATAAGCCCAAAGATATGATCACGACATATAAGCAGCAAGGGGCCAAATGATAGGGCAAAAATTACCGGCAAGGGCAAATCTTTGACAAGACCCTGTTGCCGCGCTTCTTCAAAAAGTGAAGAGACAAGGTCGTTTTTTCTCCCCAACATCCTTTCCCGTCTGCTGGCAACCCCATAGGGAGAATTATGAAACTGTTCAATAAAACGTGATTTCATAGGGAATACGATAAAAGAGCTTACCAGCATCCGTCCTATATGCAGGAAGCGCTCCTGTACAGAGCTATCTTCGCAATACCCTTGTCTGATGGACTCAAGTAATTGTTCTTCAAGAAGGGCATAGGTAGCCTCAATAAGCGCGTCTTTGCTTTCAAAGTAATGGTAAATGGTACCTGCTGCCACACCGGCACGCTTGGCAATCCCGGACATCGGTGTCCCATGAAATCCATTTTCAGCAATCAGCTCCATGGCAGCCTGTATCACGGCCATACGCTTATCAGTGTTCTCCATTGGTCACTCCCACATTTTACCGAATGAACATTCAATCTAAACATATCAAACAATGTGGTGGTGTCAAGCACCTATTCCAAAGAATATGTTACTTACTACAGCCAATCCGTCAGCATCACTCCGATCCCAAGCCGGTTATTGGCATGGTTGTAGTCTACCAGGCTTTCACCATAACCGTTAAAATACTGGACGTATCCCCGTAACTTCTTGTGCAGGGGAAAACTCCAGTCGAGCTGGATGGCTCCCTTATTCTGAGAGGTACGCAGATTGTTGCGCAGCATCATGCTTACGGTATGTTCGCCCAGCTTTTGCACGACGAACAACTCGCCATAACCGTAATATTTTTCCATGGACGGGTTATCATCGTCCTGTGCGCTTTCAGGAATACGAAACCAGGGTTTTAGGACAAAACAGGTCGTACCGGCACAGAAGGGCAGTTGCGCCATGATCCTGTTCCAACTGCGAGATAGAGGGCGTGATCTGCCATTTGACTGATGATTAAAACCAATGGTCATGATCTCGCTGCGCATCCCGAACAGGTCAAATCCGGTGTTGAAAGACACAAAGGTTTCCGGCTCAAAGTTTATCTCTCTGAATGGAGAGGATATCTTGCTGTTATAAGCCTGCCAAAAGGCAACCTGGCTGTATGCCACATACAGTGTGCCCGTACTGCCGAACATATTTTCCCACAACGCAGTCTTGATACTGAGCTGAAATTTAACTTCTAGCTTGTCAAGCTGGTCGCGCCCATCACTTAAGGTGCCATAGGCATCGTTATTGGGTGAAGCATTATACGTAATGGGCAGAAGGTAGTTGGGCTTATGCGGCAGAATAGAAAAAGCCAAGCCTTTTGCCTGCTGCTCCTGACTGAGGCGTTTTTCAATCACAGACAGCGTCTGGCCTGACGTATCCTGTTCCACGAACGGCGGATCAGGTGGCAGCTGGGCGGGAGCCTGCTCCGCGCAGGCTCCCGATGGCACACGTGCCGTACAGAGCAAGACCAAGAGGAAGCCTATTACTGTACGCCACCTGTTCAATCCTTACCCCCGCCCCCCAGTACCTTGTAGGCGGTGGTCTGGTTGGCCAGCCTGGCCAACCGGACCGTGATCAGGTTCTGCTGGGCCGCATACAGGGCACGTTGTGCAACGATCACGGTCAGATAACTGTCCACTCCCCTGTCGTAGCGGGCCTGCGAAAGACGATGGCTTTCAGCCGTGGCATCGGTCAGCGACTGTTGGGCAGCCAGCTGGTCATTAATAGTACCACGCTGGGCCAGGGTATCAGCCACCTCCCGGAAGGCGATCTGGATCGCCTTTTCGTACTGGGCCACGGCGATATCCCGGTCTGCCTTGCTGACCTCCAGCCCGGCAAGATTGCGGCCACTGTCAAACAGCGGCACACTGATTTGCGGCACAAAATTCCAGGCCACCGAACCGGGCTGGAACAGATCGGTCAGCTTGGCGCTGGCCGTACCAAAACCGGCACTCAGGCCAATCCGGGGAAAGAAGGCGGCCCGGGCAGCGCCAATGTTGGCATTGGCCCCTTTCAGCCGATGTTCGGCAGCCAGGATGTCAGGCCGTTTCAGCAGCACTTCGGACGGCAGCCCCACCGACAGTTCCTGCACTGCCGTCAGGCTGCCCAGCTCTGTTGGCAACAGGTCAGCCGGCACCGATCTGCCCACCAGCAGGCCAAGGGCATTCTCATCCTGAGCCACCAGAGTGGTGTAGCGGGCGATATCCACCCGGGCCGCATCCACGGCGGTCTGGGCCTGATAGAGATCAAGAGCCGAAGTGATCCCGGCATCATAGCGATGTTTGATGATCTGGTAGTACTCCTGCTGACTCGCCAGGGTCTCGCGGGTAATCTTCAGCCGCTCCCGGTCAGCGGCCAGGGTCAGCCAGGCATTGGCCACTTCGGCCACCAGGCTGATCTGGACACTGTTTCTGGCCTGTTCAGTTGCCAGGTACTGCTCCAGAGCCTGGTCCTTCAGGCTCTGCACCCGGCCGAACAGGTCCAGCTCATAATTGCTGACCCCCAGACCGACGTTATACTGTTCACTGACACGGGCCCGGCCGGTTGAGGAGAGGTCGGCCGGGGTGCGCTGAATGGTGGCCCCGGCAGTGCCGTTGATGGTCGGCAGCAGGTCGGCCCGTTGAATCCGGTACTGGGCACGGGTCTTCTCAATGGTCAGGGCTGCCACCCGCAGGTCACGGTTGTTGGCCAGGGCCAGTTCAATCACCTTCTGCAGGCGGGGCTCCACAAAAAACTCCCGCCAGGGTACCTCGGCCAGCGGTTTCTGATCAGCCTTGGCAGTCTCGGCCTTATAGGCCTCGCCGCTGGGCCAGCCGGTCGTAACCGGCGCATCAGGCCGGGTGTAGGTCGGAGCCATGGTGCAGCCGGACAGGGCACCGGCCAGAAGTGATGCACAAAGCACCGAAGCAACAGGAAATGACGCTCGTTTTTTCATATCAATGCCCCTCCTGTACAGCAGTCGGCAGTGCATGGCCCGCATCCTTTTTGTACTTCTTGCGCCCAAACAAGCGCGATATCATCACAAAGAAAAACGGAATAAAGATCAGATCGATAAAAGTGGCCGAGAGCAGACCGCCGGTTACCGCAGTACCAATGGCATTCTGCGCCGCGGCACCGGCCCCCTTGGTCAACGCCAGCGGCAGGGTGCCGAAGAAGAAGGCCAGCGAGGTCATGATAACCGGCCGTAACCGGATCTTGACCGCCGCCAGGGTGGCATCCACCAGTTCATGCCCCTGGTGCAGCTGTTCCTTGATGAACTGGATGATCAGGATCGCGTTCTTGGTAGAAAGGCCAACGGTGGTCAGCAGACCGATCTGCAGATAGACGTCGTTGGGCAGCAAGCGCAGGGTTACCGCAGTAACGGCCCCCACCAGGCCCAATGGCAGCATCAGCAGGTTCACAAACGGGATGGTCCAGCTTTCATACAAGGCGGCCACTGCCAGGAACACCACCAAAAGCGAGATGGCATACAGGGCCGGCGCCTGGGCCCCGGCATTTTTCTCTTCATAGGAAAGGCCGGTCCATTCATAACCGATACCGGGCGGCAGTTTGGCCGCCATCTTTTCCATCTCGGCCATCGCCTCTCCGGTACTGATTCCCGCTGCCGCCTGCCCCATGATCTCTACCGACGGGATGCCGTTATAGCGTTCAAGGCGGGGAGAACCGTACTGCCAACGTGCTGTGGCAAAGGCCGAGAACGGAACCATCTCGCCCTTGCTGTTGCGGACATACCATTTGCCGATATCCTCAGGCAACATCCGGTACTTGGCATCGGCCTGCAGATAGACCTTCTTGACCCGGCCGTTCTCGATGAAGTCGTTGACATAGGAGCTGCCCCAGGCCGTGGCCAGCACCTCGTTGATGCTGGCAAGCGAGACCCCCAGGGCACCTGCCCGGACGTCGTCAATATCCAGCTTGAACTGAGGTGAGTCATCCTGGCCATTGGGACGTACCGCCACCAGTTTTTTGTTCTGCATGGCCATACCCAACAGCATATTACGGGCTTCCATCAATTTGTCATGGCCAACACCACCGCGGTCCTGCAGCTGGAAGTCAAAACCGTTGGCCTGCCCCAACTCCACCACCGCAGGCGGTGAAAAGGCAAATGCCAGACCATCCTTGATCTTTGAAAAGGCCCCCATGGCCCTGCCGGCAACCGCCTGGGCCTTCAGGGCAGGATCCTTGCGCAATTTCCAGTCCTTGAGCCTGACAAACGCCAGGCCCATGTTCTGCCCCTGGCCGGCAAAGCTGAAGCCGGCCACGGCGATGATGGTTTCTACGGCCTTGTTTTCCTTTTCCAGAAAATGCTTTTCGAGCTGTTCAACCACCTTGAGGGTCCGCTCCTGAGTGGCCCCGGCCGGCAGCTGAATCTGGCAGATGATGAAACCCTGGTCTTCATCCGGCAGGAAGGCGGTCGGCAGGCGATGGAAGAACAACATCATGGCTGCGACGATACAGCCGTAAATCACCAGATAGCGGACCGGCTTGCCAAAGGAACGGCCGACGATGGCTTCATATTTGCCTCTGCCCCAGTCGAATTTGCGGTTAAACCAGCGGAAAAACCTGCAGAACGGTCCGCATTCACCCGGCTCATGCCCCTTTTCGACCGGTTTGAGCAGGGTCGCGCAGAGCGCTGGGGTCAGGATCAATGCCACCAGCACCGACAGGATCATGGCCGAGATGATGGTGATGGAAAACTGGCGGTAGATCACGCCGGTGGAACCGCCGAAGAAGGCCATCGGCAGGAACACGGCCGATAGCACGGTGGCGATGCCAACCAAGGCGCTGGTGATCTGGCCCATCGACTTGATGGTGGCGTCGTGGGGAGACAACCCCTCCTCGGACATGATCCGTTCCACGTTTTCCACCACCACGATGGCATCGTCCACCAACAGACCGATCACGATCACCAGGGCGAACATGGTCAGGGTGTTGATCGAGAACCCGGCGGCCGACAGCACGCCCATGGTGCCCAGCAAGACCACCGGCACCGCGATGGTGGGGATCAGGGTGGCACGCAGGTTCTGCAGGAACAGAAACATGATGATAAAGACCAGGAAGACCGCCTCGATCAGGGTCTGCACCACCTCTTCAATGGATATCTTGACAAAGGGGGTGGTGTCGTAGGGATAGACCACCTTCATGCCGGCGGGGAAGTATTTGGACAGTTCAGCCATCTTGGTCTTGACCCGATCGGCAGTATCCAGGGCGTTGGCGCCGGCGGCCAGACGGATCGCCATGCCGGCCAATGGTTTGCCTTTATAGCGGGCCACGATATCGTAATTTTCCGTACCGATCTTGCTGATGGCAACATCCTTCAACCGCACCGTAGAACCATCAGGATTTGTACGCAGGATGACCGCATCAAACTGTTCGGGCGTCTGCAACAGCGTTCTTGCCGTAATGGTGGCATTCAACTGCTGCCCTTCATTCGAGGGAGTGCCGCCGAATTGCCCGGCTGAGACCTGGGCGTTCTGGGCCTGCAGGGCAGTGACGACATCACTGCTGGTCAGCCCGAAGCTGTTCAACTTGGTGGGGTTCAACCAGATCCGCATGGCATTCTGGGTACCGAACTGCTGCAGTTCGCCCACCCCCTCCACCCGGCTGACAATATCCTGCAGATTGGAGACCATGTAATCGGTCAGTTGATGCCGGTCCATCGAACCGTCTTCTGATATCAGACCGACGATCAGCAGGAAGTTTTTGGTGGATTTTACCACCTGAATCCCCTGTTTTTGTACCACCTGCGGCAACAGCGGTGTGGCCAGCTGTAGCTTGTTCTGCACCTGCACCTGGGCAATATTGGGATCGGTACCGGCCTTAAAGGTCAGGTTGATCGATACTGCACCGGCCGAGTCGCTGGTGGAGGACATGTAGATCAGGTTGTCAATACCGTTCAGCTTCTGCTCGATCACCTGGGTGACGGTATCCTGCACCGTCTGGGCAGAGGCCCCCGGATAGACGGCGTTAATGGTGATCTGGGGCGGCGCAATCGGCGGATATTGTGACACCGGCAGCGTCTTGATCGCCAGCAGGCCGGCCAGCATTACCAGGATGGCAATCACCCAGGCAAAAATCGGTCTGTCTATGAAAAACCTGGCCATGAATAGGCTCCTTTACTTTTTAGCTGCTGCAGGTTGCTGTTGCTGGCCAGGGGCAGCTGCCGGCTTTGCACCAAACGGCACCGCCTTGACCGGTGTACCGGGACGAGCCTTCTGGAGCCCTTCCAGAATCACCCGGTCTCCCGGCTTCAAACCGCCGGATACCAACCAGTTCTCACCAACCGTCCGCACCACCTGAATCACTCGCGGTTCAACTTTTTCTTCAGCACTCACCATCATCACGACGGCATCCCCTTTGGGGTTACGGGTCACACCACGCTGCGGCACCAGCATCGCCTGCTCATTTAGCCCCTCCTCCAGCACAGCCCGTACAAACATGCCTGGCAGCAGCACCTGTTTCGGGTTGGGAAATACCGCCCGTAAGGTGATGGAACCGGTACTCTGGTCAACCGTGACCTCGGAGAATTTGAGGGTGCCGGTCAACGGATAGGGAGAACCATCTTCCAGCACCAGCTTGACTCGGGCCTGGGCCGTCGCTGTGTCCTTCTTCAGTACGCCACTGGCCAGAGTCTGCTTCAGTCGGAGCAGTTCGGCGCTTGATTGCGTCACATCCACATACATAGTGTCCAGTTTTTGGATGGTTGCCAGGGCAGTGGCCTGGTTGGCCGTCACCAGTGCGCCATCGGTGATTGACGAACGCCCGATCCGGCCTGAAATAGGCGCGGTGATCTTGGTATAGGCCAGGTTGATCCGGGCGGTCTCCACTGCTGCCTTTGCGGCAGCAAGATCTGCCTCAGCCTGTTTGAGGGCTGCCTGGGCATCGTCGTTATCCTGCTGGCTGACCGCCTTGATCTTGACCAGATCCTGATAGCGTTCCGCCTTCAGGCGAACCATCCCCAAGGTTGCCTCGGCCCGTGCCTGACTTGCCCGGGCACTGGCATGGGCAGCTTCATAGCTGGCCGGATCGATCTGGTACAGCACCTGTCCTGCCTTGACGTCACTACCTTCGGTAAAGAGGCGTTTCTTGATGATGCCACCCACCTGAGGGCGAACTTCGGCAATCAGATGTGGAGCGGTTCGGCCGGAAAGTTCAGTTGTCAACGCTACCCGCTGGGGCTGAACCGTAATGACACCTACCTCCGGTGGCCCTGAAGGCGGCATGGCAGCCTGTTTTTTACTGCAGGCCGTTGTCATAAATCCCACTGCCACCACTATTGCGGCAGTCATCAGTCGTACATAGCTGGTTTGTTTCATGGGCTGCACCTCACTGTTAGTCATACTTTAAATGAATGATTATTCACAATCATACAATCTTAACGCTTCAGAGAATCCCAGCTGGCCTCGGCAATCTGCTCAATCAGGTCATCATCAAGTTGAATGAAACCAAGAATATGGTTTCTGGCAACTGAAATAATCGGCCCAAAAGCAAGATCAAACAACACCACCCGCGGTAAATCCTTGATTACCTGCTGAGCCACCCCCTGCCGAAAAAGCTCACTGTAGATACAGCAACAACTCTCTGACTCTGTCTGGCCCAGCATACGGTCGCGCCGGAATGCCACACCATACGGCGAATGGTGGAACTGCTCGATGTATTTGAACTCAAGCGGTGACGAGATAAAGAATTTCAGCAAGCCGCGAACCACATGCAGAAACCGCTCACGAAAAGGCATTTCCTCTGAATAACCTTCCAGCAATGCGGTATTAATCCGATTTTCAAGGGAAAGGTACAGTTCATTGATCAAAACGTCCTTATTCTCAAAGTAGCGATAGATAGTCCCTGTCGCTACTCCGGCCTGTTCGGCAATGGCTGCGCAGGGGGCACCATGAAAGCCATGGGTGGCAACCAGCTCAAGCGTTGCCTGCAGCAATAGTTCACGCTTATCATCTTTTGCCATCACATAGCCCTCCCCAGGAAATGAATGATCGTTCATTCACTACGCTTTTATGGTGTCACGGTCAAGCAGAAATTTTACACCACGGAATACTGTCATCACCTTCTCTACAACACGCCTGTGAAGATGGTATGAACTGATTGTGAATTTTTCGGAAAGATGCGCCGTATCCGGCAACCTGTGGTCTGACTGTCCAGCCACCGAATGTTCTGCTGCATCAAACCTTCAGCATTGTTGCAGAGCTAAAATTCCTGCTTGTCTTTAGCAAGTGACCGGTCGTATATTAATAATATGAGTCGCCCCAAAAATCCTGATATGATCCGCTCACGCCTGTTGGATGCCGGATTAGCTGCCTTTGCCAAACGAGGCTACCACGGTACCGGCATCAAAGAGATTGTGGATACCGCCCAGATCCCCAAAGGCTCGTTCTACAACTACTTCAAGAGCAAGGAAGAGTTCGGCCTGGCAATCGTGCTGCGCCACTCAGAAGAGTTCTGGCAAAAATGGCATGACAGCATTGATACAACCCTGTCAGATCCGCTTGCTGCCCTACGCAGCTGTTTCAACCTCATGTTGACAGAGCACCTCTGCTGTGCAGTCAACACCTGTAGCGTGGTCGTTCATCTGGCCGGTGAGATCTGCGAAAGCAGCGAACTTTGCCGCGCCACCATGAGTGCCGTAGTACAGGAATGGTCTGAAAATCTGGCTGTACTTATTCGGCAGGCGCAACAAGCCGGAACCGTACGTCAGGATATTGATGCGCTTCAATTGGCCACACTCTTTTGGGATGCCTGGCTGGGGGCGATGCAGCGGATGAAGATGTACGATTCTGTGTCACCACTTAATCAACTGGTGGAGCTGATGTTTGGCACTCTTTTAAAGGCGTAATTTTTTTTGCTCACATTCAAGACGACCGGTCATATTAAAAGGTGACGCCATGGCCATCAAACGAGAACCTGAAAAGCATGCCAACCATGAACGCTGGCTGGTCTCCTACGGCGATTTTTTAACCCTGCTGTTTGCCGTCTTTGTCGCCATGTATGCCATGGGACAGACCGACAAGAAAAAAGCTGAAGAGCTGACCCAGTCTCTGCGGGAATCATTCGGTTACTCAACCCAGGCCTCTGCAGGCCAAAAAGGTGTACTGCAATCCCATGACATCAAACCGATACCGGCCATCAAACCTGAAATGGCAGTCATTCCAATCACCGACAGGATGCCTCCAGCCGGACCGCGGCAGGGGAACGTCGGTGGAAGAGCCGGTTCAAAACAGATGGCCGGAGAAAAGGAATTCCGTGAAATGGCCTCTGCGATAGAGGCCTATCTGGTCAAGCAGGGGTTCCAGAACAAGGTGGCGCTCTCAATTACTCAGCGGGGGCTGGTGATCAGCTTGAAAGAGGCTGGCTTCTTTGATTCAGGCAGCGCAAAACTAAAGCAGGCATCCGTAGCTACGTTGCAAGGCATTGCAGAGGGGCTTCAACAGTATGCAAACCGGTTCCGGGTTGAAGGTCACACCGACTCCGTGCCGATCAGGTCATCTGAATTCCGCTCAAACTGGGAGCTTTCGACAGCGCGTGCAACCAATGTGATCCATTTCCTGGTGGATTCAGCCTCATTTTCACCAGAAGCACTATCTGCTGTCGGCTATGGAGAATACCAGCCGCTTGTCGCCAACGACACACCGGAACAGCGGGCAAAGAACCGGCGGGTGGATATCGTGGTGCTGGCAGCAGAGGCCTCAGCTGGCGAGGCGAAAGGCATAACAACCATAAAGTAGAAGAGGCCGGGGACTCTCCCCGGCCTCTTCTGCAATTATAGTGTCATACTACTTACTTTTTTTCTTGCGCTGGTTCGGGTCCAGTTCCTTCTTACGCAGACGGACCGAGGTGGGGGTCACCTCCACCAGCTCATCATCATCGATAAATTCCAGGGCCTGCTCCAGGGTCATGCTGCGGGGCGGAGTCAGCTTGATGGCATCGTCGGAACCGGAGGCCCGCACGTTGGTCAGCTTCTTACCCCGGCAGGCGTTGACCTCCAGGTCATTGTCACGGGCATGCTCACCAATGATCATACCACCGTAGACCTCAACACCGGCACCGATGAACAGTACCCCACGGGGCTGCAGGGCATCCAGCGAATAGGCGGTGGTTTCACCATGTTCCATGGCGATCAGCACGCCGTTTTTACGACCGGGGATATCCCCCTTGTACGGGGCATATTCATGGAAGGTGTGGGTCATGACAGCGGTACCGCGGGTATCGGTCAGCACCTCGCCCCGCAGACCGATCAGACCACGGGCAGGGACGACAAACTCCAGCCGGACCATCTCACCCATCGGGTGCATGGCCACCATCTCACCTTTACGGGGCCCCATCTTTTCGATGATTGCACCCTGGAATTCAGTGGCCACATCCACCACCAGATATTCCATCGGCTCCATTTTAACGCCGTCTTTTTCGCGGACAATCACCTCTGGTTTGGAAACTGCCAACTCAAAACCTTCGCGACGCATGTTCTCGATCAGGATTGACAGGTGCAGCTCACCACGACCTGAGATTTTGAAAGTATCCGGGGAATCGGTGTCCTCCACCCGCAGCGAGACGTTGGTACGCAGTTCCTTGGTCAGACGCTCGCGAATGTTACGGGAGGTAACCCACTTCCCTTCACGACCGGCAAAGGGGGAGGTGTTGACGATGAAGTTCATGGCCAGGGTCGGCTCGTCAATCGAGACGTACGGTACGGCCACCGGATTCTCAGCCGAGGCCAGGGTCTCACCGATGCTGACATCATCAAAACCGGCCACGGTAACGATATCACCGGTACCGGCTTCCAGAATCTCCACCTGCTTAAGGCCTTCATAGCCCAGCAATTTGGTGATCCGGCTGCGGCTGATCGTGCCGTCCTGTTTGATCATGGCCACGGTTTCTCCGGCCTTGACCTGACCGTTAAAGATCCGGCCCGTAGCAATCCGGCCGATGTAGTCGTTGTAATCGATGTTAGCGATCAACATCTGGAACGGCGCGTTGGCATCACCCTTGGGCGGGCGCACATTGGACTCGACCACGGCAAACAGCGGCTCCATGCTGTTTGACTCCACATTCACATCAAGCTTGGCATAACCCATCTTGGCGCTGGTGTAGACCACCGGAAAGTCAAGCTGCTCGTCAGAGGCTTCCAGTTCGCAGAACAGGTCAAAGACCATGTTCAACACTTCATCGGGACGTGAACCGGGGCGGTCAATCTTGTTGATCACCACGATCGGCTTCAGGCCCAGATCAAGGGATTTCTTCAACACGAAACGGGTCTGGGGCATCGGCCCGTCCAAGGCATCCACCAGCAGCAGCACCGAATCGACCATCTTCAAGACCCGCTCCACCTCGCCGCCGAAGTCGGCGTGGCCGGGGGTGTCCACAATGTTGATCTTGTACTGACCATGATGGATTGAGAGGTTCTTGGCCAGGATGGTGATGCCACGTTCTTTCTCAAGGTCGTTGCTGTCCATGACCCGCTCGGTAATGGCTTCATGTTCCCGGTAAACCCCGGCATGCTTTAACATGGCGTCAACCAGGGTGGTCTTGCCGTGGTCAACGTGGGCAATAATGGCGATATTACGGATACGTTCCTGCATGAAAATTCTCCTTAACAATGAAAAAGACGGGCATGTGAGCCCGTCAGCTTGTCGATACTATGGCAGATTATTGTTTTAAGGGCAAGGAGTTATACACTCTCAGCACAAACGCAGTTCCGACCGGCCTGCTTAGCTGCATACATCAAAGCATCGGCCCGCTGTCCCAGCTGTTCTACTGTATCGCCAGGCCTGGAAACAGCCACGCCGAAACTCGCCGTCACATAACCGACCCCCTTTAATTCTGAGACACGTAGGTCTTCCAATAGAGCTTCTGCAAGGGCTGTGGCAGCTAACAAACCGGTGTGCGGCAAGAGCACGATGAACTCTTCCCCCCCCCAACGGGCTAGGCAATCTGAACTACGGATCCGCTTCTGAATCAGTTTTACCAGATGCTGCAACACCTGATCACCCACGTCATGCCCATAATGGTCGTTAACCCGCTTAAAGTGATCAATATCCAACATAATCAAGCTGAACGGCTCACCATGCCGCTCGGCCCTATACAACTCTTTCAACAGGGTTTCCTGCAGAAAACGCCGGTTATATACACCGGTCAGCGGATCAGTAATCGACAAGAGCCGCAACTGTTCCTCAAGCTGTTTACGCTCAGTAATATCGCGAAAGACCGTAACTGAACCGACAACCCGTCCACTCTTGAGCATCGGCTGGCTGGCAACTTCCACCACCAGGAAATCACCATTTTTTCGAACAAACTGTTCTTCACCTTCATAGCGTCCCCTGGTCTGGATCACACGGTAAATCGGGCACTCTTCCAAGGGCGTCTGGCCTCCACCAACATGCCGATGAAACAGATCATGGGCTACCTTACTATGCAGCTCATCGGTGGTAAACCCCAGTATTTGTGTTGCACGCTCATTAACAAAGGTTATCCTACCCTGACCATCCATGACATAAATACCATCGGCAATATTCGACGTAATCAGCGCTAGACGTTGTTCCTGCTCCAGCACCATCTGCATACTGCTTAAAAACAGGTACAAAGCTGTACCGCCAAACAGTGTCATAACCGTGAAGACAAACAGGTTGGTTCGATGACTGGTATAGAGGCTTTCCAGCTCCGGTGTCCGAACAAATGTAAGCATCACAGCGCTGGCAACACCATCAGTATCATGCAACGGAACCAGGCTAACTTGAAATACCTGCCCAGCATGACTGATGGCAACAGATGCAGGTTTTCCTGCTGCCAATGCGGCCTGAAAGCCTTGATCTGTTTTAAGCAGTTCATACACCTGCTGAGATACTGGAGAAAGAGGAGGAGGTGAATCAGGCAGTTCCCTTCGAGGGTCCTCAATCAACCAGTCCTGGCTGATGAATGACGGAGCATAATTTTTCTTATGCTCATCAAACAGCTTGGGCAACAGAACGGATGATTTCAAGAGCAGCAGGTAATCCTTAGCAGCATCAAGATCATGCAGTCCTTTACGCACGGCCTCGAATGGCTGAGACAGCTCGACGCTGCCCAGATGTTGTCCTTGCAGGATAATTGGAAAGACATTGCGAAATCCGATGATAACTCGCCCGGTTTCGAAGCCAAAAACCGGTTTGCGTGTCCGATTCGCCTCAACTACGGAAGGCCGGCTGGCCACTAGTGAGTCACCAAAGTTGTGGGGAGAATGAAAACGTAGGAATGAGCGGTTATCGGGGGTATGAAAATGCAGCTGACGAACATCGCGCTGACGAAAGTGTTCGTAGACCGGAAACAGCTTACGGTACAGCCTAACCCGCTCAACATCCTGACGATTATGGTCACCAGTCATGGCAGCCTGCAGAATATCAAGCACCCCGGGCTGCATAATGTAGCTGTCAAAATAGGCCTGCATGGCAATACGATGAGCGGTAGTAACGGCCTGCCACGCGACTTCCTGAGCATGGGTCTGCCCAGCAAGCTGTAATTTTTCCTGTGTGTCCCGTTCATGGTACAAATAGGCTGTGCCACAGCCCCAGAAAACCAAGGACAGCAGACACACTCCCCAGCAGATACCCTTATGTAGTCTGTTCGGCAATGTCATCAAGTGTTACCGGAAAAATTTCAGATTTTTGCGAATCAGATCGTAGTTTGTATCAAGCACAGGTGCAAAACCATGCTGTCCCATCACCAACGCTGCACGATCCTTTGAATCAATCCCCAGTAACAAGCCCCTGACTTCCCTGATCTGCTCAGAGGTCAGCGTTGCCCTGTTAGCAACCAGAATAAAACCTGGAAAGGCCGGCGTTTCTTCAATTACCCTCAGGGTCAGGCGCGCATATTTTTTAGCCACAACGGTCTTAAGGGTTCCAACCTCATAGTCCCCCCTGACCACTGCCAGGGCGACCTGATCCTGATTACCAAGGTAGTCATGGCGCAACGCTTCCAGCTTAACACCATATTTGTCTAACAGGTAGCCTGCTGCCAAGTGGCCACAGGTCGAGAGCGGCTGTGAAAAAGCTATTGAGCGGTGCACCTGTTTAGCTGAACTGGGACCGTCAAAGGCGGTTACCATGGCACAGGTATAAGTGGCCTTCCCGTCTGCCTCGTTGATGGCAACCAGCGGTTCTGCCTTGGCATAACTGTTTCGCAGAATAACATACGGCAGCGGACCTAAAAGAATGATATCAATCTTGCCTTCCCGAAAAAGCTGCAGAATATCCGAATAGTTTTTCTCATACCGGATAGCTATGGGAACTTTCAGCTGTTTTTCAAGATAAGAGACCAAGGGGCGATTGGCAGCGATAACTGTTTCAGGCTGTTCAATTGGTAGTGGTGTATAGACCAGCTTACGGCCTGCCGTATGCCCGGATGCTGCAACTAGGCATGACAACAACAGGACAGTAGCAAACCAGGGCAGCCCCTTCCATTTCAGCTTTAGCATGCACAACCTCAATCAAGTTAGTAAATTACAAAATTGGATCTTTTACATCATATTTGTCCATCAATCAACTACAGGCAGACTTTTCTCTTACTGTAGTATAAAGTACATCCATTATGTCATATTTCAAGTTAGTGACAGATTACAACCCCAGCGGCGACCAGCCCCAGGCGATTGATGAGCTGGTGGCCGGGATTGAGCGGGGTGACAAGCATCAGGTGCTGCTGGGGGTAACCGGTTCGGGCAAGACCTTTACGGTAGCCAATGTCATCGCCCGCACCGGCCGGCCATCCCTGGTGCTGGCCCCCAACAAGACCCTGGCCGCCCAGCTCTACGGTGAGTTCAAGGAACTATTCCCGGATAATGCCGTGGAATATTTCGTCTCCTACTACGATTACTACCAGCCTGAGGCCTACCTGCCCAATACCGATACCTTCATCGAGAAGGACTCATCGATCAACGACGAGATCGACAAGCTGCGTCACTCCGCCACGATGTCCTTGCTGACCCGCCCGGATGTGATCATCGTGGCATCCGTCTCCTGCATCTACGGTATCGGCTCACCCGAAGCCTATCAGGCCATGCATATCTTCTTCCATCAGGGGGACGATTACGGCCGCGACACCCTGCTGCAGAAGCTGGTGGAGATCCAGTACGAACGGAACGACACCGACTTCCACCGCGGCACCTTCCGGGTACGGGGTGATGTGATCGAGATCTTTCCCGCCTACGACAGTGAGCGGGCGCTGCGGATCGAGTTCTTTGGCGATGAGGTGGAGGCGATCTCCCAGATTGACCCGTTGCGTGGCGTGGTGCTGCAGAAGCTGACCAAGGTATCGATCTTCCCGGCCTCGCACTATGTCTCCAGCAAAGAAAATCTGGAACGTTCGGTGGCCCAGATCAGGCTGGACCTGGAGGAGCGGATCAGGCTGTTTAAAGACCAGGGCAAGCTGCTGGAGGCCCAGCGGATTGAGCAGCGTACCTACTATGATATTGAGATGATGGAGGAGATGGGCTTTTGTCAGGGGATTGAGAACTATTCCCGCTACCTGGACAATCGCCAGCCAGGCGAGCCCCCCTTTACCCTGATTGATTATTTCCCCAAGGATTTCATCCTGTTTGTGGATGAATCCCACATCACCAACGCACAGGTCGGCGGCATGTACCGGGGCGACCGCAGTCGCAAGGAGACCCTGGTGGAGTACGGCTTCCGCCTGCCGGCAGCCCTGGATAACCGCCCGCTTAATTTCCAGGAATTCGAGTCGCGCATCAACCAGGTGGTGCATGTCTCTGCCACCCCGGCAGATTACGAGTTGCAACAGGCCGGCGGCGCCTTTGTGGAACAGGTCATCCGCCCCACCGGCCTGGTTGATCCACCGATTGAGATCCGTCCGGCTGCCGGACAGGTGGATGACCTGCTGCACGAGGTACGGCTAACCGTGGCCAAAGGGGACCGGGTGCTGGTCACCACCTTGACCAAACGGATGGCTGAGGAGTTGACCAACTATTACCAGGAACTAGGGGTACGGGTTCGCTACCTGCACTCAGATATTGATACCATTGAGCGGATGCAGATCCTGCGATCTCTGCGTCTGGGGGAATTTGACGTACTGGTGGGTATCAACCTGCTGCGGGAGGGACTGGATCTGCCTGAGGTCTCACTGGTGGCAATTCTTGACGCGGACAAGGAAGGCTTCCTGCGTTCGGCCCGTTCCCTGATCCAGACCTGCGGCCGGGCTGCCCGGAATGTTGACGGCAGGGTGCTGATGTACGCCGATCAGGTGACCCGCTCCATGCAGGCCTGTCTTGACGAAACCGGACGCCGCCGCAGCAAGCAGCTGGCCTATAACCAGGAACACGGCATTACCCCCGAGACCGTCAGGAAGGGGATGCGCAGCATACTGGAATCGATTGCGGAAAAGGATTATGTCACCCCGCCGGTGGTGGCAGATCTGGAAGAAGCCTACGGGATAGAGCTGAAGGAAATTCCCAAGCTGATCAAGAAGATGCGCAAGGAGATGTTGGCTGCCGCCAAAGAGCTGGACTTCGAGAAGGCGGCAGAGCTGCGGGACCGGATCAAGCAGCTGGAGGAGGCGGAGCTGAAACTACGGTAACCCCCCTTGTCAGGGTGGAAGTCACATGTCACACAATCATCCCTCCCTGGGCAAGGAAAGGCCGGGATAGCTTATTCTGTTGCAGCCTTGAACTCCTCCAACTGCCGTTTCAGCTTCTCAAGCCCCGCCGGGGCACCCGTAATATCGCCGGTCTTGGCAGCGGCCTCAATGCCGGCAGCGGTTTCCCGCATCTGCATGGCACCGATATTGGCGGAAGAGCCCTTAATGGCATGGGAACTGGTCCGCACCTTGTCCGGGTTTCCTTCTGCAATCGCCTCTTCCAGGGCAGCCATATTCGGCTCAACCCCTTTAAAGAAGAGCCCCATAAAACGGGGGATCAACGCCTCAGCCCCGCCCAGCCGTTCCAGCAGATCCGCCTTGGCATAGACCGGAATTTCATCTTCAACAGCAGCAGTAGGGACAGCCACGGCATCCGGTTCCGGTTCCACCACGACAGCCCCACAGTAGCGCTGCAGCATTTCCAACATCTGGGCCGGCTTGACCGGTTTGGACAGATAGTCATCCATTCCGGCAGCCAGACACTTGTCGCGGTCCTCCTTGCCGGCATAAGCCGTCATGGCAACAATCGGTGTCCGCCCGCTTCCCCGCTCCTGCTCCAGCCTCCTGATGGCAGTGGCGGCCTGCAGGCCATCCATCTCGGGCATCTGCACATCCAGCAGCACGACCTCGAACGGTCCCCTGCCAAAGGCCTCAAGGGCCTCCTTACCATTGGTCGCCTCGGTAATGCGGTGCTCGTACCGTTCCAGCACGGCCTTGGCAAGTTCCCGGTTAACCTCGACATCGTCAGCCAAAAGTATGGCCAGCCCTTTGGGTGGCTCCAGCGGCAGGGTAGCTGCAACGCCTTCCCCTTCAATCACCAGATCATCGTCAACCGTGGCCAACAGGGTCGTAAAGTAGAAACTGCTGCCCTTTCCCGGCTCGCTCTCCACCCAGATCCGGCCGCCCATCAGCTCTGCCAGCCGGCGGCAGATGGTCAGTCCCAGACCGGTGCCACCAAACTTTTTAGTGGTGGTAACGTCAGCCTGTTCAAAGGTCTCAAAGATACGGGACTGTGACTCATACGGAATACCGATCCCCTGGTCTGCCACGCAGAATCGCACCAGCAGGAATCCGCCCCGGGTTACCTCCAGCTGTGCCGATACGGTAATCTCCCCCTGTTCACTGAACTTGATGGCATTCCCCACCAGGTTGATCAAAATCTGACGCAGCTTGTAACTATCACCATCAAGTCGATCAGGCACCGCCTGATCCACCCGGATTGCCAGCCGCAACCCTTTCTGCTCTGCCTTCAGACCAAGGGAGTACAGCCCCTGTTCAAGGCTTTTGCGCAGCAGGAACGGCGCCGCCGCCAGCTCCAGTTTGCCGGCTTCAATCTTTGAAAAGTCCAGGATATCATTGATAATCACCATCAGGTTTTCAGCTGAGTCCCGGATTGCCAGCAACTGTTTGCGCTGTTGTTCAGGAGAAAAACCACCTTCCAGCAGCAGTTCGGTCATCCCCATCACACCGTTCATCGGGGTGCGGATTTCATGGGACATGTTGGCCAGAAACTCGCTCTTGGCCCGGCTGGCTGCCTCGGCCTTTTCACGGGCCACTGCCAGTTCACGGGTACGCTCCTCAACCCGCTGTTCAAGGTTGGCCATATGCTCCTTCAGCAGCCCTCGCAGGGTGGTACTCTCCAGGGCATAGGCGGCTGCATTCAGCAAAATTGAAAGGGCGTTCAGGGAGGGGGCGTCAAAAGTGGCCGATTCATCCGGCACCTGGCCGACAAACATACCGTGGATACGGGAACGGGTGGTGATACTCTGCAGTAACAGAGTGCCGCCCCCCTGGGCAGGCACCATGACCGCCTGATTGCGATTCAAGGCCCAGGCAAAGGCCCCGTCCATGATGGCGGCATCACAGGCCTCCTGTAACCGGGCGGCACAGGAGTCGCTATCGCAGGTGGTCAGCTCGAAGCTGCCGTCATCCATCGCCTCAAGGATACCGGTCAGCGTAAACGGGATCAAACGCCGTACCTGCGTCAGGGTGGCCCTGAAGATATCCTGCAGCCCTTCAGCCCTGGCCAGGTCCGCCTGAAAATCACCGCTGGAGGCCAGCATCTCAAGGATCGCCACGTAGCGGCGGTTTGCTTCCTCCAGGTAGTCAACCCGTTCCTGCAGAAAGAGAGGAACCGTTATGGCAGCGTCATCTGAAATCATGCGGCATCCGTCAGAATGGCAAAGGTCTCTTCAATCTGCGGCTCTGCCTGTTTCATCACCGCCCCCAGCTGATGGGGTGTCATGCCCAGCCTGTCCCAGGCTGCCCCGTCAAGGGGAGGGACAAACCGTTCACAGCTCTGGCCCAGCTCAAAGGCCTGACAGATGATGTCAGCGATATGAATCAGTGAGGCCTCCAGCGGAAACTGCTCCGCCCTGGCGGGGCGGTGGTGAAAGGCAACCGGGTCGGCAATATTGGCCGGGATCTTCCAGTCCTTCAGCAGTGCCCCACCTGCCTCGGCGTGGTCAAAGCCGACCCGCTTCAATTCAACATCAAAATAGAGCAGCTCCTCTGTCTGGGTCTCTTCAATCATCTTCCGTACCAGTTCACCCAGCACGGTGGCCATAATCAACTGGCCGATATCATGCAGCATGCCGGCCACAAAGAAGCGCTCCACATTGGTCTCCCTCCGCCAGGTGGCCAAGGCACGGGCAATAATGCCGCAGGCAATGGAATGGCGCCAGAAGGTGGCCATGCTCATCAACTCCTCGGGAATCCCCTTGAAGATCCCCATCACCGAGGCAGCCAGGGCGAGATCCCGCAACTGCTGGGTGCCGATGATGGTGACCGCCTTGCTGATGGAGTCAACCTTGCCGAAATAGCCGAACATCGGGCTGTTGGCCAGCCGCAGCAGTCGGGCGGTCAGGCCCTGATCTTCGGTAATAATCTTGCCGATATCATCAACAGAGGTACGGGGATGGTTAATCGCCTCATTGAGACGATCATAGAATAGCGGCAGGGAGTAAACCGTGCTGGTACGGTCAATCAGCCATTGCACCGTATAGGTGGGGGCATCAGCAAAGGCCATGGAGTACCTTTCTGATGGCGGCCAGTCGCAATAACTCCCGCAGGGCGGGATGCTCGGTGCCGGAATGTTTGAAATGCGGCAGCAGCGCCTCTTCGGCAGCGACCAGCGCGACAGGGTCGATCTCGGCCGGCAACGGCAGTTCATTATCAACGTAATCAATGCCGGCAATGTCCGCTTCTGCCACCCCCCAGGTGCGGAAGATGGTCAAATGCTTCTGATTCAGCTCGGCTCCGGCCCCCAGAAGCATACGACCGTTACGGTCAAGCACGTCGCTTGCCAGTACCATCCCGATCCCAAGATTATCAAGCGCAACAAGTCCCATGCTTTTAGCCTGTCCCGTTCTGTAAAGTTTTATTAGAATAGCACGTTCACCACGCAACTCAAGATTTTGTGCGATTTTTCGTTTTTTGACCGTTGTCATGCCACTGGCGCCAGAAATAGGACAGGATGGGATCCATGCAAAACGAACCGACGCCACAACAGACCAGGGACCTCAAGGTTATCGCCAGATTTACGGAAGTCTGGTGTGCCGGTCAGCAGCATACCGGCAGGCAGCAGCGCACCCTGCAGCAAGGGATGCCTCCCCTGCTGCTCTGCCCTGATTGTGCAGCTTTTCTAGAGTATGCCGTCCAAAAGCGGATGAACTGCCCGTTTGAGGCTGAAAAGCCGACCTGCAGACGCTGCCGGATTCATTGCTACGCACCGCAGCAACGGGCCTTGGTCAAACAGATCATGGCCTGGTCAGGGAAGCGGATGATTCTCAGAGGCCGACTGGATTACCTGTGGCACTACTTTTTTTGAAACAACAAACAACAGCTTGAACCCAAGGAGAGATCAAATGCTGAGAAAGATCGTAAAAATTGACCCGGACAAATGTGACGGCTGTGGCCTCTGCGTTCCTTCCTGTGCCGAAGGGGCCATTACGATCATCAACGGCAAGGCGGTGCTGGCAGCAGACAACCTCTGCGACGGACTGGGGGCCTGCCTGGGTGAGTGTCCCAAAGACGCCATCAGTATTGAGGAACGTGACACCGAAGCCTTTGATGAAGCTGCTGTTGTACAACACCTGACCAAAGCAGGCAAAGCGGCACCTGCCCAGCATGGCCATGGCCAGGCAGCTCATGCCCACGGCGGCGGTTGTCCCGGCTCACGGATGCAGAGTTTTGGCAAGCCGGAGACCGCAGCAGCCCCGGCCACAGCTACAGGCTCCGCCAGAGCAAACCGCCAGAGCAGACTGACCCAATGGCCGGTACAGATGCAGCTGGTATCCCCTACCGCCCCCTATTTTCAGGGAGCCGACCTGCTCTTGACCGCTGACTGTGTACCGGTCGCCTACGCCGGTTACCATGAAGATTTTCTGGACGGCAAGGCGGTCATCATGGGCTGCCCCAAACTGGACGACAACCAGTTCTTCATGAACAAGCTGATAGAGATCCTGAAGAGTTCAGACATCCGCAGCGTTACCGTACTGAAGATGGAGGTTCCCTGTTGTGGCGGCATCGCCTGGGCAGCCAAGGAAGCGATCAAACACTGCGGCAAGATAATCCCCTATGCCGAGGTGACCATCGGCATCCAGGGCAACCTGAAGAGATAATGCTATCTGTTCCTTGCAAATTTCATGATGGCACGGGAGAATTCCCGTGCCATTGTTCAATGAAAATATGCTAGAAACATTACATGAACAAACCTCAAACTGCCATCACCATGGGCGACCCTTGCGGGGTCGGACCGGAAATCATCGTTGCAGCCCTGACCGATCCGGCCATCCGTGCCGTGTGCAGCCCGCTGGTGCTGGGAGACCGGCTGGCCATGCAACGGGCGCTGACCGTGTGCAACAGCCCACTGGAACTCGTTACGGTGTCCTCCCCTGCTGGGGCAGCCGATCTCCCGGATGACGTCATTCCCCTGCTGGAGCTGTCCAGCCTGGCTGATGCCGATATCGCCTACGGCAAGCCTTCAGAGCTGGCCGGTGATGCGGTCTACCGCTATATCCGCCGCGCAGCCGAGTTGTGCCTGACCGGCGAGGTGTCAGCCATGGCCACCGCCCCGATCTGCAAGGAGGCGATGCACCGCGCCGGTCACCACTACCCCGGCCATACCGAGCTACTGGCCGAGTTGTGCCGCTGCGATGAATTTGTGATGATGCTGGCAGGCGACGTGCTGCGGGTGGCCCTGGTCACCATCCATGAGGCGCTAAGCAATGTGCCGGGCCTGATCAGCGCCGGGCAGGTACTGAAGACCATCCGGGTTACGGCCAAGGGGGTTGCCCCGCTCTGCGGCAGCCGTTCGCCCCGGATCGCCGTACTGGCACTGAACCCCCACTGCGGTGAAGGCGGCATGTTCGGCACCGAAGAGGAAGAGTCCATCATCCCGGCCATTGCTGCCGCAAAGCTGGAGGGACTGGATGTTGCAGGCCCCTTCTCCGCCGACACCTTCTTCCACTTTGCCGTACAGGAGCCTGCCCCCTATGATGCCGTGGTGGCCATGTACCACGACCAGGGACTGATCCCGCTCAAGATGCGGCACTTTGACGATGGCATCAATATTACCCTGGGGTTGCCGATCATCAGAACCTCGGTTGACCATGGTACGGCCTATAACCTGGCCGGTAACGGCACCGCCTCAGCCAGCAGTATGAAGGCATCCCTCAGGATTGCCGCAAAACTGGCGGTGGGCCGATGATCCTTCCACCGCTGACCCCAGGCAGACTGATCAAACGCTACAAGCGTTTTCTGGCTGACATTGAGCTGGCCGACGGCTCTATCGTCACGGCCCACTGCCCCAACTCCGGCAGCATGCTGGGTTGCAACCTGCCCGGCAGCCCGGTGCTGCTCTCCTTAAGCCCCAATCCAAACCGTAAACTGGCCTACACCTGGGAGCTGGTACAGATTAACGGCTACTGGGTGGGGCTGAACACCATGCTGCCCAACCGCTTGGCTGAAGAGGCGATTCTGGACGGAACCGTTGCCGAGCTGCAGGGGTATCCAAACCTGCGGCGGGAAGTTGCCTACGGCAGTGAGCGCAGCCGGATCGACATCCTGCTGGAGGGGGAGGGAAGGCGCTGCTATGTTGAAGTAAAGAATGTCACCCTGGTGGAAGGAGGTCAGGCGCTCTTTCCTGATGCCGTCACCACCCGGGGGCAGAAGCATCTGCGGGAGCTGATGGAGATGGTCAGAAACGGCGACCGGGGGGTACTGCTGTTTACCGTCCAGCGCGGCGACGGTAACGCCGTTGCCCCAGCCGACCGGATAGATCCTGAGTACGGCACCCTGTTACGGGAAGCGGTTGCAAACGGCGTTGAGGCACTGGCGTATCAGGCGTTGGTGCAGCCGGATCAGATCCGGCTGATCAAGCGGCTGGCAGTAGTGCTGAATTAACCTTAAAACGGCAATTGGCGTTATCCCGAGAGAGCGAACCGGGAAGACGCCAATTGCCGAATCCAGATTTACAGGATTAGCCTTCGAAATCCACCGCAACTATCGATGAGCAGTTGGCCTTCATGAACGGCACCACCTCACCGGCATGGTAGGGATGCACCTGGTAGCTTTGCAGATCAGCCAATGAATCAAACCTGGTAATCAGGGCCACATCATAGGAGCGTTCTGAGCGGATCACATCAATTCCCGCTTCAAGATGACGCAGTTCCGCAATCTTCCCTTCCATTGACAACAGCTTGTCCCGCACTGCAGCGATCTTCTCCGCGGTCTGTTCGGCCAGCTTGAAAAATACGATATGGGTAACCATGGTGTTCCTCCTTAGCATTCATTTGAGCCTCTTGCAAAATGTTCTGTTCAGATACCGCGAGTCAGGCATTTCTGTCAACCAGTCCCCTTGAGTGTTGTAAAATTGGTGGTACAGTTATTTCAGACTCCCCTATGGCCTGTGGCCGTTGAACTCATCCAGGAGGTGCTGCCATGTCAGAATCCAAGCTCATTCCTTCCATTGACAACCGTCTGGGGGCCTTACTTGAGGTATCACGACGTCAAAGTGCCCTCCGCCTTGAGGAGCCTCAGCCAAAGCCAACGGTCACCATCTCACGGGAATTCGGGTGTGAAGCCTATCCAATGGCTGAACTGCTACGCCAGCAGCTGGAAAAGAGGACGAAAGAGCCCTGGACCCTGATGGATAAGGCGTTACTGGATGAGGTCGCCAAAAACCACAGCCTTTCTGATCAGGTCCTGCACAACCTGGGCGACAAGAACCGTTTTCTGGATGACTTTCTCTCAACCTTTTCAAACCGCTGGAAGAGTGACAAGGATTACTATCGGCTGCTGTCACGCCAGATTATTGCCTTGGCGGAGCAGGGAAACGTCATTCTGGTTGGCCGGGGCGCCCCGATTGTCACCCGCAAAATGAAGAACTGCTTTCATTTCAGGATGTACGCCTCAGAGACATTCAAAATCACCTCCATTGCCAAACGGCTGGGACTTGATACCGGTGAGGCCCGGACCCTGGTTGAGCGCCGCCAGAAAGAACGGGACCGTTTTATCCGGGATTTTCTGGACCGTGACCCCTATGACTTGAGCGTCTACCATCTGGCGTTTAATAATGACCGCAACAGTGCCGCCAAGATAGCCCAGACGATTCTGGACTACCTGTTGAATCCCTAGCCGCTACGCTAAACTGCCAACCAAGTAGAAAGGCCGGTTCTACCGGCCTTTCTACTTGGCGGTTTCCGTACTGCCTGATTTCATGTTATACACACTGCTTGAAATTGCATCAGCACCGGTTGGAGGGCACTGTGAAGAAGTTCCTGCTGGGTAGTGGCATCATCATCATACTGTATCTGGGATATGTGGTCATCTCACTGGCCCTGTTGCCGCCGGTGAGCAGCCTTGCCGACAAGAAACTGAATCTTACCATCGATATACGTGACTGGCAGGGCAACGAGCACCCCTTCCTGCTGGGGCCGAAAAACCGGCGTTGGACTCCTTCCAACCGGATACCGCCTGAAATGAAGTGGGCGGTAATCCTGGCTGAAGACAGCAACTTTTACAAACACGAAGGGATTGACGTCAAGGCGATTAAAGAGGCGATCAAATACGACCTGGAAAAGAAGAGCATGGCCCGTGGCGCCTCCACCATCACCCAACAGGTGGCGAAAAACGTCTTTCTATCCCGTGAAAAGACCATTACCCGCAAACTGAAAGAGGTCTACCTGGCCTGGCGGATGGAACAGGAGCTGACCAAGGGTCGCATCCTTGAACTGTACCTGAATGTGGTCGAACTGGGCCCGATGGTGTATGGCATCGGTCATGGAGCCCAATACTACTTCGGCAAACCGGCCTCAGCCATGACCCCGCGCGAATGCGCCTTTCTGGCCGCCATGCTGCCCGGCCCGCGCGTGGCTTACAACCCCTACCGCAACCTGGGTAAGGTCCTGAGCCGCTCCAACATGATCCTGCGCAAGCTGCGCAGTAAAGGGGTAATCAGCGCCGATGAGCTGCAGGTGGCCCTGGGAACATCCCCCAACATTGCCGGTCTGCAACGCAAGGTGGATACCGCCATTCAGCAGGAGGTAATCATGAAGCCGACCTCCTCGGCAACGGTACCTGCCGCCCCACAGGAACCGTCTGGGCCTGAGCCTGCCACCCCCGCCAGACCTGAACCAGCCCCGCAAGAACAGCCTGCCGCCCCGGCAGCTGAAGGAAAGCCCTGACCATGCCGCTCCGTCGTCATCAGGAACGGTTCCCGCGCCTGATACGGCATCTGCGCCACCACGGCACTGCCCTGTTGCCGATGCCGATCGGTGCGGGCCAGGTGACACTGCTGCCGGATGGCCCCCACTTCTTTGAGGCACTCTTCAACGACCTCAAGACCGCCCGCCAGCTGATCTGCCTGGAATATTACCGTATCCGGGCCGATCTGACCGGGCAACGGTTTGCCGATCTGCTGGTAGAAGCGGTCGCACGGGGGGTCAAGGTCTTTCTGATCTATGATGCCCTGGGCTGCCATGTGACACCTGACAGCTACTTTGAACGGCTGCAGACTGCCGGCGTTTCCTGTCTGGCGTTCAACCCCATCTCGCTGAGCCGTCTCCACTGGTTTGATCGTCGCAACCACCGCAAACTGGCATTGATTGACAACCGGGTAGCCTATCTGGGCGGACTGAACATCAGTGACGCCTACGCCGGCCTGACCGACGAACAGCTGCGGTTTCGGGATGTCGGCTTCAGTCTTGGCGGCGCTGCGCTGACAGCCTTGCTGGAGCTGTTTACCGAAACCTGGCAGATGGAGCGGGGCGAGCGGCCCGCCCTGCCTGCGTCTGGCACGGTCAGCAGCAGTTCCGATGACACCGAGGTGACGCTGATCAGTGGCGGTCCACACCAGCGCCGTTCAACCATCCGTACCGCCTTTCGGGTTGCCATGGCCTCATCCTGCCATGAGCTGCTGATCGCCAACCCCTATTTTGTCCCAGGTCCGCGGATACTGCGCTCACTGCTACGCGCTGCCCGCCGCGGGGTCAAGGTCAAGCTACTCTTGCCTGCACGAAATGATGTTCCGGTAGTGCGGGTGGTCAGCCGCAGTTATTACGAGGTGCTGCTCAAGGCAGGTATCGAAATCTATGAGCTGGAGCGCCAGCTTCTGCACGCAAAGCTGATGCTGATTGACGGGATGCAAACCGTCATTGGCTCTGCCAATCTTGACCAGCGCAGCTTTCACCGCAATTTCGAGATCAATGCAATTGTACGCAGCCAGCCTTTCGGTGCTCAGGTTCGCAGTCTGTTCGAACATGACTTTGCCGGCTCCAGGCGTATCAGCCTTGATGAACATGCCCGTCGCGGCCTGGGCCTGCGCCTGCTTGAACTGCTGCTTAAACCGATCTGCTGGTTTCTGTAACAGCCATGCTGATTGACACCCACTGCCACCTCGACCTGCCACCACTGGTTAACCAGCTTGATGAGCTGTTGGCTGAGGCACGGGCTGTCGGAGTCACCAGATGGGTCGTGCCGTCTGTCCACCCTGAAGGCTGGCAACGCATTTCCGGGCTGACCGCACAGCACCCAGCCCTGCGCCCGGCCTATGGCGTGCACCCCCTGCATGCCGGCATTGCCACTGCCGACCATCTGCTGCAGCTGAGGCAGCTGGCACCTGCCGGGGTTGCCATCGGAGAGATTGGGCTGGATGGGAGCTATGGTGATCCCGGACAACAGGAAGCACTGTTTCGTGAGCAGCTGAGAATTGCGCGACAGCACGGTCTTCCGGTCCTGATCCACTGCCGTAAAGCGATCGGACGCACCGTGGCAATCCTGCGCGAAGAACGGGCTGATCAGGTCGGCGGCATCATGCACGCCTTTTCCGGTTCACTGGAATCGGCCCGGGAGTGCATCAAACTCGGCTTTGTCCTCTCACTCAGCGCTACGCTGACCAGGAACAATGCCGTCCGGCCGCTGCAGCTTGCTGCTCAGCTGCCACTTGAGCAGTTGGTACTTGAGACTGACGCTCCCGACCTGCCCCCCTCGGCTCACCCGGGCTGCTCAAACAGGCCGGCCTGGCTGCATGAAACAGCCAGCAGACTGGCTGCTATCAAAGGGATCAGCATTGCGGAGGTCGCACGCCGGACAACGGCTACCGCTCAACGGATACTACCACGGCTCTGAAAGGGGTCTTGTCCACCAGTGCACTGCATGGTACAGTGCCGCAAAAGGAGATCTGCCATGAAACAGTTTTTACCCGCTATTTTTCTGCTGATCCTGGCCCTGCCCGGATGCAGTATGTTTACAGCTTGGAAGAGCATCCCTCCACCGGGTGGCTGTGATCAATGCCACTCAACCGAGCTCTCCACCAACTGGACCGTGGCTTATCACGCAGCAACAGTAGCCGATGAGCGCGGACAGCTTGCTTTTCAGACTCCCCAGTACAACACCCCAATCAGAAAGAATCAACCGGCTTCTGCCCTGGATCTGCGTAAGGTTGAGGATTCACGCTGCTTTGACTGTCATAATGCTCCGACCCCGGCCCATAAGGAACGTAAGGGCAAGTACCACCACGGCCTATAAAAAAAATATTGACATTATTTCAGCGCTGAGTATAGTTTCCCTTTGTTGCTTACACTGCCCTGTTGTAACAGGGTTAAATAACCCAAGAGGTGAAATCAAATGAAAAAAATGCTCTCCCTGTCCCTGGTACTGGCTCTGGCTCTCGGCGTTGCTGCTGGCTGCAAGAAGAAAGAAGAAGCTGCTCCTGCTGCTCCTGCTGCAGAAGCTCCTAAGGCTCCCGAAGCTCAGAAGCCTATGTCTTCTGTAAAAGCTCCTGAAGCTGCTGCTCCTGCTGCTGCTCCTGCTGCTGCTCCTGCAAAAGAAGAGAAGAAGCACTAATTCTCGTTTTTTGTTCATGAAAGCCTGTCAGGGTAACCTGACAGGCTTTTTTTGTTTCAGGAGTACGATCTTATGCATGAAATGGCTCTTACCCAAGGGATTGTTGATATCTGCCTGCAGCATGCCGCTGGGCAGCGGATCTCCACCGTTGTCATCGAGATCGGAACATTATCCGGCGTTGTGCCTGAGGCCGTTGAATTTTGTTTCTCAGCCTGCAGCAGTGACACGCTGGCAGCATCAGCCCGGCTTGAAATTCGCAAAATAGAGGCACAGGGACGTTGCCTTGACTGCTCTGGCGTGCAAACGGTTGAACGACTCTATGACCCATGCAGGCAGTGCGGCAGCTATGCCCTGGAGCTTCTCAGCGGTGAAGAGATGCGGGTAATAGAGATAGAGGTGGATGACTAAAAAGGGCTGATCCGTTACCGGACCAGCCCTTCCTGTTTCTCCTATTTCAACAGCCCCTTCTGACTATTCATTCCAACCCTCAGGATGCACCTCACCGATCTGTTCCCAATGCTCCGGTGAACGCCAGAGCGAGGAAAGAATCAGTTCACGGATATGCAGAAACTCCTTGGGAAGCTTGTCGTACATCTTGACGAACAGCTCTTCGTGGGAGATGACCTCATTCTGCCAGACATCACGGTCAACGGACATCAGTTCGTTGAACTTCTCACGGGACATCTCGATCCCTTCCCAGTCCATATCCTCATAGCGTGGCATCCAGCCCAGCGGGCATTCAACAGAACCGGTCTTGCCCTGCACCCGCTCTGCAATCCACTTCAGTACCCGCATGTTCTCGCCATAGCCGGGCCAGATAAACTTGCCGTTGGCATCCTTGCGGAACCAGTTGACGCTGAAGATACGCGGTGGACGGGCAATCGAGCGGCCGAACTGCAGCCAGTGTGCAAAGTAGTCAGCCATATGGTAGCCACAGAACGGCAGCATGGCAAACGGATCGCGGCGCACGTTACCGGTGGCACCCACTGCGGCGGCCGTGGTCTCGGACCCAAGGGTGGAGGCAAGGTAGACACCATAGTTCCAGTTAAAGGCCTGGTAAACCAGCGGTACGGTATCCTTACGGCGGCCACCGAAGATAAAGGCGCTCATCGGCACCCCTTTGGGATTTTCCCACTCCGGATCAATGCAGGGGCACTGGGAGGCCGGTGCGGTGAAACGGGCATTGGGGTGAGCTGCCGGACGGCCACAGTCAGGGGTCCAGGCATTACCCTGCCAGTCGGTCAGCTTGGCAGGCACTTCACCGTCCATCCCTTCCCACCAGACATCGCCGTCCTCAGTCAGGGCGACGTTGGTAAAGATTGAATTTTTCTCGCAGGAGATCATGGCGTTGGGGTTGGTCTTGTAGTTGGTACCCGGCGCCACACCGAAGTAGCCATACTCGGGGTTGATAGCATAGACCTGCCCATCGGCACCCGGCTTGATCCAGGCGATGTCATCACCAATGGTAGTCACCTTCCAGCCCTTGTCCTGGAACGGTTTGGGCGGAATCAGCATGGCAAAGTTGGTCTTGCCACAGGCACTGGGGAAGGCGGCGCCCACATAGGATTTCTCACCGGTGGGGGACTCGACTCCCAGGATCAGCATATGCTCGGCCAGCCAGCCTTCATCACGGGCCTGTACTGAAGCGATCCGCAGGGCCAGACACTTCTTGCCCAGCAGGGCGTTGCCACCGTAACCGGAGCCGAAGGACCAGATCGCACGCTCTTCCGGGAAGTGCACGATGTACTTTTCCTTGTTACAGGGCCAGGCCACATCCTTCTGCCCTTCTGCCAGCGGCATGCCGACCGAATGCAGGCAGGGAACAAATTCACCGTTGCCCAGCACATCCAGCACCTGCTTGCCCATACGGGTCATGATCCGCATGTTGACCACCACGTAGGGGGAGTCGGTGATCTCAACCCCGATCTTGGCGATGTTGGACCCCAGCGGCCCCATGCTGAACGGAATCACGTACATGGTACGGCCCTTCATGCAGCCCTTGAAGAGGCCTTTCAGGGTTTCCTTCATCTCTTTTGGAGCGACCCAGTTGTTGGTGGGGCCCGCATCCTGCTTATTCAGCGAACAGATAAAGGTACGGTCTTCAACCCGGGCCACGTCGATAGGATCAGAAAAGGCCAGATAGCTGTTGGGGCGTTTTTCCGGATTCAACTTCCGGAAGGTCCCGCTTTCAACCATCTGGCCACAGAGCCGGTCATATTCCTCTTGCGAACCATCACACCAGTGGATGTTTGCCGGTTCGCACATCGCTTCAACTTCAGCAACCCACGTCTTGAGCTGCTCGTTCTTTACCTCATAACTCATGTCTACCGCCTCCCCTTCAAGAAATTGAAATGGACTTGTGTCATAGGGCACAAAATTTAGTGGTACTTATGTAACATAAGAGAGGCTAAAACAAAAGGGGCGAACAAAAGTTTAAGACGATTTTTCAGATTTCGATCGAATAGCCTACCTGGGCGGATTGAAAGGCTGCAGGAAATTCCTGTTTCAGTCGTGTTGCAGCAGCAAAGCCGGTACAGTGGCTAACCGCCAACCTGCTGATCTGCCACTGCTTGAGTAGTGCAACAGTCTGATCCAGCTGCTGACCAGTACAGAATCCCAGGTGGGTGCCGCCGATCACTGCCTGGATGTCACGGCGGCCCGTCTGGTCTGCAATATGGTCAAGGGTGTTGATCAGACCGGCGTGGCAGCAGCCCAGAATCACCACCAGCCCCTTACCTGTCGTAATCACCAGAGACTGGTCATCCTCAAACGGATCACGGCTGCAGCCACAGGTGTCAAGGTACAGGCCGCTGTCCCCGGTCTCAAAAGTAGAGCTCCGTGGCACGTGGCCGGTCATGAAGATGTTCGGCAGGATTTCCCGGAACTGGCCGGAGAGGTCAAACCGGGCTCCCTGCCCCTCAAGATACTCCTTGGGATAGGGCATCCCCAACGACAGAGACTCACCGGTATCCTTGTGACGGTAACGGGGGGTGAAGATGGCCGGATGGCCGAAGACCTGCTTGGGGCCGCAGGCACGCAGCAGCGGCAACAGGCCGCCGGAGTGGTCATAGTGACCATGAGACAGCGCCACCTGCTGCAGCCCATGCAGATTCTTGTTCATCCGCTGGGCATTGTGCAGCAGGGTAAGGCCTTGTCCGGTGTCCCACAGCAGCGAACCACCATTCCATTCGATCAGGGCACTGAAACCATGTTCACCCAGGGTGCCGGAAATCGGGCCGACAGAATTCTCACAGAGAATGGTGATACGATAGGTCATCGGTTGCCCCCAAATCCACTAGAGTTGATCGATTTCGAATCAAGGATGAGACCAAGGCGGCGAGTGTTTTAACGACGCAGGCGTACACGGCAGTACGTCGAGGGGCCAAAAACGAACCAACCCAGATATCGCCTTGAGTTGGAATCAATCCTATTTGCAGCAGGCATCCTTGGGAAACTTTGGTACACCCATCTTCTCAAGAATGGTAAACAGCGGGCAAAACTGGGTAAATCCTGATTGAAACAGGTTCAAGCCCACAAACCCGGTAAACCAGAGCCAGTTCTGATTATGAAAGTGGGCCAGCAACAACGATAGTACGATGAAGGCTCCGGCTACGATTCTGACAATTCGCTCGATATACATGCTTATTCTCCTGATCAGGCTGTTTCTTCGGCAGCATCATGCTGCCCGATATGGTGACGTTCTTTCCATCCTTGAACGAGATAATAGAGGATCGGGATAGTGACCCGGGACAGGGTGGTTGAGGCGATCTCGCCGCACATCATGGCTATGGCCAACCCCTGGAAGATCGGATCGAACACGATCACAAAACTCCCCACAACCACGGCAGCGGCGGTCAGCAGCATGGGGCGGAAACGGACCGCACCGGCCTCGATGATCGCCTCATCCAGTTTCATCCCCTCTTTGCGCTTCATCTCGGCAAAATCAATCAGGATGATCGAGTTTCGCACAATGATCCCGGCCAGGGCGATAAAGCCGATCATTGAGGTGGCGGTGAAGAAGGCACCAAACAGGGCATGACCCGGCAGGATGCCGATCAGGGTCAACGGAATCGGTGCCATGATCACGATTGGGGTGGTGAAATCCTTGAACCAGGCCACCACCAGAATGTAGATCAACACCATGACTGCGGCAAAGGCGATCCCCAGATCACGGAAGACCTCGTAGGTGATATGCCACTCACCGTCCCACTTCATCCCCATCTTTTCTTCCGACCAGGGCTGACGGGATGCCAGAATTTCGATCTTTGAACCATCGGGCGTGGGTAAGGCCGCGATCTGCTTCTGCATCTTCAGGATAGCATAGACCGGTGCCTCAATCACACCTGCTACGTCGCCGATCACATAGACGACATTCTTGAGATTTTTCCGGTAGAGGGTCTTTTCTTCACTCCCCTGGCTCGGCTTGACCAGTTGTGAGAGCGGCACACTCCCTTTAGGACCGGGCAGATAGATGGCGGACAGGGCTGCTAAAGAACTGCGTTGCGACTCAGCCAGACGCAGATTGATGGTCACCGCTTCCTTTTCTTTGGGCAGATGCAGAATCCCCACATCCATACCGGCCAGGGCAACCCGCAACGCCTTGGCCACCTCATCCACAGAAATACCGGACAGGGCCGCCTTCTCACGATCCACCGCCAGGGTCAGCTTGGGCTGATCAGACTCGCGATACCAGTCTGCATCCACCACCCCTTTGGTCTTGGCAAAGATCCTTTTGATCTGCTCCGCAACCGATGCCCGGGCAGCGTCATTGGGTCCGTAGACCTCTGCCACCAGGGTGGAGAGTACCGGCGGGCCGGGCGGTATCTCGGCCACCTTGACCCGTGCCCCGTAGCGTTCTGCCACAGCGGTCAAAAGCGGCCTGATTTTTTTGGCAATCTCATGGGACTGGGCCTTGCGCTCGGTCTTGTGTTGCAGGTTGACCTGGATATCAGCCAGATTTGGGCCTTTACGCAGGAAGTAATGCCTGACCAGGCCGTTAAAGTTAAAGGGAGAACTGGTGCCCACATAGCTCTGGAAGTCGGTAACTTCCGGCACCGAGCGCAGGGCGTCCCCCATCTCCCGGGTCATCCGGGCGGTCTGTTCCAGCGGCGTCCCCTCCGGCGCATCAATGATCACCTGCAGTTCGTTCTTGTTATCAAACGGCAGCATCTTGACCGTAACCGCCTTGAAGTAGATCAGAGAGCAGGCCCCCAGCAGCAACAGCACCACCAGCACCAGAAAACCGTTACGCAGCTTGACGTCGTGCAGTAACCTGCCCATCCAGTGCCGGTAGAAGATGGTCAGCTTTGATTCCGCAAGGTCATCCTCGGACTCGTGGTGTCCCTTCATCAAACGATAGGCAAAATAGGGGGTGACGATAAAGGCGATGAACATGGAGAGCAGCATGGCCATGCTGGCTCCAACCGGGATCGGCCGCATGTAGGGCCCCATCAGACCACCGACAAATCCCATCGGCAGAATCGAGGCAATAACCGCAAAGGTTGCCAATACCGTGGGGTTACCGATCTCATCCACCGCCTTGATTGCTGCCTCCAACGGCTTCATGACCGTGGTGGTGAAGTAGCTATGAATGTTCTCCACCACCACAATCGCATCATCCACCAGAATGCCGATTGAGAAGATCAGGGCAAACAGGGTAATCCGGTTCAGGGTGTAGCCGATCAGGTAGAAGATCAGCATGGTCAGGGCCAGGGTAACCGGGATGGCGATTGCGGCTACTGCTCCCGCCCGCCAGCCCATGAACAGGGCGATCAGGATCGTGACTGAAATGGCGGCCAGGAACATATGAAACAGCAGCTCATTGTTCTTTTCACGGGCAGTCTCTCCGTAATTGCGGGTGACCGTTACCTGCACCTCGGACGGAATAACCTTACCTTTCAGAAACTCAACTTTTTTGACCAGATCATCGGCAACCCAGGTGGCGTTAGCCCCCTTACGCTTGGCGATTGATACCGTAACCGCAGGATAATCCTGTGCACGATTACCGGTCAGCCCTTTCTCGGCAGCTGCCGGTCCCATCCCCATAAAGACATAATCATCAGGCTCTTTGACCGTGTCTGAGATTTTTGCCACATCATCCAGATAGACCGGCTTGCCGCCATAGACCCCCACCACCAGCTGACGCAGCGACTCCTGATTATCCAGAAACGATCCGGTTTCCACCAGCATCTCTTTGTTGGCACCGCTGAAGGCCCCGGAAGGCAGGGCCTTGTTGCCGGCCTGCAGGGCACCGGCTACCTGTAGCGGGGACAGGCCGTAGCCTGCCAGACGGGAGGCATCAAGGATGACCCGCACCTGTCGTGTCAGGCCGCCTTTGATTTCGGCTTCAGAGACATTGGCACTCTTTTTCAGTTCGTCACAGACCTCGCGGGCCACTTTACGCAGCATGGTATGGTCATAGCGGTCCGACCAGAGCGTCAAAGCCAGAATCGGCACGTCGTCAATCGACTTGGCAACAACCTGCGGCTCTGTTGCGCCCAAGGGTAGTATGCCGCGGTTGCTCATGACCTTGTTGTACAGCTTGACCAGCGACTCCTCCATATTTTCGCCGACCTTGTAACGAACCGTGATCACCCCCATGCCGGGGCGACTCATGGAGTAGAGGTACTCCACACCGGAGATCTCCCAGAGGCGGCCCTCCAACGGCTTGACAACCCGTTCCTGTATCTCCTGGGGGGATGAGCCGGGCATCGGCAGATAGACATCCATCATCGGAACCGAAATCTGCGGTTCCTCTTCACGGGGGGTCATCTTGATGGCAAAAGCGCCCAGCAGTAGCGAAGCCGCTACAATCAACGGGGTAAGTTTTGAATCTATGAAGGCGCGGGCGATCTTCCCCGCAAATCCCAGCTTGAGCATGACCTGTCCCCTACTTGCCAAATCCTGCGGTTTGTACTGAATCCAGAATGCCATTTTTGAAGGTCAGGATATGGACCAGCCGGTTGGGACCCTCGTTGTAGGTCCATTCCTCCACGGAGACCAAAATAGTAGCACCCCTGTAGCCCGCTTCACTCTCGGTTCTGCTGCTTTTGTAGGTCGGGGGGTCGCATTTCATGGCCACAATTGAGAGGCGATCACCGGTGGAGACGATCTCACCGTTAGGACAGCGGAAGTTGTCCGCAGCAGCAACAGATGCCAGGCCAAGCACCAGCCCGACTACAAGCAGCGTCCTGCGTATCATTTGGCACCTCCTGTGACCGTTTGAAGGCGTGCACCATCCACGGCCTTTTCCATACCGGCAGTCACAATCCGGTCACCATCCGCCAGACCTGACAGGATCTCAATAGTATCCCCCACAATCCGGCCGGTCTTTACCAGACGCATCCGGATCACCTCATCAGCCCCGACTGACCAGACCGCCGTCAGTGCACCACGCTCGAAAACCGCTATACGTGGGATCCGAACCCCTTTGACCGAACTGCCCAGCGCGATACTGCCCCGTCCGAACATCCCGCTGCGCACCCCTTTTTGCGGTACAGCAACCTTGGCAATGTAGGTCCTGCTGGCCGGGTCACTGGTGGGTACCACCTCGGTGACCCGCGTTGAAAAACTGCTTCCGGTTGCGTCAATCAGCACCTGCACAGATGTACCTGCATGCACCGCACGCACCTGTGATTCAGGGATGGAAAGTTCAAGCTGGTAGCTGCCTTCATCATCAATGGTCATCAGCGGCTGCCCAGGAAAGACCGTCGTCCCCAGATCAGCCTGTTTTGCCACAATGACGCCTGAGATCGGCGCCACAATCTTGGTATAGTCAGCCATGGCACCTGCTGCCCGCGATGCCTCTTGGGTCTGGCGCAACCTGGCCTCTGCGCGGGCAACGGCCTGATGGGCCAATTCCCGTTCGGTCTGACGGGTATCGAACTCCTGCCGGGTCAGCGCCTGTTCGTCATACAGCTTTTTAAAGCGTCCAAAGGTGTTGTCGGCCAGTTTCTGCCTCGCCTGGGCCTCTTCCAGACCACGTTTTGCCTCGTCAATTGCGGCAACCGCGCCGGTGGCCTGGGCCAGATTCTCCTTGGAGTCAAGCTGTCCCAGCACCTGGCCTTTGCGCACCCGGTCCCCTTCCCGCACATGCAGTACGCTGACCGTGCCGGAAATACGGGCTGATACCAGCGCGCTGGTACGGGCGCGGACGGTACCCACCACATCCAGTGTCTCCGGCAGATCTGATACCTTCACTGCGGTTACGGTCAGCCCGCTGACAGCCGGTGGAGGTGCCTGCACCCCGTGCTTGGTGTCGGAACAGCCGCCCAGGACCAGGCCAACGGCAGTAAGCAATGAGAGAACAGCGCTATATGAACGATTCATTACTGAACCTCCTTCAGAAAGATACCTGCGGAGTGGTACAGCCGGCCGGTGGCAAGCATCAGATTGGCATCGCTTTCCACCAGGTTGGCTCTGGCCTGATTCAAGGCACTTTGGGCATCCAGCAGCTCAACCATGGTTGCCAGCGCATTGTCAAAGCGCTTTGCCAGCAGCCGGGTTGCCTCATCAGCCGCGGCCACAGCAGAGCTGGCCACTTCACGACGTTTTTCAGCCTCTAGCCTGCGCAGCCATGCCTCATGCACCTGATAGCTGACCCCTTTTCTGGCCTGCTCCAGTTGTTCAACAGCTGCAGCACGGGAGGCCTGGGCCTGTCCGTTGCCATGCCAGGTACGAAAACCGTCGAAGATATTCCAGCGCAGGGAGACCCCGATCATCCAGGCATCATGGTCTCTACCGAACGCGCTGTTCTTGTCATTCATCTGCCATGCTCCAACCGCCCCCACCGTTGGCAGAAACCCGGAACGTGCCTGCAGCAAGGCAGCATCTGCCTGTTCCTTTCCCCGCTCAGAGGCCTGCAGATCACGCCTTTCCTGCTGTGCCGTGCCAATCAGTCCGCTCAGTTCACCCATTGGACGCTTCAGCTGCACCGGCTCTGCGGCATCCAGTTCATCACCGGGCTGGCCACCGGTTGCCAGGGCCAGCTGCATCCTGGCCAGCGTAAGGTTATTTGCGGCACTGATATTGTGCTGTTCCATGGCCGCCAGCTGGGTTGCCGCCCGCAGTTCATCAGATTTAAGCCCAAGGCCAGCTGCAGTCCTGACCGCTGCCTGACGCCTGCTTTCCCGCGCCTCATCCAGGGCCTTTAGCGATGCCTGCAACTGGGCATGAGCCTTCTGGACCTCCAGATAAAGCTGGAATATCTGGAAGGCAACCTGCTGACGCGCCTGCTCTGACATCGCCTCCTGGCGTTCCGCCCCCCGCTGGGCCACCTTGTGTGCAGCCCAGGCGGCAGGCACCAGAATCGGCTGTTCCATCGACACGACGGTCCGGAAGTCGCTCACCGGCGCCGGGTTATTCAACTTGGCAGCATCAAAGTCCTGGTTGGTGAAACGGCCCTGATTCAGCTTCATCATAAAGGTACTGACCGGCAGATCTGAGCGAGACCAGGCTTCTTCTACGGTCACACTCGGCAGATAGTGCAATGAGGCGGCCGTTGCTCCGGACCTGACAGACTCTGCCTGAAAGCGGGCGGCCCGGGCCTCATTATTCCGCTCCAAACCCCTTGTTATCGCTTCACGCAGCGTTACACGCTGCACCTCAGCAGCCTGAGCCCCAGTCCCGACCAGCAGTAAAATCAGCCCCGATACGATGATCTGCTTTACCTGCATTGATTTCACCCCACAGCTTAATATATAAAAATCAATATATATTAAAAAGCAAAATGTCAAGTACCACAGCCTAAAAAAATGCACCGGTACCGGAACAGATCCGGACACCGGTGCATGAAGTTGTTACGATAGAGCTGAAAGGTTACTTGACGATTACAAACTCAGCGCGACGGTTTTTGGACCAGGCAGCCTCGTCACTTCCCTGAACAGCAGGCTTCTCTTTGCCGTAGCTGATGGTGCTGATACGGTCAGCCTTAACACCCAGGGTAATCAGATACTTGGCAACTGATTTGGCACGACGGTCACCCAGGGCAAGGTTGTACTCGTCAGAACCACGCTCGTCACAGTGACCTTCGATCTTGATCTTGGCATCCGCAACCTTCTTCAACAACGCCTCAGCGTTTTTGGAGAGGGTGTCACGGGCGTCCTGACGCAGGTCCGACTTGTCAAAGTCAAAGTAAACGGTCTCCAGGGCAACAGCCTCTGATGCCTTGGCAGCGGTTGCGGTTGCTTCTTCCTGCTTCGGCGCTTCCTGCTTCGGGGCCTCCGGCTTTGCTACCTCAACCGGCTTGACCGGCTCCTGCTGCTTGACGGTCTGCTCCTGCACAACCGGCTCGTCCTTCTTGACTACCTCTTCCTTGGCGCAACCTGCTGCCATCATTGCCACAACACCAAGGGCCACGACCATCCCTTTAAATCCGTTACGCATTGCTGCCTCCTTGTGACTTACGGTATTCAACGGCCTTGTGAGCCTGATAAAACAATGTATGCGTGGATTATACATCCCTTGAATCTTTTTGCAACCACCTGATTATTTTTTATTGCCCGCGCGGAGACCAGATCGGATGCTGGCTCAGCCCCTTACTACGGCTGACCTTTGTCTGTCCGGAGCCGTCGGCACGCATGACGTAGATCGCCTCCTGGCCGCCACGGCGGGAACTGAAGGCAATCAGCCGCCCATCCGGTGACCAACGGGGCCGCTCATTGTTGCCTTCAAAGGTCAACTGCGTTTCGTTGCTGCCATCGGCATTGGCCACAAAGATCTGAAATCCTCCCGCCATCCGGGCAAAGGCCAGCTTATCCCCCTTGGGAGACCAGGAGGGATTGACATTGTAGGACCCGTTGGTGATCAGACGTCTGACATTGCCGCCATTGGCATCCATGACAAATATCTGTGGCTTGCCCAACCGGTCCGACACAAAGGCGATTTTACTGCCGTCAGGTGTCCAGGCCGGTGAGACGTTGGCGGCATGGCTGACCGTCAAGCGGTTGGGGGATGAGCCATCCTTGGCTACCGTGTAGATCTCGGTGTTGCCATCTTTCGACAGCGCCAAAGCGATTTTGCTGCCATCCGGCGACCAGGCACCGGTAATATTAAGACCTGACCGGCTGGAGACCGGCACTTCCAGGTTACTTGACAGGGCACGTTTGTACAGATCGGGATTACCCCGCTTATAGGAGGTAAAGATCACTTCCCGACCGTCCGGCGAGATATCCGGAGAAAGGTTGATTGAACGGTTACCGGTCAACTGCTGACCGTTAAAGCCGTCCCAGTCCATCATAGCCAGCTCTTTGTTGCCGCTCTGGGTGGAGACATAGATGATTTTCGAGGTAAAGGCCCCCTTTTCACCGGTCAGAACCCGCAGTACTTCATCACTGAAGCTGTGTGCATAACGCCGCAGATCCTTTTCACGCCCCAGAAAGCGCTTCGAGGTCAACAGCTTCTTGGCCACAACATCATACAGCCTGAACTCAAGGGTTAGTTCCTGACCGCGCAGCTCATATTCACCACGAATCAGCAGATCATAGCCCGCCGAAAGCCAGGGGATAAAATCCATCGGGGTCAAGGCCAGTCCATGCTCCAGCAAGGCGGCATCACGCCGTTCAGCGGCAACCAGGCCAGACATGGTCAGGTCAAAGGAGTGCACCTCTGCAGTCTCATTGGCCAGTTCAGGCCGAATCACCGTACCCATCGGCTGTGGTGGGACCACGGCAAGTTTCAGCAGGCGATTACCTGCAGCGGTTACCTCGATATAATTGGCTGCTGCCGTATCCTGCTGCATGCTCAAAAGCAGCAGACAGGCAAGGACCAGATGTACGAGTTGTTTCATTGTTGGCTGACCCCCTGGGGCTTGAAGACAAATGCCCCTTCAAACACGGTGCGACCCGGCGGCGGGACAATGGTCTGTTCAGCCAGGGCAATGGCCCGGGTGACCGAAAGCTCAAAGACCTTATCGCCACTGCTTTTTTCAAAACGGGTTCTGATAATCCGGCCATCACCGTCGATAGTCAGTCGCACCATGACAAAAGGTTTTTTACTTTGAAAACTGATGGTTTCCCGAAAGGCATCCTTCAGCCGGGAATGCAGGTAGGCGGTATAGTCGCTACCTGCCTCTGAGCCTGTTCCCCGGGGCATGCCAACCTTGCCACGCGCAGCAACCTTTTTACGTAAGGTCTCAAAGGCGGCAGCCTGCCGTTGGGCATCAACCTTCCCCTCCAGCTTGGCCATACGCTCCTGAAAGGCAGCAGATTCTGCGACCGGAACAGGCGAGGGCTTTTTGCCGGGTGTTACTTTTGTTGGCACTGCCGGGCTGGTCATGACAGGGGGCGTCGGAGGGGGAGGAGCCATTTTCTCTTCATTACCACTCTGGGTCGGGCTGCCGGCACGCGGGTCAGCCACCGGCAGATTGACGACATCAACATAATAGGTGGTCTGCACCGGCCCTGACGCTGGTATGAACTGTTGCCACCAGACCAAAAAAGCAAACGCCGCCGCGTGTAACGCGACGGACAGTGCTGTGGCAACACCCAATCCGGGATCTTTGCGAGCTTCAAGCTGGTACATGTCCCTACTTCTGGGCCGGCTCCGTTACCATACCCAACCGTTCAATCCCGGCCCCTTTGATTTCGGCCATTGCGCGCACCACTTCACCATAAGGCACTCCGGCGTCCGCCTTCAGAAAGACCTCCTTTTTGGTGCGGGTTGCAAACATCTCTGCCAGTTTCCTGCGCAAATCGCCGGAGGGCACTTCATCCTTATTGACAAAGGTACGCCCGTTTCTGTCTACAGCAACAATGACGGTATCCTCCTGGGCGTTCATGCCTTTGGTATCTGCCTTGGGCAGATTGACCTGCACCCCCTGTTGCATCATCGGGGCGGTCACCATGAAGATCACCAACAGCACCAGCATAACGTCAACCAGCGGGGTGACGTTGATCTGCGCCATCATGCCCCGTTCATCATCATTTCCGCCCATGGCCATGGTGTCCTCCTACTTCCCGGCGATGTTGCGCTGAACGATGTTGAGAAACTCGGTTGAGAAGCTGTCCATCTCCTTCACCAGCACCCGGATCTTGTGCTGAAAATGGTTGTAGGCCATGACTGCCGGGATAGCGGCAACCAAGCCGACCGCCGTGGCAATCAGCGCCTCGGCAATGCCCGGGGCAACAACGGCCAGCGAGGCGGAACCGGTTTTGCCGATCCCTTCAAAGGCCACCATGATACCCCAGACCGTACCGAACAGGCCGATAAACGGAGAGGTGGAACCGGTGGTTGCCAGGAAGGTGGTGTACTTCTCCAGGCGGTTAACTTCCAGGTTGGTTGCCCGCCGCAAGGCCCGGGAGACGTTGGCCACCCCGCCCAGATCGGTACTGACACCACCCTGATCAGGCTTGACCCCCTCAGCCTCCATCAACTGTCTCAGTTCACTGTAGCCTTCGTTAAACAGGGCCGTAAGCGGCGAACTGGAGAAACGGTCCACCTGCGATGAAATGGCGTCAAACCGTTTGGTCTTCCAGAAGAAGTCCATAAAACGGCCCGATTCGCTGAAGGCCTTGTGGATCTGAAAAAATTTGAACATGATGATGGCCCAGGAGACCACTGAAAACATGATCAGCAGTAACAAAACCGCCTTCACAACCAGGCCGGTGCTGGTAAAAAACATTTCCAATCCCACGGGATCTAACCTCCAGAAAGAATATTCGTAAACCTAGTCCTTCGGGGACAGGCCGTCAAGCAACAATCACAACTCAGTAGAGTTCAGGGCGACGGTCGCCAAAACAGGGAATCTGGGCTCGCCATGCCTCCATGGCCTGCCAGTCAAGCGGTGCAAACACCTCACACGCAGCCTCCCCTGCATCGGCCAGCACCTCACCCTTGGGATCGATCACCATACTCATACCGAAGAAATCCAGTTTGCCGATCTGGCCGCAGGCGTTGCATGACACAACATACAGCTGGTTTTCGATCGCCCTGGCCCGCAGCAGTGTCCGCCAGTGCTCCTGACGGGGCTTGGGCCACTGGGCCGGCACGCAGATCACCCGCGCACCCTCCAGGGCAAGTCTACGGGAAAGTTCAGGAAAACGCAGGTCATAGCAGATGATCACCCCCACCTTGCCGATGGAGGTCTCTGCCAGACACCAGCTGTCGCCCCCCTTGAAGGCCCTGTCCTCACCCAACAGCGAGAAAAGGTGCAACTTGCGGTAGCGGGCCACCACCTGGCCGTTATCAATCAGATGGATCGTGTTGAAGACACGGCCATCGTCGGCCGGTTCCGGCTGGCTGCCGACAATCACCAGCTTGTAACGGGCTGAAAGCTCACAGAGCTCAGCAACCACCGCATCGGTGCGCTGCGCCAGCTCGGTCAGGTTCTTGTAGGCAAACCCGGTGGACCACATCTCCGGCAGCACCACCAGATTGGCACCCTGTTCCGCAACCCGCTTCAGGGCCGCACGGACATAGGTCAGGTTGGCGTCGACGTCCCCCTGGTTGACCGTAAACTGGAGTGCAGCAGCAGTAATCGTCTGTGGCTCTGTCATTGCTACCTCGTTAGCTGTGAATTCAGATAGGCGTTGATGATGTCCATGTAGATCTCGCGGGGTTTGCTGGTGCCGTCACTGGGGGCGATCATCCCTTCCCGCTCCATCATCTCGACGATCCGGGCGGCCCGGTTATAGCCGATCCGCAGACGGCGCTGCACCATGGAGATACTGGCCTGCCTGGTCTCTGCCACCAGCCGCAGGGCATCCTCCCAGCGCTCATCCTGTTCTTCATCATCATCACCGCCGCCCTTGTCATCACTATCCTTCATCTCAAGGATTGACTTCTCATAGACCGGCTTGCCCTGTTTCTTGAGGAAATCAACCACCCGCTGCACCTCGGCATCGGAAACAAAGGCGCCATGCACCCGCTGCAGACGGCCGGTGCCGGGGGGCAGATAGAGCATGTCCCCCATCCCCAGCAGCGCCTCGGCACCGTTGCAATCCAGGATGGTACGGGAGTCAACCTTGGAAGAGACCTGGAACGAGATGCGCGACGGCAGGTTGGCCTTGATCAGGCCGGTGATCACATCCACCGATGGCCGCTGGGTGGCCAGAATCAGGTGGATACCGGCTGCCCGGGCCTTCTGGGCCAGACGGGCGATATGCTCTTCAACCTCACGTCCGGCCACCATCATCAGGTCGGCCAGCTCATCCACAATCACCACGATATAGGGCAGGTGGCTGTGTTCCAGCTCATCCACCTCGTCATCAATGACAAACGGCAGCGGTTCATCCAGCACTGCCGGGTCTTCCCCCTCAATCACCTCTTCAAGCTCTTCAATGATCTCTTCATCATCCAGATCATGCTCGACCAGCTCTTCTTCCTCGGTTGCCAGCTTGCGATTGTAGGATTCAATATTACGAACCCCCTTGTCAGCCAGCAGGCGGTAGCGGCGCTCCATCTCGTTCACCGCCCACTTCAAGGCCAGCGAGGCCTTTTTCGGTTCGGTCACCACCGGCAGCAGCAGGTGCGGAATCCCCTCGTACATGGAAAATTCCAGCATCTTCGGATCAACCATGATAAAGCGGACATCCCGCGGGGTGGCCGTATAGAGCAGCGACAGGATCATCGTGTTGACCGATACCGACTTGCCGGAACCGGTGGAACCGGCCACCAGCAGGTGCGGAGCCTTGGCCAGATCGGTCAGCGAGGGCAGACCGGCAATATCCTTGCCCAGCACCAGCGGCAACTTCATCCGGCTTTGCAGAAAATCATCACAGGTAAAGATCTCACGCAGATAGACCGTTTCGCGGTCACGGTTCGGCACCTCGATCCCCACCACTCCCTTGCCGGGGATCGGCGCAACAATGCGGATCGAGAGCGCCTGCAGCGCCATGGTCAGGTCATCGGACAATCCGGCGATCCGGCTGATCTTGATCCCGGGGGCCGGGGCGAACTCGTACATGGTAATCACCGGCCCGGGACAGATCTCCTTCACCTCGCCATCAATCCCGAAGTCCAGCAGCTTCTTTTCCAGCAGACGGGCGTTCATCTCCAGCGCTTCGCGGTCAACCCGGCGTTCTGTGGCGGGCGGCGGATCGAGCAGCGAGAGCGGCGGCGTGATAAAATCACCTTCCTGCTTGATAAAATCAAACGACTCCTGGACCGGCTTATCCTTGGCCGCTTCCTTCTTCTTTTCTTTTTTGAAGAAATTAGGGCGGGCAGCCGCAGGCGCAGCAGCGGCAGTCTTGATCACGGGACCGCTCGCAGGGGCAGGTTTTCCTTCCGCCAAGGCCTTTTCCCGCTCACGCCCGTCCCGGGCATGGGCGTTCCGTTCTTTACGGGCAGCCCACCTGGTACGCAGATTTTCAATCCACCAGGAGGCAAACAGCACAAAGGAGAAGCCGGACAGAATCATGATGGAGGCGGCCAGCAGCGGCAACAGCACCAACAGGGCGCCGAATGCATTCATGCTGCCGCGCAACATCAGCACGGCCCCCCGTCCGATCAGACCACCGGTGGGGACCTGCTGTCCCAGGAAACTTGTTGACTCAAAACTGAAGGCAAACAACGAGGCCAGAGAGAAGAGCAGACCACAAAAGGCCGCCACCTTGTAAAAGCGTAGCCGTGGCTCCTTGAAGCGCAGCAAGTTGTAGGCGATAAACAGCAACGCCCCCGGCAGCAGGTAGGATGCCAGTCCAAACAGCATGAAGAACAGGTCAGCCACCTGGGCCCCCAGGCGGCCGCCCAGGTTACGGATCCCCCCCTCGGTTGACCAGCTGTTCAGCGACTGGTCGGCAGAGCTGAAGGTTATGAAGGCCAGCAGGATGAACAGCCCGACAGCGCCGATAGCGATCCCCTGCAGCTCTTTGGTAAGTTTTTCTTTGCGCGCTTCGTCCACGGCGTCCTTTATACCACCTGATACTCAACAACAAATTCGGGTGGATGCATGATTGCCTTTTTAACTGAGCAAAGTTCAGCCGCCTTGACAATCGCCTTCTGGTAGCGCTCCGGAAATTCAGGGGGGAGATTGATGGTCAAGCCCACCTTGCTGACCCTGCGCTTGCCCTGTTGATCAAGTTCAAACTCGATATGCTGGGTCAGCGACACCCGGTCGGTCGGAATCTGGCGTGCCTTGCAGAACTCCAATACATAAATACCGGCGCAGGTACCGATAGAGCCCAGAAAATACGCAAACGGGGTTGGCGCCTCGCCGGGTGCCCCATCGGCACCGGGCTGGTCTGTCAGCATCTGCAACCCATCGGGAAAGCTGGCGGCCACCTTCTGACCACCTTCAAAGCTGATATCTATCTTCACTTTTTCCCCTCCCGCTGTTCCTGTTTTGGTGTTGGCTCTGCCGCAGGAACAGGTTTGCGGTCCTTGTCAATCTCCAGCATGGAGGTCATCTCCTCAAACTGCCCCATGTAGAGCTCAACTTCATTGGTTTCACGGCGCAACAGATCCTGACGCCGCTTTTCAAGACTACGCCGAATTCCTTCCAGCGTCTTGAACTTGACCTGTACCCGGGGGCTCATATTGGCCTTGGCTTCATCAAAGTCAGGGTATTGCAGGTTCATCAGCGGGCTGTAGGAAAGGTTGCGCTGCCTGAAGTTGGGGTACTCCCAGAGGATGGTGCCTTTTGCATCCACAATCTGGGCCGTCATGACCAGAAAGTTATAATCCGTGGTCAGTGAATCCAGCAGATTGGAGGAGGTGATCTTGTCCGGCCGGGTGATACCGCTGACCACCACAAACATCACGGCATCCAGGCTGTTTTTGCGCATGAAGTCAGCCAGGGCATCTTCCTTCCAGAAGTACTTGTTGTACTGGATTGCCGCATCATCACGACGTTCACGCCGGAACAGAATATTGGAAAAGACCGCCTTGGGGTCGGCATCCAGCAGGGTAACGGTATAAAAACTGTTGGTATTTTTCAGCAGGCGCAGCAGATCCCGCTCAAAGGAGCGGTTGACATTAACCAGCAGCGTAATCAACTCTTCCCGCTGCGGGTGACGGATATCGGAATCGGTGTCAACAATGATCGGCACCATCCCCAGCACCTTCACCTTTTCCGCCACCGCATCCTGCGGCAGATTATAGTAGTTATGGGCACAGCCTCCCAAAAGGGGTAGTAACAACAAACCCAACAGCAGCACCAACCGTTGCATAGAATCCTCCCGGCTCCATTGTGTCATGGCAGTTTGTCTGGTCCAGAAATCTTGGTAGTTATACCAGATGGCAACGGCATTTTCCAGAGCTATCCCGTCAGGCGGTAACTCACTCAATTTACATTGACTCTCACCAGCCATTCACGTATTTTAGCCCTCACAACCTGCTTATCAAGAGTGGTGGAGGGACAAGGCCCGATGAAACCACAGCAACCGGCCCTGCTACAAACAGGGCGCCAGGTGCTAAATCCTGCCGCAAGGCGAAGATGAGCGAGGATCTTGACGTTATCAAGGCCCCTGCTCCCATTTATCAGCAGGGGCTTTTTTCTATCGGGGTGATCATGTCCATCGGTGTTGTGCACGAGCAGACCATAACCTTTGAGGCGGGCATACGGCTTGAAAGCGGCCGGATCCTTGCGCCAATCACCCTGGTCTACGAGCTTTACGGCACCATGAATGCTGATTGCTCCAACGTGATCATGGTGGAACATGCCTGGACCGGCGATGCCCATCTGGCCGGCAAGCGTCGCGAAGACGACCCCAAGCCGGGTTGGTGGGATGCCATTGTCGGCCCCGGCAAACTGCTGGATACCGACCGCTACTGCGTGCTCTGTTCCAATGTGATCGGTTCCTGCTACGGCTCAACCGGCCCCGCCTCGATCAACCCCAGGACCGGCAAGCGTTACAACCTCTCCTTTCCGGTCATCACCGTCCGCGACATGGTCCGCGCCCAGGAACTGCTGCTGGGTCACCTGGGGATCAGGCGCCTGCTCTGCGTGATGGGGGGCAGCATGGGAGGGATGCAGGCCCTGGAATGGGCCACTCAGTACCCGGAACGGGTCGCCTCGGTCGTCGCCCTGGCCACCACACCACGCCCCTCACCACAGGCGATCTCTCTTAATGCCGTGGCCCGCTGGGCCATTTATAATGATCCCACCTGGAAGAAGGGGGAGTACAAACACAACCCCAAGGACGGTCTGGCGCTGGCCCGTGGCATCGGCCATATCACCTTCTTGTCAGACGAATCGATGTGGCAGAAGTTTGAGCGCCGTTTCTCAGCCAAGGACGGCCTGTTTGATTTCTTTGGACAGTTTGAGGTGGAACGCTACCTGAACTACAACGGCTACAACTTTGTGGACCGTTTTGACGCCAACTGTTTCCTCTATCTGGCCAAGGCACTGGACCTCTATGATGTCACCTGGGGCTACGAATCCATGGCTGATGCCTTCAGCCGGGTTACGGCGCCGATCCAGTTTTTCGCCTTCAGCTCAGACTGGCTCTACCCCCCCTACCAGACCGAAGAGATGGTGACCTGTCTGCAGGGACTGGGCAAAGAGGTGGAGTACCACCTGATTCAATCCGCCTACGGCCATGACGCCTTCCTGCTGGAACATGAAACCTTCACCCCGATGGTCCGTTCCCTGCTGGAACGGGTCGCTGCCTAGCCGATGTCCTGCCCGGCGGGTGTTGATCCCAAGCTCTGGCGCTCTTTGCGCAACGGAACGGGCAGAGCGATCGGCGACTTCGACCTGATCAAGGACGGCGACCGGATCTGCGTCGGCATCTCCGGCGGCAAGGACTCCTTGACACTGCTGATGCTACTGAAGGAGTTGCAACAGCGGGCTCCCATCCACTACGAACTGCTGCCGGTTACGGTGGATGCCGGCTTTCCCGGATTCAACACCGCTGCCATCCATGATTTTGTTGCTGCGCTTGGCCTTAAGCTGGTTATCGAACAGACCGACCACGCCGAGCTGATCACCACCAAGCTGCGGCCCGGTTCATCCTACTGCTCATTTTGTGCCCGGCTGAAACGGGGTGCCCTCTACGGGGCAGCCCGCCGCCTGGGCTGCAACCTGCTGGCCTTGGGACACCACCGCGATGACTTTATCGAGACCCTGCTGCTGAACCAGTTTTTCATCGGCACCCTCAAGGCCATGGCTGCCAAGACCGTCTGCGATACCGGCGATATCACCGTCATCCGCCCCCTGGTCTACCTGGCTGAAGAGGATATTCTCACCACCGTCCGGCAGGCCGGCATCACGGCGGTCAGCTGCAACTGCCCGGTGGCGGATGTCGACCAGCAACGGCAACGGATGAAGCAGCTGCTGCGCCGGCTTGAACAGGACATCCCGCAGATCAAAAACAGCCTGCTGGCAGCGCTGGGGAACGTACAGCCCCGGCATCTGCTGGACAACCATCTCCACAAGGATGATACACAATGCGCATAGGACACGGCTACGATGTCCACCGACTGGTGGAAGGCAGAAAACTGATTATGGGCGGGGTGGATATCCCCTGGGAAAAAGGGCTGCTGGGGCATTCCGATGCCGACGTACTGCTGCATGCCATAGCCGATGCCCTGCTGGGTGCCCTGGCCATGGGCGATATCGGCAAGCACTTCCCCGACACTGATCCGGCCTTCAAGGGGGCGGATTCCATGAAACTGCTGGAGCATGTGGTCGGCCTGATCAGGGCACAGGGATATGCTGTTGGCAACCTGGATGCCACCATCATTGCTCAGAGGCCCAAAATGGCCCCGCACATTCAGGCCATGCGTGAGAACGTTGCCCGTGCCTGCGGGGTGAATGTTGACCGGATCAATGTCAAGGCCACCACCGAAGAAGGACTGGGCTTTACCGGCACCGGCGAGGGGATCTCGGCCCATGCGGTGGTGTTACTGATCCAGAAATGACCATCGAGACTACTTTGTAGTGGAGGAATCGCCCATGGCGCAGAAGACTATTCTGATTGTTGAAGACGATGAAATGACTTTGGCAATGCTGCAAATGATCGCAAGCGAGGCCGGTTATCATACCTTGATCGCTGCGGATGGTGTGACCGCCCTAGAGCTGTACCAACGACATGAACCGACTATTGTGCTGCTTGATCTTAACCTGCCCCAACTGAATGGCTACTCCTTTGCCTCGCTGGTCAGGAACTTCTCAGGTCATACCTCGCGAATTATTGTGGTCACCTCAAGCCCCGCTGATTACGAACAGCACTTGCAGGAGCTGGCTGATGGTTGCCTGACCAAACCGATTAAACGGCAGGAGCTGCTTGACCTGCTTGCATAAAAACAGGTGCACTTTTTTCTTAAAAACGCTATACAAGACTAATGTCGTCCCATTCAACGGATGCAGAGCAGATAATTAATAGAAGGAGATACAACGATGATTGAAAAAGTCCAGGCAGTACTTGATCAGGTCCGCCCCATGCTGCAGCGCGACGGCGGCGATGTAGAGCTTATCGACGTGGTTGATGGCATTGTAAAGGTGAAACTGCAGGGTGCCTGCGGTTCCTGCCCCATGTCCACCATGACCCTCAAGATGGGAATTGAAAAGGCGATCAAGGAGCAGATTCCTGAGATCGTTGAAGTTCAGCAAGTCCGCTAAACTTTGCTGATTCGCTCTCGAAACAGAAAAACCCGGTCAAAGCCGGGTTTTTCTGTTTCTACTGAATTGTAATCGGATTAGCCGATCAACTTACCACCTATATGGCTCAGTGCCGGCCAGGCAACGTTCAGGGCAGCGCCTGCAGCGAAGAGGCCAAACACACCAAGCACCCTTCCAATGTATTTCCTGTCATCTAAATCGGAATAACTGACTTTAACTTTCATGGTACATTCCTCCTATGATCTGGTTAGTTGGGTTGGTTAGTTAAAAAGGCTCATCAGGCCACTGACGGTACCGGCTGCTGACCAAGTGATAAAGCCACCAAGGAATACTGCTGCACCGGCGAAGATTGCCAGGCTGCCTTTTGCGGTGGTTTCTGCCAACAGGACTGAAAAATTGTTTTTTGCTTTCATGACGATTCTCCTTTGTTTGTGTTTTTATGGTGCGTGTCGTATAACTGGGATCTTGTTTTGGCACCCTGTGATGTGCCGTTCATGTTTTCTCTATTACAGCTTGCGTGCCAATCCGTAAAAAAATACACATTATTTTAAAAAAATATAGTAGTTTAAGCATGTTACACAAGATATCAGCCTGCAGAGGCCGATACCAGGCCTGCCGGTTTCAGGGCCATGTTGCAGACAGCACTGCAACACACAGCCAGCCAGTAACCTGAACCTAATCAGCAATAACAGTAGGTTATCGGCTGTTGCATGCAACGATGTTGCGTTGCAGCACCCTGGCAACCTGCAGCAATAGAGGGAAAATCAGCTTCAGCATGAAAATCAAGCGACTCGAAATAGCCGGGTTTAAATCGTTTGCCGACAAGGTGGTTCTGGATTTCCAGCAGGGGGTGACCGGCGTGGTAGGCCCCAACGGCTGCGGCAAATCCAACATTGTGGATGCGATGCGCTGGTGTATGGGGGAGCAGTCTGCCAAGAACCTGCGCGGCAAGGCGATGGAAGACATCATCTTTGCAGGCAGCGATAGCAGGAAACCGTTGGGGATGGCAGAGGTTTCGCTTGTTTTTTCCACCGAAGACGGGCGTGCCCCGGCCAAATATCTGGAATTCAGCGAGATACAGCTGACCCGCCGCCTCTATCGCGATGGCGAGAGTGAATACCTGATCAACAAGACCCCCTGTCGCCTGCTGGATATCTCGGAGCTGTTCATGGATACCGGGGTGGGGACCAAGGCCTATTCAATCATCGAGCAAGGCAAGATCGGCCAGATTCTGCACTCACGTCCTGAAGAGCGGCGGTTGCTGATCGAAGAGGCCGCCGGCGTTACCAAATACAAGACCAGAAAACAGCTCGCCCTGAAAAAGATTGAAGCCACCCGCCAGAACCTGCTGCGGCTGGCAGATGTACTCGGCGAGATCAAGCGGCAGCTCAACAGCCTGCAGCGCCAGGCCAAAAAGGCGGAAAAGTTCCGCGAATACCGTGAAGAACTGCGGGAGATCGACCTGCAGTTCACCCTGCATCAAGCCTCGACACTGCAGCAGGACCAGCACCAGTCCAAACAGCAGTTAGCGGAACTGAAAAACCGGATGCAGGAGATAGTAACGGCAGCCGACACGGCAGACAACCAGGTGGAACTGCAGCGTCTGGCCATGCTGGAGGCCGAAAAGGCATTAAACATCCAGCAGGAAGAGCAGTTCAGGTTTCGCAGCGAAGCCGCTGCCTGCGAGAGCAGTCTGAACTTCTGTCGCAAAGAGCGCGACGCCATTGCAGAACGGCTGACCAGACTGGTGGCCGAGCTTCAGACCATCTCCCTGCGAAGGGATGTACTTGCAACAGAACTGACCAATCTGCTGCAACTGCAACAGACGACCGGCAGCGACCTGCTCACTGCGGAAGCAGAGCTGGCCGGCCTGCTTGAGGGGCATAAGGAACAGGAACAGCGCTATGAAGAGCTTAACCGGCAGCTTGACACGAAACGCAGAGAGCTTTTCAGCGCAACCGGTGAGGCAACCCACTGCCGTACCCGCCATGAACAGGCACAGAAACGGCTGGTCATGCTGGCAGAGCGCCTTGAGCGCCATGCACGGGAAGAGGCCCAACTGATTGAAAAGCAGGCCGAAAACGCAGCCAGCCACACAAAGGTTGAAGCGGAATGCCAGCACTGCGCCCTGGAACATCAAGCGGCAACGACCGAGCTTGCTCGGCTTACCGAGCAGGAGCGGGTGCTGAAGGCACAACTGCCCGAGCTGGAACAGCTGGTACAAAGCCGACGTGATGCGTTGAGCCAGAACCGCTCACGCCTGACATCGCTACAGGAGCTTGAGGCCCAGTTTGCCGGCTACGGTCAGGGGGTACGTCTTTTAATGACGGAATCACCGCTACGGAGCCGTTTTGGCGGATTGCTGGCCGACAACCTGCTGGTGCCCGAGGAGTACGAGGTTGCTGTTGAGGCGGTACTGGCTGAACGCCTGCAAACAATCCTGTGCGGGTCGGAACAGGAACTGATCAGTTCAATTCAGTATCTTCGGCAGCACGCCGCAGGACGAGCCCAGCTGGCCTTTCCCGCCGGCAACACGTCACCCCGCACCAGCAGTGCAATTAGCGGTGCACCCGCCCTCCTCTCGCTGGTGGAGGTCAATGACAATGCCAGGCTGCCGGTACAGCGGATGCTTGCCCAGGTGCACCTGGCACACAGTCTTGAAGAGGCCCTGGCCTATTCCCGCCGCTATCCAGAGCAGACCTTTGTCACCAGAGAGGGCGATGTTGTTGCACCCGACGGCACTGTCAGCGGCGGTTCAGCCGAGACCGCCCAGAATGGTATCATCCATAAAAAACGTGAGATCAGATCACTTGAACTGCTGGTGGAAGGCCTGCTGGCCGAGCTGGAGTCCTGCGAGTCCGAGCGGGACCGGGTACGCGCCGACCTGCAGGTTGCCGCTCAAGAGCTGCTGCAGGCACGCAGCAGCCTGCATCAGCTCGATCTGACCCTGGCAGGGCTGGTCAAGGACCGGCAGCAACTCGAGGCTCAGGCGGCCCAGCTTGCTGAACGGCTCAAGCTGTTAGTGCTTGAACGTTCCACGCTTGACGAAGAACAGTGCCTACTGCAGGAAGAACTGAAAAGCGCCGCGATCGGCCAGGAGGCTGCCGAGCTCCAGGCCAGACAACTTGAGCAGGAATCCCGCGGCATTACTGCCGAGATCGAAGGGCAGCGCCTGATCCTGGCTACGGCACGCGAGACCCTGACCACACAACGGGTCACCGTTGCCACCCTCCGGGAGCAGGGCGAGGCCCATCAGCGCACCAGGGCCTCCCTTACAGCCCAACTGGATGAGCATGAGCGCAGAATCAAAAACGGTGCGGACGAACAGGAGCAATCCGAGAACAACCGCCAAGAGCTGCATAACCGGATAGAATCCGAGGAGATCCGTCTTGCAGACCTGCTTGAACAGCAACGCCGGCAGGATGAACTGCTGCTGCTTGTCAGAAAACAGTACGAGACAGCGGCAACAGAGCTAACCACGGCAGAACATGATGCACGCCTGCGTCGCGACGAGCGTGAGGCGATCCGCCAGCTGCATGCCGACCTGTCGCTGAAGGTCTCATCGCTCACCCTGCAGCGGGAACACCTTGAGCAGTCCCTGCAAGACCGCCACCGGATCGGCCTGTCCGAGGTGCGGGAGCGCCTGGGTGAACAGACGCTGGACCCTGTGGTTGCGCGGGTCCGCCAGACCGACCTTGAACGGCTGATCGACGAGTTGGGTGAAGTTAACCTGATGGCCATCGAAGAGTATGCCGGCATGGAGCAGCGCTATGATTTTCTTGCCTCGCAGAAATCAGACCTTGAAGAGTCGCTGCAGGATCTGCAACAGGCGATCCACCGCATCAACCGCACCACACGCAAACGCTTCCTTGAGGCCTTTACCCTGATCAACGAAAAGTTTCAGGAGGTCTTTCCACGTCTGTTCTGCGGCGGCCGGGCAGAGCTGAAGCTGACCGACGAGCAGGATCTGCTGGAGACCGGTATCGACATCATCGTCCAGCCTCCCGGCAAAAAGCTGGCCAATGTGATGCTGCTGTCAGGGGGCGAAAAGGCGCTGACCGCTGTTGCCTTGATCTTCTCGATCTTTTTGATCAAGCCGACGCCGTTCTGCCTGCTTGACGAGGTTGATGCCCCGCTGGACGATGCAAACATCGGGCGTTTCAACGACATGGTGCGTGAGATGAGCGCCATATCCCAATTCATCATTATCACGCACAACAAAACCACCATGGCAGTTGCCGACACACTGTACGGCGTCACGATGGAAGAGCCGGGGGCATCGCGACTGGTGTCTGTACGATTGCATTAGACAGGCTGTTCTGCTATCTAATGAGGACATTTCCTGCGTATCTGCAAGGAGTTTTCCATGCCGTTTCATGCCATACTGAAAGAGCTGGTGGATGCCGTACCCGGTGCCGTGGGTGCCATTCTGGTAGACTGGGAGGGCGAGGCGGTACAGGAATACTGCCACTGCGACTCCTACGATATACGCTTTGTCGGCGCCCACAAGGGAATTATCCTGTCACGGCTGCGTGAAACCCATGCCGAAAGCCAGGGGGGCGAAATCGAAGATGTGGTGATCACCTCGGAGCGCCAGGTTCTGCTGATCGGCACGGTAGACCCGGATTATTCACTGGTACTCCAGACAGAAAGGGCCTGTCCGGCCGGTCTGGCACGCCACCATTTCAACAATGCGTTGGCACGTTTGAAGAAGGAGCTTTGATGTCTGAAGAGCGGAAAGGGTTTTTGCGGGGGATGTTTGAACGGGCAACCGGAACCGCTCCCCAGGAGTTACAAACCGAACAGCCACCTGCAGACGAATCCCGGAAAAAGCCGGGCCTGTTTGAACGCCTCAAGGCAGGCCTGAAAAAGACCACCGACGGCCTGGTGGGCCGGATCGATGCGCTGGTACTCGGCAAAAAGGAGATCGATGCCGACACCCTGGAGGAGCTGGAAGAGATCCTGATCACATCCGATATCGGGGTCAAGACCACGGTAGAGCTGATCCGCAGCCTGGAGCAGCGCCTCTCACGCAATGAACTGAAAGATGGTGCCGCCTTGCGCGGTGCCTTGAAAGATGAACTGCTGGCACGCCTGCTGGCACACCATACCCCGCTGCGGCTTGAGGGAACGGCACCGTTTACCATCCTGGTGGTAGGGGTCAACGGCGTCGGCAAGACCACCACCATCGGCAAGCTGGCCGCCAAATATGCTGCTGAAGGCCGCAAGGTACTGCTGGCGGCAGGTGATACCTTCCGTGCCGCTGCAGCAGAACAGCTTGAGATCTGGGGCGACCGGGCCGGCGTGTCCGTTATCCGCCATCAGGAGGGTGCCGACCCGTCGGCAGTTGCCTTTGATGCCTGCAAGGCTGCGGTCAGCCGTGGCACAGAGATCCTGATCATCGACACGGCCGGACGGTTACATACCAAGGTCAACCTGATGGAAGAGATGAAGAAGATCCATCGTGTTATCGGACGTGAAATCCCCGGGGCCCCCCACGAAACGCTGCTGGTACTTGATGGCGCCACCGGCCAGAATGCCCTTTCCCAGGCCCGGCTCTTTAAGGAGTCTGCCGGGGTGACCGGCATTGCCCTGACCAAGCTGGATGGCACTGCCAAAGGCGGTATTGTGGTGGCGGTTTCCCATGAATTCGGCCTGCCTGTCCGCTTTATCGGGGTAGGCGAAGGTATTGACGACCTGCGCGAATTTGAACCCAACGAGTTTGTGGATGCCCTCTTCCAAACCTCATAACCAGCACGGCACGGACGCCCCCATGCAAATGGGCCTTGACTTTATTCAGGAAAATCAATACATTATTGCACCTTCAGAAGGAGACACCGTCGTGGAAGCAGAACTTTTTGAAAAACTTGAAGAAAAAATCAGCACCCTGTTGTCCAACTATGCGGCCCTCAAGGAAGAAAAGCGGATGCTGGCTGAAGAAAATGCACGTCTGCAGCAGGAGCGTGAAGGCCTCAAAGGACGCATTGATAGCATACTGAGTAGACTTGAAGGCGTGTAAGGCATGATCAGGGGCCATCTGGTCACGGTACTGGGACGTGAAATTCCGGTCCGTAGTGCAGCACCTGAGGAAAAGGTGCGTGAGGTCGAGGCCTTTGTCAATGAGCGGATTGAAGCGATCCGCTCCCGGCTGACCACAGCCGACCCACAGCTGCTGGTGACCCTGGCATTGCTGAACCTGTCGGAATCATACCTGGAACTGCAGCACCGGCAGGACGGCTCAGGCAGCACACTGGAAGCCAGACTTACCAGCATGCTTGAGCAGTTGGATCACGTTTTGTAATCAAATAATTGACAAATTACATCAACGACGCAGCTTTCTGCGGCATGGATGAATGGGCGTACAGGAACAGACAGTAATAATCAGCAGGATACAACAGTGAAGCCAGGCCTGGGACAGCGGCCTGAACTGGCATGAGCACCCGGTCTCTTCAGGGAGACTTGATATATACTACCAACGCATGAACCATCTGTATTAGTTCAGTTTTCGCATTTGTTGCGTACTGATACCTGCACTGGCTTTATATATCCCCGGCATGAAAGGGGCATCCGGTAACAGCAGAACCGGCACTACCGGATTTTTCTTCCATCCTCCCTGCAGCAGACCAGACCCAGCTCCTGGGTAACATCCTGTTTGTACGCATTTTTATGAGGGCTGGCATGCCCAAGAAATCATTACGCTCCGATCTGTTGGCCCGCCGCCGGGCCATTGATCACGCCCTCTGGCAGGATGCGAGTACAGCGGCACAATTACGCCTGATCAGCCTTGAGGCCTTTCAACGGGCAGCGTGCATCGCACTCTATTCGCCGATCCAGCGGGAAATCGATACCGGGCTGCTTTTTTCCAAGGCACGCTGCGAGGGGAAGCGGGTGCTGTATCCCGTTGTCTGCGGCACAACCCTGCAATTCAGGGAGGTTAACACGCCGGAGCAATGTACTCCCGGTGCCTTTGGCATCCTCGAGCCATGCCGGCTGGGCGAGGACCACGCACTTGAAACGGCGGACCTGATTGTGGTGCCGGGGGTTGCCTTTGACCTGCAGGGGCACCGCATCGGTTTTGGCAAAGGCTACTATGACCGCTGCCTGAGCCAGCTGCCACAACACGGCACACTTGTTGGATTATGCCATGATTTTCAGCTCTTGGAACGGATACCGGCAGAGGGGCATGACATCAGGATGCAGCATATTGTAACGGACAAACGCCTGATCAGCGTATCAGGAACCGAGGCAGGAACCGGCAGTACGCCGGATTAAATATACGGAAGGAGGCGGTATGATAACCAGTATCGTCATGGCGTTGGTGATCGTTGCGGTCGCCGGTGTAGCGTATGTCGCAGGCAACCGTTTTGGACGCAAAAGCACTGAGGGACTTGTAGCTCAGGCGGAAGAGTTGGCAGCACGCCTGCTTGAAGATGCCCGTCGTGAAGCAGACAACATCGCAAAAGAGGCTGAACTGAAGGCAAAGGACGCGGCCCTTGAAGCCAAAGAGGCTGCTGAAGGTGAGTTAAAAGAAAAGAAGCGTGAAATTCAGGTTCAGGAAAAAAGGATACAGCAAAAGGAAGAACATCTGGATAAAAAATCAGCCTTGGTCGATCAGAAAGAGATGGACCTGCTGAAGAAGGAACAGTCCGTCTCCGTTAAAGAACAGACCCTGTCAGCCAAAGAGGAAGAGCTGGCCAAAGCTGCCAGTGAACAGCGGGCGCGGCTTGAGCAGATCTCCGGCATGACCGCAGAGGAGGCAAAAAACTCTCTGATCGAGACCATGGAGAGTGAGGCACGTCACGATGCGGCCAAGCGGATCAAACTGATTGAGGAAGAAGCCAAGGAAACTGCCGACAAGAAGGCAAAGGAGATCATCGCAGCGGCGATTCAACGTTATGCCGGCGAGTATGTCTCTGAAAAATGCGTCTCCGTGGTACCACTGCCGTCTGATGAAATGAAAGGCCGGATTATCGGACGTGAAGGCCGCAACATCCGCGCACTGGAGGCTGCCACCGGTATAGACCTGATCATTGATGACACCCCCGAAGCGGTAATCCTGTCCGGCTTCAACCCGGTCCGCCGTGAGGTTGCCCGCCTGTCGCTGGAAAAACTGCTGGCCGATGGCCGGATTCACCCGGGCCGGATTGAAGAAGTGGTTGCAAAATCTGAAGAAGAGGTTGAAAAGGCGATCAAGGAGGCTGGCGAACAGGCCGCCTTTGACCTGGGTGTGCATGGCATCCATCCTGAGGTGCTCAAGCTGATCGGCCGCCTCAAATACCGCACCTCCTACACTCAGAACGTCTATCAGCACTCCCTTGAAGTCGCCTTCCTGTGCGGTATCATGGCTGCCGAGCTGGGGATCAACGTCAAGCAGGCCAAGCGGGCCGGGCTGCTGCATGACCTGGGCAAGGCGGTTGACCATGAGGTTGAAGGTTCCCATGCCGTCATCGGCGCTGATCTGGCACGGAAATACGGGGAATCACCCAAGATTGTCCACGCCATTGCGGCTCACCATGAAGACGAAAAACCCTCCACGATCCTGGCGGTGCTGGTACAGGCAGCCGATGCCCTCTCCGGCGCACGTCCCGGCGCACGGCGCGAGATGATGGAATCCTATGTCAAGCGGTTGGAAGACCTGGAGCGGATCGCCACCTCCTTTAACGGTGTCAGCGGTTCCTTTGCCATCCAGGCCGGTCGCGAGATCCGGGTCATGGTCTCCAGTGATCAGGTTTCCGACGAACAATCGGTACTGCTGGCACGGGATATTGCCAAAAAGATCGAGAGCGAGATGACCTACCCCGGCATGATCAAGGTCAATGTGATTCGTGAAACGCGAGCCACAGAGTTTGCACGGTAAATGTCAGTCCGCATCTTATTCATAGGCGACATCGTCGGCAGCCCGGGCCGGACCGCCATCAACCGGGAACTGCACCGGCTGGTGGATCGTCATGCGGTTGACCTGGTGATTGCCAACGGCGAAAACGCTGCCGGTGGTTTCGGCATCACCCCGGACACGGCTGACGAACTGTATCGTCAGGGGGTCCATCTGCTGACCAGCGGCAACCATATCTGGGACAAGAAAGACAACAGCGGGTTTCTGGATCGGGAAGAGCGGATCATCCGTCCGCTCAACTACCCGCCCGGCACCCCGGGCCGCGGCTCCACCCTGCTTGAAACCCCGGGCGGTATCAAGGTCGGCGTGCTGAATCTGGAAGGCCGGGTCTACATGAAGAACCTGGACTGTCCTTTCCGTTGCGCCGATGCGGAGCTGGAACTCCTGAGGAAGCAAACGTCCATCATTCTGCTGGATTTCCATGCCGAGACCACCTCTGAGAAGGCCTCCCTGGGCTGGTACCTGGATGGCCGGGTCTCTGCGGTGGTGGGCACCCACACTCATGTCCAGACCGCTGATGAGCGGATCCTGCCGAACGGCACCGCTTACATCACCGATGTGGGGATGACCGGTTCCTTTGATTCGGTGATCGGCGTGGACAAAGGACAGGCGATCCAGCGTTTCCTGACCCAGCAGTCAGTCAAGTTCGACATCCCCAAGAAGGATCTGCGGATTAATGCCGTGGTGATCGGGATAGACACAAAAACAGGCAAAGCCGTCAGCATTGAGCGGATCAATGCTGCCTGTTGAAGATAGAAACTGATTAACCCCCCTCAGTCCCCCTTTGTCAGGGGGATGTTTTTGGCTCTCCCCTGACAAGGGGAGCGGGGAGGGGTTGTACCTGAAGGAGTAGGATATGACCGTTGCCGAACAGATTGCCGTGATCAAGCGCGGCTGTGTTGAACTGCTGATCCAGAAGGAACTGGAAGACAAACTGGCCACCGGCCGACCGCTGATCATCAAGGCCGGTTTTGACCCCACCGCACCCGACCTGCACCTGGGGCATACGGTACTGATCCAGAAGCTGCGTCAGTTTCAGCAGTTAGGCCATGATGTCCACTTCCTGATCGGCGACTTCACCGGTATGATCGGCGACCCCACCGGCAAGTCCGAGACCCGCAAGGTCCTCACCCGCGAAGATGTCCTGCGCAATGCCGAGACCTACAAAGAGCAGGTCTTCAAGATCCTTGACCCGGAAAAGACCAAGGTGGTCTTCAACTCCTCCTGGCTGAACGAACTGGGCTGCGGCGGCATGATCGGCCTGGCCTCAAAATACACCGTGGCCCGCATGCTGGAACGGGATGACTTCCACAAGCGCTACAGCACCCAACAGCCGATTGCGATCCACGAATTCCTGTACCCGTTGATCCAGGGCTATGACTCGGTGGCCATGAAGGCCGATGTGGAGCTGGGCGGCACCGATCAGAAGTTCAACCTGCTGATGGGGCGCGAGCTGCAGCGTGAGTGGGGTCAGACACCCCAGTGCGTGCTGACCATGCCGCTGCTGGAAGGTCTGGATGGCGTCAACAAGATGTCGAAATCATTGGGCAACTACATCGGCATCAGCGAGGCGCCGGACGAGATCTTCGGCAAGGTCATGTCCATCTCTGATGAATTGATGCTGCGTTACTATGAACTGCTGTCTGACAAGAGCATTGCCGAGATCGAGCAGTTAAAGGTAGCTCTGGCTGATGGCTCAGTACATCCGATGGCTGCCAAAAAGGCCTTGGGCCGCGAGATTGTGACCCGTTTCCACGGGGCCGGTACCGGCGATGCTGCTGAAGAAAACTTTGTGAAACGGTTCAAGGAAAATGAGATCCCGGATGAGATGCCCCAGGTCAGTTATGGCGCGGCTGATTGCCCCCTGCTGCTGGCCAAGGCCTTGACCGAGGCCGGGTTAACCAAATCCAATGGCGAAGCCCGCCGCTCCATTGATCAGGGCGGGGTCAAGCTGAATGGTGAGAAAGTCAGCAATACCAACCTGGAGCTGACCGCCAGCGGCGAGTACATTGTCCAGATCGGCAAGCGTCGCTTTCTCAGGATCGTAATCGCTTAAAGGCTAATGAATATCTGCTATGAACCCCGTGTAATTGCAATTATGCGGGGTTTTTTTGTTCAACGGGGATGAGGCTGACCGGCCCGTTTTTTGGGCCGGTCTTGCCGATGGTTGAACCATCGTGTTCCGTTTTACAGACGCGTAGCGTCTCCAATCTTAAGGAGTAGTTACAAAACACATACTCAAAAGTAGTCTCCAAATTCAGCCATGGCTGCTTCAAGTGTAATTCGTTCGAAAGTTTTGAGATTATCTACCAGTTGGTATTTTATTAGTCCCTTTTTGAATGTCATGTAATACGAGCTGGTGAAAAATATTGTCCCTTCATATTCAACGGCAGAAAAGCTTACAAATATATATTCCTCGTTCATTTTGTTGGCGATTTGCGACGCTGTTGCCATATTTATATTTTTCATTCTATTGAAAAAATGAAATTTGATCAGTTTGCGGTCTGAATCCACGGTAACATTGACAGGTACTTTTTCTCCCTTCACTCTGAACGAATCTGCATCAAAATCGGTAACATCCATAAAAGCAGCCCCAAAAATTTCAACAAGCGCTGACGCGTTAACCTGACTTTCAACTAATTGCATAAATTTCTCCTTTGATTTTATTTCCCACATGTGGGGCGAATTGGTTTGATTTGCCTTTAAATCGGCTGGTTATAAGTTTTCTGTAAAACTGATGACGGCAGGTTTTAGAACAAGATTGATCGAGCTGACTTTGTAATTTTTTGACTGAATAAGTATCTTCGATGAATCAGAAATAGCGAAATATGGCAAATCCATGGGATTATTCGGATCAGGCGCCACGTATTTGCACTCAACAATGAACTCGTCGGTTTCTGGGTCTGTTATTGAAACGGTTGCCAGATAGACATTCTGTTGGGTTCCCTCCAATTTCACATCAGTAACTTTTGCCCTCATTTGGTCCTCCTTTGAATGTTTTGTTCAACGGCCCGGCAGTTGACCCGCCAGCCCAGTCTTTTCGGGCAGGCGGTGTCCAACTGTCTGGTTGGGGACTCCTGTTATTTCAGTAAATTCTCACAACTGTCAAATGTGTACGGTTTGACACCTATATCTTCTTTCAAGGTCACTGTTTCAGGGCGACAAGTATTTTCATGTGATGCCGGAAACCAGCCGAAAAAAATATTTCGCCAGCCTCTGAACTATGTGGAGATCCTTTCCCGGCAGAAGCTTATTGCACTGCTTGCCCCATGAACTCGCCCATACGGACTTGACGAGCGTACGACCACGCTGGGTTAAAAGTTAGGGTGCTTTTGGGGAATAATATAACGACCGTCGATCCGAGGAGGAAGCGTCCCATTTCTTCACCTTTTTTGAGACAGATCGCTGTATCGGCTTCGTAGTTCCATTCACGAACACGTCCGGGGCGCGGTGGGTTGATAATGCCGTGCCAAAAGGTTGCCATGCTACCGACGATGGTCGCGCCGACGAGGGTCAGTGCAAAACGGCCGAATTCAGAGTCGAAAATGCATACCACGCGCTCGTTTCGTGCAAACAAGCCGGGCACCTTGCTGACTGTTGTCGGGTTGACCGAGAAATGGGTGCCAGGGATATAGACCATGCGTATTAGGCGTCCGTCGCAAGGCATATGGACGCGGTGGTAGTCGCCCGGGCTGAGATAGAGTGTAGCGTAGCTGCCATTTTCGAACTCAGCTGCCAAGTCCCTGTCACCACCGACCAACGCGGCAATCGAATATTTGTGGCCTTTAGTCTGTAAAATTTGGTCGCATTCGATTTGGCCGAAATTGCTGATCGCGCCATCCACAGGACAAACGAAATCAGTATTGGCCAACGGACGTGCACCGGACTTTAACGGCCGGGTAAAAAACTCTTGAAAGGTTTTATAGCTAGCGATATCGGTGGTCGCCGCCTCAGTCATATTGACGCTGTAACGGTCCACGTACCAGCGGATCACGCGTGTCGTTAGGCTACCGGCTTTAATAGAAGCCAAGCTGCCAGCCAGTACAGTGAGCGCCAGTTTGGGGATCAAATAATTAGGTAAGCTGACAAATCTATTCAACAATACATTCAGGTTCAAAATATTCATCCTTTCGTTTACACTTAATGCCTTTGTTAAGGCAATGAGCTGGCATTGCAGGGTAATTGTTAAAATTTAACGGTTCCTTAAGAACAAACAACCCTCTGATGCCACGGAAGCGTTTCCATCCATATTTCGTATCAATTCATACTGGCATCTCTAGGTTCAGCCAGCTCAGCATTCTTCACAGTTTCAATCAGTCTCAGCATAACGGGCCGGGAGATCACCGGCCGGTCCTTTTTGGGCCGGTGCATCTTCCTGGTTGAGCATTTTGCGTCTGTTGCCAAAGAGGACTCACCCACCAGGATCTGCTGCTACGTTAGCAAGCAGAATGTCCACCTGTGCCATGACAGATTGTGGGAGTTCGATGTTATGTGGTTTGGCAACAGCATCCACGAGTTCTCTACTCCACGCCCACGACTCACGATAGGCCCTGTACAAAGGAACACATTCAGCGCTGGCCGTACAAGTCAGGTAGCGATGATATGCACTACCGGAAAGATCGGTCTCCAGTCCCCGCGAAGGGGTGGGCCAATGGTCGGTTTTCCCCTCGTAAAGTCGAGCTAGCTTTAGGAGGCTTTCGTGAGCCTTACCCAACAAGGCCCATGCACGAGCATATTCGCCTCTATTAAGAAGATTTGCACCAAACAGCGTCAGGTTTATAAGGTTAAGGCCCAGCCCCTCCACCAGTTCAGCCCCTTCACGTTTGGGGGGTCCTCCCACCAGAACCCGCGCATATTTGGACAGTTCGCCCGCTCGATCCAGCACAACACCAGCGTCAAGCGTAGGAAACCACCCGTAACCCTGCCAGCCGGCAACAACTGACTGCTCTGAGGCTCGCATAAAGTGGAACTCGCCACGTACTCCGTTTGAGAAAAGTGCTGTGTGGTGGCCGAAATCGTCCTGGAAGTAAGCCGCTACTGGACTGACCGTATTAAGCCACGTGCGCTGTTCAAACTCATCGAATGACTCGTCGCTGATAAATACTGCGAATTCAATATCAGAAAATCGATCCCCTTCACCAGTCGCAAATGATCCGAACATCAGCGCGGAAACAACACGATTGTCCTGATGACACCTCTCGCGGAAACTCTCGATCATCGTCTGCTGTACCATTTTTACCTCTCTGTTCAACTCGTTAATCACCAGCTTAGACTGGCATATAGTATTATATGCCGGCATCTAATGTTATATACTGGCATCCAATATTAGATGCTTTGGTGGCATATAACATTAGATGCTTTTCTGCTTTAACTGGGCATCTAATAGTATATGCTTTTCCAGTTCCGTACCTTTGATGTTTCCGTACCGGATATACCACAACTTGACATCAGCATCCCAGCTTCCACCTGCAGATCGCGCCATTTTGCCCAGCTCTTTTGCACCGTAGGCGATCTGTACCGGTACCATTGCATTGTCAGGCATACTTTGCACGGGTGGTAGCTGCTTCTTTTCTACAATAATCTCTACCGTTTTTATTCGAGTGCGGCTTGCTTCATCGTAACGGTAGCGGACACAGACCAGATCCTCGCCATATTTTTCTACCAGAGCTTTGGTCCCTTTTTGGCCCGGTTTCAACTTCAGTCGCGTGATCAATAATCACCTCAAACATAGCGATAGTGTGGATTGGTATGCTATACATCCACTGCTTACTTTCTTCAATTATTATATCGTAATTTTACTGGCAACGACGGGGGTCTTATGCTTCTCATTCCGAAAGCAGTGTATGCCCAATATATGAACCATTTGAAGAGGAATGGCATTGCTGCTGATCAGCATCAAACCTATGTAAAATGGTTGCGTTACTTTCTCGACTTCTGCTCCAAGCATTTAATTGTACATGATAAAATGGAGCGGTTGCGTCTATTTACTGAAAAACTTCGTGAAAAGAAGCAGGGTGACGAGCAATGTCGACAGGCTACCCATGCCGTAATCCTTTACTTTAAGATGCGACCTCATGAACCCCTGGCACAGGAAAGCAGACCTGTTGCGGATGAACCCTCTTCAGTGATCTTGGAACCTGTTTCGTTATTGCCATCACCTACCCCGCAGCGACCATCCCAATTCCGCCTGGCCGGTTATCAGGAAGCATCCGATTCACCTGCATGGGACACGGTTCTGGCAACCATGGCCAATGAAATCAAGGTGCGGCATTATTCCCGCAAGACGTTGATCACCTATGCCAAATGGTCACGGCATTTTCAGCGTTTTTTGAAGAACAAACCCCCACAGGAACTTACAGCCGAGGATGTGAAGGCGTACCTGACCTTCCTGGCGGTGCAGTGCAAGGTGGCCGCTTCTACCCAAAACCAGGCATTCAACTCGCTGTTGTTCTTCTTTAGACATGGCCTGAAGCGGGAGTTTGGCGAACTGCGCGATGTGCCCCGTGCCAAGAAGTCGCTGTATGTTCCAGTGGTGCTGTCTCGGCCTGAGATAGACGCTATTCTTGCCCAGCTTTCCTATCCCTTTGATCTGGTGGTGAAATTGCTGTTTGGTTGCGGTTTACGGCAGTTTGAATGTCTGCAACTGCGGGTGCGTGATTTTAATTTTGATGCAGGGATTCTTACCATACATGGCAAGGGGAAGAAGGATCGTACGGTACCGATTCCAGAGGCGATACGGCCGGAGTTACAGGCACAGATCAAGGCGGTAGGTGAACTGCACGATCGGGACCTGGCCGCAGGGTATGACGGGGTGTTTCTGGATGATGCCGTGGAAAAGAAATATCCGAAAGCGCCTAAAGAGTTTGTCCATCAGTGGTTTTTTCCGCAGAAAAACCTGACCACGGTTCAGGAAAACGGGCAGCGGAGGCGCTGGCACCTGCATGAATCAGAGCTGCAGGAAGCGTTGTATCCGGCAGTGCGTAAGGCTAAAATTCCAAAGCGGGTTACGTCACACACCTTCCGGCATTCTTTTGCCACTCATTTATTACAGGCAGGGTATGATATCCGCGTTATTCAGACTCTGTTGGGGCATTCAAGTTTAAAAACTACCATGATTTACACCCACTGCGTACCGGTACGGACGGTAAAGGAACCAAAAAGTCCGCTGGATTTGTGAGTTACCAATATGCCGTGGCAAGACAATTACACTGTTTGGGAGCAATAGATGGAACAACGAACCGTAGGAGCTGATACAGTCAGGATGCTGGAACTGGGGCACCCCTGGATCATTGCGGACAATTTCACCAAGCGTTGGCCCAAGGGTAAAGCCGGCGATCTGGTACAGCTGACTGATGAGCGGGGCAGACCACTGGCCATTGCCCTGCTGGACCCGGCTGACCGGATCGTGGCACGGGTGCTTGCCCATCATTCGATGCAGCTGGATCGCGGCTGGATCAAAAAGCGGCTGCAGGCCGCCATCACCCTGCGGGAACGGTATGCCGACCTGGCTGACACCAGCGCCTACCGCCTGGTGAATGCCGAGGGAGACGGCCTGCCCGGCCTGACCGTGGACCGCTATGCAGACTACCTGATGATCCAGCTCTACTGCGAAGGCTGGCGACCCCACCTGAAACTGGTGACCAGCGCACTTCAGGAACTGCTGAACCCGACTGGCATCTACGAAAAGGCGCGTCCGCAGAACACCCGTGAACTGGAGGCGGTCAGTGACAGCAAGAAGTATGGCAGACTGCTGGCAGGCAGCGCTGCACCGCAACGGCTGGAGGTAGAGGAAAACGGTCTGACCTTTCTGGTTTCACTGGAAGAAGGGCTCAACACCGGACTGTTTCTGGACCAACGGGAAAACCGCCGTTGTCTGATGCCCCGCATGGCAGGCAAGCGCTTCCTGAACCTGTTTGCCTACACCGGTGCCTTTTCCGTTGCTGCTGCCGCAAGCGGTGCAAGCCAGGTCACTTCGGTGGATGTCTCTCCCGGCTACACTGACTGGAACCGGGCTAATTTCAACGCCAACCGGCTGAATCCTAAAAGGCACCGCTTCCTGGTGGGGGACTGCATGGCCAAACTCGCAGAACTGGCTGGCAGTACCGAGCAGTTTGACATCATCCTGATGGACCCCCCCTCTTTCTCCACCACCACCAAGGGGCGCTTTACCACCCGTGGCGGCACCAGCGACCTAGTGGCAGCCTGCCTGCCATTACTGACCGATGGTGGCCTGCTGATCTGCTCCTCCAATCACCAGAAGACAGATCTGGCTGACTACCTGAAGGAGCTGCGTCGTGGTGCCCTGCAGGCCAAAGCTGAACTGCGAGTAATTGAGCAAAAGGGACAACCGGTTGACTTCCCCTACCCGGTTACCCTGCCTGAAGGTCGCTATCTGAAGTATCTGGTCTGTGTGAAGGGATAGCTGTTGACTGAAAAACAGGACAACATACCAAACCAGCCCACCCCTGAAGCCTGGCTACGACAGCAGGCCCGCACTGTCAAAGGCAGCATGCTGGCGGCTATCCTGGCTGCCTTTGGCGGTGGTCTGCTGATCATCCTGCAGGCACGGTTACTGGCCCTGGTCTGCCAGCGAGCCGTGATTGAGGGGATCGGCCTGGCTCCGCTGCTGCCGCTGCTGGCATGGGTAGGGGCCGTCGCGCTGCTGCGGGGCCTGGCTGCCTATCTGAGTGAACATGCCGCCATCAAGGCGGCAGCACAGGTCAGGCAGCAGGTCCGCACTGCCCTGTACCAACGGCTGTTGCTGCTGCGCCCCACCGGCATGGCCGGTGAAGTGGGACCATTGACCGAGGTAGTTACTGCTGGCGTGGAAGGGCTTGAGGCCTATATTGCCCGCTTTCTGCCCCAGATGGTGTTGGCTGGTCTGTTGCCGCTGGCAGTGCTGCTGGTGGTACTGCCCTCAGAGTGGCGTTCCTCACTGGTACTGATATTTTCTGCACCGTTTATCCCGCTCTTGATGGTGCTGATCGGCAAAGGGACCGAGACCCTTAACCGCCGCCAGTTTGCCCGGCTTTCCCGCATGGCAGGCCATCTGCTGGATCTGGTGCAGGGGCTGCCTGACCTGAAGATCTTTGGCGCTGCCAAACGGGAGGCAGAACTGGTGGCACAGGTTTCGGACCAGTACCGCACCGGCACCATGGCCGTGCTGCGGGTGGCCTTTCTGTCTGCCTTTACCCTGGAATTTTTCTCAACCGTGGGCACCGCAGTGGTGGCGGTGATCATCGGCTTCCGCCTGCTGGCCGGAAATCTGTCCCTGCTGGATGGCCTGTTTGTATTGCTGTTGGCACCGGAATACTACCTGCCCCTACGCAACCTGGGGCTGGCCTACCATAGCCGGATGAACGGCATGGCTGCGGCCGAGCGGATCATTCCGTTATTGGCGGAAAACAAAAAGGCATTTAACACAGAGACACAGAGACACAGAGAAAACAGAACAAAAGAGAAAAGCACAAATAAAGAGTTTCACTCTGTGCCTCCGTGCCTCCGTGTTTCAGATTCAGAAGGTTTTAATCCATTTGCACCTGAAATAATTTGCGATTCCGTAAGCTTCCGTTACGGCGGCCAGCGGGGTGGCGTACAGGATATAACTCTGACCATCCCGGCAGGCAGTATAGTCGCCCTGGCCGGCGCCAGCGGCAGTGGTAAATCAACCCTGGCCCGCCTGCTGCTGGGGTTGGCCCAACCGGAGTCCGGCCAGATCCTGGTAAACAGCGTTGACCTGGCACAACTGGATCAGGCTGCCTGGCGGTCGCAACTGGCCTGGGTGCCGCAGCAGCCGTTCTTCTTCAGCGCCACGATCCGGGAGAACCTGCTGCTGGGCAGGCCCGATGCCGATGATCAGGCGATCCAACAGGCCCTTGAGGCGGCTGCCCTGACCGGCGTGATCAGTGCACTGCCGGAGGGGCTGGCAACCCGGCTGGGTGATCGCGGGGCCGGACTGTCCGGCGGTGAACTGCGGCGACTGGCCCTGGCACGGGTCTTTCTGCGGGATGCCAGCCTGGTGATGCTGGACGAACCCACTGCCGGGCTGGACGCAGAGAACGAACAGCTGGTGCTGGCTGCCATGGAACAGCTGGCTGTTGGACGGACCATGCTGATCATCAGCCACCGCGAGGCCACCATCAGCCGCTGTCAGCAGGTTGTGGTGCTGGCCGCAGGCAGGCTGGAGCAGGTCACCACCTCCCGGGAGTATCTGGAGGTCGCCCCATGAGAGAACTGCTGCGGATGCTGAAACCTGCCTCACAACACTGGCGCTGGATGGCCGGCGGTATCGGGCTGGGGGTGGCAGTGATTGCTGCCAATGCCGCCCTGATGGCGATCTCCGGCTGGTTCATCGCCTCCATGGCCGTGGCCGGAGTCAGCCAGGCCTCCTTTAACTACTTCTTTGCCTCGGCCTCCATCCGTGCCCTGGCCATCCTGCGGGCCCTGGGGCGCTACGGCGAACGGCTGGTGAGCCATGAGGCAGCCTTCCATATCCTGGCCTCCTTGAGGGTCTGGCTGTTTAAGCGCCTGATCCCACTGGCACCGGCCGGGCTCGAAAGCTACGCTGGCGGCGACCTGGCCGGTCGGCTACGGGCCGATGTGGATAGTCTGGAAAATCTCTACCTGCGGATCATTGCACCACTTTTTACCGGTGGTTTTACCATTCTGCTGGCAGGGCTGTTTGTGCTTGTCTGGAGCGGATCAGCGGCCCTGGTGCTGGTGGGGTTGCTACTGCTGGCCGGACTACTGCTGCCGTTGCTGGCACGTCACCTGGCTACGCAGCCGGGCAAACGCTCAACAGAGCTGGCCGGAGCACTGCGCACCACAGTAACCGAAGGGCTACAGGGCGCAGAAGAACTGTTGCTACTGGGGGCAACTGATAAACAGGCTCTGACGGTTGAGGGATTGTCCGGCGATCTGGTACAGCAGCAGGTCCGGCTGGGGCAGATCAGCAGCCTGACCCTGGCCGGTGTCACCACCTGCGGCGCCCTAGCCATGGCCGGTCTGGCCCTGGTCTGCATCCCGCTGGTACAGTCCGGTCAACTGGCAGGCCCCAATCTAGTGATGTTGCTGCTGTTCAGCGCAGCTTCCTTTGAGGCGGTCGGCCCCCTGGCTCACTCGCTGCAGTTGATCCCTGCCACCAGTGAAGCGATCCGCCGGATTCGAGAACTGGCTGATGCACCGATACCGCTGCCAGAACCGCTGCAGCCGCAGCTACCGGAGTCATGCAGGATCGTGCTGGATCAGGTCAGCTGTGGCTATGGTGAAGGCAAGCCAGTGCTGGAGCAGTTCTCGCTGGTCATTAATCCCGGTGAGCGGGTGGCGGTGGTGGGCCCCAGCGGTAGCGGCAAGTCCACCCTGGTTGAGCTATTACTCCGTTTCCGCCCCTACCAGGGCAGCATCAGTATTGGTGGTTGTGAACTGCGGGATATAGCACCAGATCAGCTTTCCCGACTGGTTGCCGCAGTACCGCAACAACCGCACCTGTTTAACAGCACAATCCGGGAAAACATCCTGCTGGGGCGGGAAATTACTGATGAACAGCTAAGTGCTGTTCTGGCTGACAGTGGCCTTAAGCAGTGGATTGCAGGCTTGCCGCAGGGGCTGGACACCCCGGTGGGTGAGACCGGCAGCGCAGTGTCTGGTGGCGAGGCACGACGGATCGCCCTGGCCCGAGCCCTGGTCGGTAAGGCACCGATTCTGCTGTTGGATGAGCCGACCGAAGGGCTGGATGGCGCTATTGAGCAGTCTGTGGTACAACATCTGACAGAACGCTTGCAGGGAACGACTGTGCTGGTGGTGACCCATCGACCAGCCTGTCTGGCACTGGCCCAGCGGGTAGTACGGATCGGGAAAACTGTTTAACCTGAAGGAGAAGAGACCATGAGCTTTCTGATCAACTGGCTGTTATCCGGTCTGGCCATTGTCATCACTGCCTACCTGTTACCAGGTGTGCATCTATCCGGTATCAAAGCGGCTCTACTGACGGCAATCGTCTTGGGGCTGATCAATGCGATTATCAAACCGGTCCTGAAACTTTTAACGCTGCCATTGACGATCATGACCCTGGGACTGTTCAGTCTGGTGATCAATGCCCTGCTGATTATGCTGACGGCCAAGCTGGTGCCCGGCTTTCAGGTACAGGGATTCCTCTGGGCCCTCGCCTTCAGCCTGGTGCTGGCACTGGTGAACTGGGTCTTAAGTATTTTCAAGCAAGATGATTGAGATTAACGAAACAGATATCCGGGTAGAATTCTACCGCGCCTCCGGACCGGGTGGACAGCACCGCAACACCACTGATTCTGCGGTGCGGATCAGGCATCTACCCACCGGTATTGTAGTGCATGCTGCCGAGAACCGCTCCCAGCTGCGCAACCGTGAGGTGGCTATGGAGCGGCTACGGCTGGCGCTGGAGAAGCGCAACCGGGTAGAAAAGAAACGGCTGGCCACCAAGGTGCCAAAAGGGCAGAAACTGCAGCGGGTGGCGGAAAAACGGATGGCAGCCTTGCGTAAAAAGATGAGAAGGCCAGAAGAGTGATATCAAAAGCGGTAGATTGCCGCAAAAGATCTCAAAGAGACAAAAGACACACTATACAATCATAACAATTAGTTACAATGTAGTAGCAAGGTATGCATTCTTTTCTCTCTGTGTTCTTTGCGTTCTTTCGCGGCTACATTAAGAACGATGCTGCCACCGCCTGATCAGTCCCTTTCAGCCGCGTCACCATCTTGTGCCGTTCATCAGCCGGGATCAGGGCGGCCAGATGATCACGGGCACTGTCCGGGCTTCCGGCAATGGCGGATGCCATTTGAAACATGATCTCAAGAGAAAGTCCGGCACGATGGCCTTCCACCAGCTTGCCTATTTCAGCACGGCGTTGGTCCTCACTCCAGGTTTTATAGATATCAACACCGATATTTGCGAGCATGGGATGACCCCTTCAGATTTGGTATGAAGTTGCGTTGGTAGCATGAGAAACAATGGATGGCAACCGCAAAACTAACGTATCAGGCGATCCAGCAACCGGTCAATCTCCTCAACCACGACAGTTGGTAGTTGATCCGTCTGCACGATCCGGTTCACCAGATCAGCCTGAATAAAACCGGGCAACAGCTTCAGAATCTCTCCGGCATGTTCAGCGGGCAGGCGGGACAAAGCCACCGCAATGGTCTGGGGATGTTCATTCAGCAACTCTTTAGCGATCCGACGGTAGTCCATGGCGACTCCCTTGAAGGTTTTTCAGATAGTACGACACTGCAGATAAATTGCAACAACAGGATTGGAATAGTATGGCCCTGATTACCCTGCGCGACATATCCCTGGCCTTTGGCGGCCCTCCGCTGTTTGACGGCATCAACCTGCAGATCGAACCGGGGGACCGGCTCTGTCTGATGGGCAGAAACGGTACCGGTAAATCCACCCTGATGAAACTGATCAGCGGAGAGATCCCGCCTGAAGGGGGTGAAGTCATCCGCAGCCAGGGATTACGGGTTGCGCTGGTCTCCCAGGAGATCCCCCAGGAGGTGGCCGGTACGGTCTTTGAGGTGGTGGCACAGCATCCCCATGCTGCAGCCGGTGCTGAGCAGTGGGAACATGAACAGCAGGTGGAACGGGTGCTGAACCGGCTGCATCTGGAGCCTGAGGCGGAGTTTGCCACGCTATCCGGCGGCACCAAGCGGCGGGTGCTGCTGGCCCGTGCCCTGGTGGCAGCACCGGATATCCTGCTTTTGGACGAACCAACCAACCACCTGGATATTGAAACCATCCTCTGGCTGGAGGAGTTTCTGGCCAGAAACATCACCACCTGCATCTTTGTCACCCACGACCGTGCCTTTGCCCGGCGGCTGGCGAATAGAATTGCCGAGCTGGACCGGGGTAGAATCTACGCCTTTTCCTGTGGTTACGACCAGTTTGTGGATCGTCGCGAGGCACTGCTGGAGGCGGAGATCACCCGGATGGCCCTGTTTGACAAGAAGCTGGCCCAGGAAGAGGCCTGGATCCGCCAGGGGATCAAGGCCCGCCGCACCCGCAACGAAGGCAGGGTCCGGGCACTGAAGGCACTGCGGGAGGAATACCGCCAGCGCCGTACCCGCCAGGGCACCGCAACCATCCGGCTGCAGGAGGCAGAACGCTCCGGCCGGCTGGTGATCGAGGCGGAACAGGTCGGCTTCAGCTATGGCGACCGGACGGTGATCCGCGACCTCTCCACCACCATCATGCGGGGTGACAAACTGGGGATCATCGGCCCCAACGGTTCCGGCAAGACCACTCTGCTGCGGCTGTTGCTGGGTGAGTTGGAGCCCGGGACCGGCTCAATCCGGCAGGGTACCCGGCTGGAGGTGCTCTACATGGATCAGATGCGTGACCAGCTTGATCCCCAGAAGAGCGTGGCTGAAAACGTGGGGGAAGGGAACGACACCCTGGTGATTGGCGGCAAATCACGTCATATTATCGGCTACCTGCAGGATTTTCTGTTCTCGCCGGAACGGGCCCGTTCACCGGTTTCAATCCTCTCCGGCGGCGAACGCAACCGGCTGCTGCTGGCCAAGCTGTTCACCAAGCCGGGCAACGTACTGGTGCTGGACGAGCCGACCAACGACCTGGATGCCGAGACCCTGGAGCTGCTGGAGGACCTGCTGATGGAGTACAGCGGCACCCTGCTGCTGGTCAGCCACGACCGGGAGTTCCTGAACAACGTGGTCAGCTCCACCCTGGCGATCAACAGCGACGGCACGGTCAAGGAGACCGTCGGCGGCTATGATGACTGGCTGCGGGAGCAACAGCTTGAGGCTGCCCCGCCCGTTGCAGCCAAACCGGTTCAGGAAAAGGGCAAACCGCAGAAAGAGCGGCCCCGCAAACTCTCTTTCAAGGAAGAGCGTGAACTGGAGGCACTGCCGGAGCGGATCACCACCCTTGAAGCGGAACAGGAGCAGCTCCACAGCACCCTGGCTGATCCTGAATTCTATAAAAGCGCCGGGGCCGAGGTGGCACGCCTCAACAGCCGCCTGGAAGAGCTGGAGGCAGAGCTGCTGGCTGCCTACGAACGCTGGGAAGAGCTGGAGGCGCTGCGGTGACGGCGGCTGGTCAAACAGCGGGACAATCCCGTGATCCCCTGCACGGTGTCACGCTTGAAACCATCCTGAAGGAGCTGGTGAGCCGGATCGGCTGGACTGCAATGGGCAAGGCGGTTGAGATCCGCTGTTTTACCCATGATCCGAACATCAAATCCAGCCTTACCTTTTTGCGCCGCACCCCCTGGGCCAGAGCCAAGGTCGAAGAGCTCTATCTTCGACAGAAAGCGGTATCCTGTGAAAAACACTGACGTCTCCTTTGATTCCCTTGGTCTGCGCCCTGAACTGCTGAGCGCGATTGCCACCCTGGGGTACAGCAGCCCCACCCCGATTCAGGCCGAGGCGATCCCGGTAATCTTTGAGGGGGGCGACCTGCTGGCCGGAGCCCAGACCGGTACCGGCAAGACCGCAGCCTTTGCCCTGCCGATCGTCCAGATGCTGGGTGAACATATCCCCGCGGAAAAACGGCGCAAACCCCGTGCCCTGGTACTGGTGCCCACCCGCGAACTGGCTGCCCAGGTCAGCGACGAGATGAACCGCTATGCCCGCCGCCTGTCGCTGCGCTCCACCATGATCTACGGCGGGGTGACCATCCAGGCCCAGATCGAGCGGCTGCACCGCGGCGTGGACATTGTGGTGGCAACGCCGGGACGGCTGCTGGATCACGCCGAGCGGGGCACGATTGACCTCTCGCGGATCAAGTTTCTGGTGCTGGATGAGGCAGACCGGATGCTGGACCTGGGCTTTATCGACGACATCAAAAAGGTGGCCGAGTACCTGCCTGCCAAGCATCAGGCCCTGCTATTCTCGGCCACCTACTCCCCAACCATCAAACAGTTGGCTGATCAACTGCTGGATCACCCCAAACGGGTTGAGGTGGCGCGCCGTACCCTGACCGCCGAGGCCGTGACCCAGGCAGTCTACCAGGTGGAGCGCAGCCGCAAGCGTGAGATGCTGTCGTTCCTGATCCGCAAAAACGGCTGGAACCAGGTGCTGGTCTTTACCCGTACCCGCTACGGCGCAGACAAACTGACCGAGGAGCTGCAGTTTGACGGGATCAAGGCCGCAGCCATCCACAGCAACAAGAGCCAGTCAATCCGCACCCGCACCCTGGCGGAATTCAAACAGGGGCTGTTCCGGGTACTGGCGGCAACCGATGTGGCTGCCCGCGGCCTGGATATTGAACGGCTGCCCCATGTGATCAACTATGACCTGCCCCAGGTGCCTGAAGATTATGTACACCGGATCGGCCGCACCGGCCGGGCCGGAGAAGAGGGGATCGCCATTTCGCTGGTCAGCCCGGAAGAACAGGTCCTGTTGGCTGCCATCGAAAAGCTGGTCAAGCAGAGTATTCCGCGCCAGAGCCTGGCAGAGTTTCCTCAGTATGCGGTGAGACGGACCGTGAAGGCAAAGGAAGGCAAGCTGGCTAAAGAACAGGCCAAGCCAAAGAAGGCAGAGGTTAAAGCTGCCACCCCCAGGCGGAAAAAGGTGGTGCCGGAGCGTCCTGCCCCCAAGACCGGCCGCCGGGGGCAGCGCTCAAGCAGATAGTCACCGAAGGACTGTCACCGGGCAGTTACTGGTGTAACGATTGGTTCCGATCAGTTCCAGACGAACCATCAGTGGAGGTCACGTGCTGCGTCCAGCCACCCTTTGCATAGCCCTGTTTTTCTGCCTGCTGCTACCGCTCAGCGCCCTTGCCAAGACCATCATTGTGGGCGGTGACCGGGACTACCCCCCCTACGAGTTTCTCGATCCCAACGGCAAGCCGGCCGGTTACAACGTGGAGCTGACCAAGGCGATTGCCGAGGTGATGGGGCTGCAGGTGGAGTTCCGGCTGGGGGGCTGGTCCGAACAGCTGCGGGACCTGAAGGAAGACCGGATCGATCTGCTGCAGGGGATCTCCTGGTCGGAACAGCGGGCCGCCCAGATTGACTTCACCCCGCCCCACACCATTGTCAACCACGCCATCTTTGCCCGCAGGGAATCGCCGGTGGTCAGCTCACTGGCAGAACTGAAGGGGAAAAAGGTTGCGCTGCATAAAGACGGTATCATGTACGAAGAGCTGACCCGGCTCGGCTACGGCAAGGATCTGCTGCCCACCCACACCCCGGCCGATGCCCTGCGGCTGCTGGCCGCGGGGCAGTGCGACTATGCCGTGGTGGCGATTGTACCGGGGATGTATATCATCCGAGAATTCAAACTGACCAATCTGGTGGCGGTGGCCCACAGCATCGCCTCACAGAAGTACGGCTACGGGGTCAGGAAGGGCAATGCCGAGCTGCTCTCCAAGATGACGGAAGGGCTGGCAATCCTGAAGAAAACCGGCCAGTACGACACCATCTACACCAAATGGCTGGGGGTGCTGGAACCGCGCGGTCTGGCAATGCACAAGGTCATCAAGCTGGCAGCCCTGGTTGTGGTGCCGCTCTTGCTGGTGCTGGGCGGCATGGCGTTCTGGTCCCGCTCACTGCACCAACAGGTCTCCCTGCGGACCGCCGACCTGACCCGTGAGATTGCCGAGCGGACCACTGCCGAGCAGGAGCTGCGCCGTAACCAGCAGCAGCTGGTGCAGGCCGACAAGATGGCAGCCCTGGGGGTGCTGGTCTCCGGGGTGGCCCATGAGATCAACAACCCGAACGGCCTGATCCTGCTCAACATGCCGATCCTGAAAGATGTCTGCGCTGACGCCCTGGAGCTGCTGGAGCAGCACTGCCCGGATCAGGATCAGATCCGGCTGGGGGGGCTGCCGTACCGGCGCATCCGGCAGGAGCTGCCCCAAATGCTGGACGAGATGCAGGATGGTGCGCGGCGGATCAAGCGGATTGTGGAAGACCTGAAGGACTTTGCCCGCCAGGATGATGCCGCCCTGATGGAGCCGCTGAATCTGAACCATGTCGTCCAGGCGGCGGTACGGCTGGTGGAACGTTCATTACGCACGGCAACCAACCGCTTTGAGGCGGAATATGCCGAGCCGTTGCCGCTGGTACAGGGTAACAGCCAGCGGATTGAGCAGATACTGGTCAACCTGCTGCTGAACGCCTGCCAGGCGCTAACTGACCAGAATCGTGGAATTTTTCTACGCACCTTTGTAGACCTGCATGAAAATCTGGTTGGCGTCATGGTCCGTGATGAGGGCTGCGGCATCGCCCCGGAACACCTGGACCGCCTGACCGACCCGTTCTTTACCACCAAGCGGGAGAGCGGCGGCACCGGCCTGGGGCTGTCGGTCTCAGCCGGAATCGTCAAGGAGCATGGCGGCAGCCTGCAATTTTCCTCACCGCCCGGCCAGGGCACCACCGTTACCCTGCTGCTGCCGATCCATACGGAGGCACCCCATCATGTCTGAGACCCTGTTTCCCGCCTTTGGTATCCTGCTGGTGGATGATGAACCGGCCTGGCTGCGCTCCGTCTCCCTGACCCTGGAGCGCTCCGCCGGCATCACCAACATCCGCAGCTGCTCCGACAGCCGTCAGGTGATGGAGATCCTGGCCGGAGGAGGTTTCGGGCTGGTACTGCTGGACCTGACCATGCCGCACCTCTCCGGCGAAGAGCTGCTGACCCTGATTGCCGAACAGCACCCCGAAATTACCTGCATCGTGATCAGCGGCCTGAATCAGGTGGCAACCGCGGTCAACTGCATCAAAAAAGGGGCCTTTGACTACTTTGTCAAGACCGTGGAAGAAGACCGGCTGGTGGGGGGGGTGCTGCGGGCGATCCGGGTGCTGGAGCTTGAGCGGGAAAACCGGGAGATGCACAGCCGTCTGCTGAGTGGCGGCCTGCGGAGGCCGGAGCTGTTCAGCCCGTTTGTGACTGCCGACCCGGCCATGCTGACCCAGTTCGCCTATATCGAGGCGGTGGCCAAAAGCCCACAACCCCTTTTGATTACGGGAGAAAGCGGCACCGGCAAGGAACTTTTGGCACGGGCCGCCCATGGTGCCTCCGACTGCAAGGGACCGCTGGTGGCAGTCAACGTGGCCGGCCTGGATGACACGGTCTTCAGCGACACCCTCTTTGGCCACCAGCGCGGTGCCTACACCGGTGCCGACCAGGCCCGCAGGGGGATGATCGAGGAGGCCGCCGACGGCACCCTCTTTCTGGACGAGATCGGCGACCTAGGTATCGCCTCCCAGGTCAAACTGCTGCGGCTGCTGCAGGAAGGGGAATACTACCCGCTGGGCAGTGACCGGCCCAAGCGGTTGCGGGCCCGGGTGATCGTAGCCACCCATGCCGACCTGGCGGCCAAAGAGGCCTCCGGCCAGTTCCGGCGTGACCTCTACTACCGCCTGAAGACCCATCAGGTGCGGATTCCGGCGCTGCGGGACCGGCGCTGCGATATCCCGCTGCTGCTGGAACACTTTCTGGCTGAGGCGGCCCGGGCCCTGGGCAAGAAAAAGCCCACCGCCCCGCGGGAACTGGCCCAGCTGCTGGCCACCTACTCCTTTCCCGGCAATGTGCGGGAACTGAAGGCGCTGGTCTACGATGCGGTCAGCCTGCATGGCGGCGGCGTGCTCTCCATGGAGCGTTTCATCACGGCCATCGGTCCCCGGCCCGCAGCAACGGCACCCCCCTCCCCGGAGCGGCGCAATCCGTTTCTCTGCTGCGAACGGCTGCCCACCTTCAGTGAGGCGGCTGAACTGCTGGTCAGCGAGGCGATGCAGCGCAGCAACGGCAACCAGACCATTGCCGCCCGCCTGCTGGGTATCTCCCAGCCGGCCCTGTCAAAACGCCTGAAACAGCGGGAACTTTGAAAAGCTGAGGGAAGGAAGGAAATTTGGCAGGCACTATGCACACGTAATGAACCGTTTGTGTGGTGACGGACCAGTTACCCTGTAAAACTGCTGACGCGCGTGGGCACACCGGCTTCTTCCACCAACAAATACAGACTGATATCAGCACGTTGCAACATCTCCCGTTTGATCCGCATCTGTCGGCATATACATTGAAACACTATCTGCGGAATTGATTAAAATCTGGTGACCTGATGCGCTATTCAGCATTATTTACTGATTTATATGAACTGACCATGCTTGCAGGCTATCATGAGCAGGGGATGACGGACAGGAAAGCGGTTTTTGACCTGTTTTTCCGCACCAATCCTTTTAACGGAAGTTATGCAGTTTTTGCCGGACTGGAACCGGTGCTTGAATTCCTTGAGCAGCTGCACTTTCTACCGGAGGAACTTGACTACCTGAACAGCCTGAATCAATTCAAACCAGCATTTCTGGACTATCTGCGGCAGTTACGTTTCCGTGGCACCGTGACAGCAGTGCCGGAGGGCACCGTGGTGTTTGCCGGAGAACCGCTGCTGACCATAGAGGGAAGTCTGGCCGAGGCTCAGTTTGTAGAAACGGCTGTGCTTAATAGCATCAATTTTCAGACATTGATTGCTACCAAGGCAGCCCGCATCACCCACGCAGCTGCAGGGGCAGAGGTAATCGAGTTCGGCCTGCGCCGGGCCCACGGACCGGATGGCGGACTTTCCTGTGCACGTGCCGCCTGTGTTGGCGGCATCTGCAGCACCAGCAACGTACAGGCAGGGATGCAGTATGGGCTTCCGGTACGCGGTACCCATGCCCACAGCTGGGTACAGGCCTTTCCTGATGAACTGAGCGCGTTCCGGGCCTATGCCGAGGCATTCCCCGACAACACGATACTGCTTGTTGATACCTACGATACGCTGAAAAGCGGCATTCCCAACGCCATTATCGTGGCGCGGGAGCTGCGGGAACGCGGTTATGAGCTGCGGGGCATCAGGCTTGACTCCGGGGATCTTGCTTTCCTTTCCAGGGAGAGTCGGCGCATGCTTGACGCGGCAGGTTTTGCACAGGTCAGGATCGTGGCCTCAAATGATCTCGACGAATACCAGATCAGCACCCTTAAAACTGCCGGGGGGCAGGTGGATATCTACGGCATCGGGACACAACTGGCAACCGCCGGCGGTAGCGGAGGCGGTGCGCTGGGAGGGGTCTATAAACTTGTTGAGCTTGAAGGATTACCGAAACTGAAGCTGACCAGTGATCTCGCCAAGGCCACGCTGCCCGGCAGGAAGCGGGTTCTAAGGGGCTTTGCTCCTGATGGCGGGATGCTGCAAGATTTGATCTGTATGGAGCATGAACAGCAACCTGTTGCAGGGGCAACGGTCCATAACCTTTGCAACCCGTTATCACCGGTATCCTTGCCGCTTGCGACAACGTTGCATGATCTGCGGCAGGTCGTCATGCGGGATGGCTGTCGGACTGTGGCGCCTGAGCCTCTGTCCGCAATGGCTGAACGCAGCCGTCAGCAGCTGGCAACTTTACCTCAGGGCTGTTTGCGTCTACACGCACCTGAACGCTATACCGTCTCTATTTCAGAACCGTTGCATGACCTGAACAACCGGCTGACTGCCAAAGTAACCGGAGAAAGGCCGTTGCCATGACAGAGGACTCAGCATTACTTATCGTAGATCTGCAGAATGACTTTTGCCCCGGCGGTGCACTTCAGATCATCAACGGTGACCGCATAATCGAACCGACCAACGAGCTGATCCGTTCGTTCAGTGCCGCCGGTTTGCCGGTGTTGGCAAGCAGAGACTGGCACCTGCCGAATACCAGCCACTTTCACGATTTTGGCGGTCAATGGCCGGTTCACTGCGTCCGTGAGACCGAGGGTGCCGCCTTTCATCCGGCACTGTGTCTGCCGCAGGATGCCATCATCATCTCAAAGGGAACCGAACTGACATCAGACGGGTATTCTGCTTTTGCCGGCACAACCGCAGAGGGTAAGGAGCTGGAACTGTTTCTGCGCGACCGCAAGGTAACGAAGCTTTGCATATGTGGGCTGGCCACTGACTACTGTGTCTTGTCCACAACCCGTGATGCCCTTGGCAGGGGATTTCAGGTTATGGTGCTTTCCGATGCTGTTGCAGGGGTCGACAGCGCACCAGGGGATTCCGAGCGAGCTCTTGAGGAGATGGATAAGGCCGGTGCACAGCTGATAACATCCCACACCTTAAAAAGTATGTTGCAGAAAAAGATCGAATAGCAGGATGCAGGCAGATCGTGCGTTACTGGATGCACCCTGTGACCCGCCTTAACACCTTGATTTCATGTACCATGCTGTTATGCGCGATAGTGCGCCGGATAACGGAAAAAATACATTTGGCCGCCCTTTAGCAGGCTGTTGAAAAACGTCACGAGGAAGCTCGGCTACAAGGCGCACGGCGCACAGCGACTGAGACATAACAGATAGTTAGGCGAAGGAGCGAGCACCGCGCAACGCCGTAGACGGGCACCACAGTAGTTTTTCAACAACCTGTTAGCTTTGAATTAAGGATACTAGCCGCCCCCCACACAGGAGCATGCCCCAATGAGCCGTACCCAGGCCGAACAACTGGCCCTGGCCCATTCAGAGTCCGGTCTGCATTGCGCCGAATCCGTGGCCTCAGCCATCACAAAACTGTTTTGCCCCGACCAGGCCGGGATCGTCTGCCGGATGGCAACCGGCTTTGGCGGCGGTCTGGCCGGCTCCCGCCAGGAGGCCTGCGGTGCATTGACCGGCGGCGTGCTTGCCATCGGTCTGCTCTGTGGCAGGACAACGCCTGACCAGGACCGGGAGACGGCCTATCGGGTCAGCGCCGCCTACCGCGAACGCTTCATGGCGCGCTTCAACGGCACCATCTGCCAGACGATCCGTAACGGTTTCACCACCAGCGACACCAGAACCGCCTGCCGCAGCCTGACCGCCGAGGCCGCAGGAATCCTGTATGATATCCTGCAGGAGCATGGGTATGCGGTGAACCGCTCTTGATACGTTATTTTGCTGTTCCGGTTCCAGTGCAAGGGAAGATTGCCAGACGGCGAGCAATCCGGCGATGCAGCTGTACATGCAGCACGTCGGGGAGCCGCAGACGAGCCGACAAAGCTTGCACCTTGCAATCGAATCGGCATTAAAGTCCGGTCATCTGCTCCAGCTGTTCAGGATAGCGCCCACCCTGCAGCGTAATCTGTGCAGCGGCCCTGTTGATCTCAGCCAGGTCATTACCCGTCAATTCGATGGCAACCGCAGCGATGTTCTCCTCCAGCCGCTCCAGCCTGGTGATGCCCGGAATCGGTACAATCCAGGGCCTTTGGGCCAGCAGCCAGGCCAGGGCAATCTGGGCAGGAGTTGCCTGTTTCTGCGCTGCAATGGCGGCAAGCAGATCAATCATGGCCTGATTGGCCTGCAACGCCTCGTGTGTGAAACGCGGCAGGATACTGCGGAAGTCGCTGCTGTCAAAGGTCGTACTCCCGTTGATCGTGCCGGTCAGAAAGCCTTTGCCCAGCGGACTGTAGGCCACCAGACCGATCCCCAGCTCTTCCAGCACCGCCAGCAGTTCCTCCTCCGGTCGCCGCCACCACAACGAGTATTCGTTCTGCACCGCAGCCACCGGCTGCACGGCGTGGGCACGGCGGATCGTCTGCACCCCGGCCTCGGACAGGCCGAAATGTTTGACCTTGCCGTCCCAGATCAGCTCCTTCACCGCACCGGCCACCTCTTCAATCGGCACATCCGGGTCAACCCGGTGCTGGTAGAACAGGTCAATGGCCTCTATCCGCAGCCGTTTGAGCGAGGCCTCAGCCACCTGTTTGATATGCTCCGGCCGGCTGTTCAGGACCGGCGCCCCTTGGGTCCCCCTGGGATCGACATCGGTATTAAAGCCGAATTTGGTGGCGATCACCACCTGATCCCGCAGCGGCGCCAATGCCTCACCCACCAGTTTTTCGTTGGTAAACGGGCCATAGACCTCTGCCGTATCAAAAAAGCTGATGCCCCGCTCCACGGCGGTACGCAGCAGCGTGATCATCTCCTGCCTGTCTTTGGGGGGGCCGTAGGAAAAACTCGTCCCCATGCAGCCAAGCCCGAGCGCTGAAACCTCCAGGCCGTTTTTCCCCAACACACGCTTTTGCATTATTCTTCTCCTTTCAACTGTACGGACGACCTTCGTAATGATTCTACCGTACGCCGGAACGGGCACAGCCAGGTAGACCGATCCTGCCTGATTCTTGCCTGATCGTACGATCAACGGCAATACAGGCTTGTCACGTGCAGCAGGACTGGTGAGGGGAACGGCACAAATATCGACGGGAAGGAGGCGGTTATCTGCAAGCCCCGGGGGAGAGCGTTGCCCGATGGTCCGGCCCGGCGGGGCAGACCGGAGCGGCACCGGTGCCATGCCGGGGAGGCAGGGCCGTCCCGGCATGGCAGGGTTCCAGACCCCGGCTACGGAAGCAGTGCACACACGGCACGGTAATCGTCAGGGGTGTCCATGTCGATCAGGACCCCGCTATCCTCAAGCGGAAGGTCGCGGATTCGTGCAGCATCTTTTTGCAGCAAATCCCGCAGGGTGTTCCCCTCGCTCAGTTCTTCAAGCATGAGGCGTGGCAGCAGCAGCGGGTGTCCACGGCGTCCCCCGCAGGTGGGGGTGATAATCGATTCAGGGTGCAGCAGATGCTGGTCGATCAGCGCCGTTACCGTGTCCGGCAACACCAGCGGGTAATCGCAGAGGGCGACGATGATCCCGCTGGTTTCCGGAGTGATGCTGTCGCGGCCGACCCGGATGGATGAGGCCATATCCCCGCCTTCGTCCGGATTTACCACGCACCGCACCCCATGATCACGGGCCGCACGGGCAACCGCCTCCCCCTGCAGCGACACAACAACCACAACCTCGTTGACTCCGCCACGCTGAAGCGTATCCAGGCAACGGCTTATGACCGTCCCGTCTCCCAGAGGCAGGAGTGGCTTGCAACTGCCCATACGGCTTGATTTACCGGCTGCCAGCAGCACTGCGGCCACGGTCCTTTTCATGCCTTTCGCTTTACACTGATCAACTGGGCAACAATGCTTACCGCGATCTCTTCCGGTGTCCGGGCACCGATGTCCAACCCCACCGGGGTAATGACGCGGCTGCGCTGATCTGAATCGAACCCTTCCCGCGTAAGGGTCAGCATCAGGGCCTCCCGCTTTCTGCGGCTCCCCAGAATCCCTATGAATCCGGCATCCGTTGCCAGGCTGCCCCGCACGGCATCGAAGTCGCTGACATGGGCGGGGGTCGCGATGACGACGGAGGTCTCCCGATCAAGCTCCAACTGCTCGAACGCCGCCGGGACCGTGCAGCAGAGAATCCTGTCTGCCGCGGGCAGCAGCTCCTGCACGGCACAGTCCCGACGTTCATCCACCACGACCACCCTGAAGCCGCAGTCACCGGCGAGACGGGTAATCGCCCGGCCGACATGACCGGCACCGAACAGCACCAGCAGGGGCCGTTGTCCACACGGTTCCACAAAGACGGTCATACTGCCGCCGCAGGCGAAACCATGCTCTTCAGTCAGGCTGAACTCCAGCAAGCGCGGCTCGCGGGCGGCCAGCGCCTGCAGCGCCGAGTCGATGGTCTCCTTCTCAACCCCTCCACCGCCAACCGAGCCGAGTGAGCTGCCATCCCTGCGTATCAGCATCTTGGCCCCCGCCTTGCGGGGAGACGAACCTCCATTGGCCACAACGGTGGCCAGCGCATACGGTTCGCCGCAGCGGGTAAGCCGCACAACCTCTTGATACAGTTCCAGATCAGTCATAGCTCTCCTTACGCTTGGGGACGGTTCTCCGCTGCCATGGCAGACCGGACCCTTTCAGGTGTCATCGGCAGTGTCCGCACCCGGGCGCCGGTCAGGGCAAACAGGGCATTGGCGACCGCCGGTGCGATGGGCGGCACCCCTGGCTCGCCAACGCCGCCCGGCGCCTCGTTGCTGGGGATGATATGGACCTCAATCCTGGGGGCGGCGTTCATCCGCACCAGGGGATAGCTGTCGAAGTTCCCCTGCTCAACCCGGCCGTTCTTGAGGGTAATGGCCCCATGCAGGGCCGCAGACAGGCCAAAGATGATGCCCGACTCCATCTGGGCCTTGATGGTATCCGGATTGACGATCCGTCCACAGTCGATCGCGCAGACAACCCGGTGAACCGTGATGCCGCCCCCCTTGTTCAACGAGACCTCGGCCACCTGAGCAGCGTAGCTGCCAAAGGACTCGTGCACCGCGATTCCACGGGCATGCCCCTCTGGCAGTGCCTTTCCCCAACCGGCCTTTTCGGCAGCGGTCTGCAGCACCTTCAGGTTGCGGGGATGCCCGGCCAGCAGGGTCCGGCGGTAGCGGTAGGGGTCAATCCCTGCCTTGTGGGCCAGTTCGTCCATAAAGCTTTCCATCACAAAGGCGGTATGCGAATGACCAACCGAGCGCCACCAGAGCACCGGAACGCCGTTGGTGGTGCTGTGAAGCTCAACCTGCAGATTGGGGATGGCATAGGGGGTATCTGCAGCACCTTCAACCGAGGTATGGTCGATCCCGTTTTTCACCATGGCCGATTCAAAAGAGGTACCGGTGATAATCGACTGCCCCACGATACGGTGACGCCAGGCCAGCGGGTATCCCTTCTTGTCCAGCGCCGCCTCAACCCGGTTGTACCACATGGGGCGGTAGTAGCCCGACCGCATGTCATCTTCCCTGGTATAGACGACCTTCACGGGCCGGTTGAGGGCCTTGGCAGCCTGCACCGCCTCGACAACGAAATCCGAGGCCGGGTTGCCCCTGCGTCCGAAACCGCCCCCCAGGAAGGTGGTTTCAAACACGATCTGCTCCGGCTTCAACCCTGCAACACGGGCAGCGGCGGCACGGTCAACCGTCTGGAACTGGCTGCCGGTCCGGATCAGGGCGCTGTCCTTTTTCAGATCCACAAAACAGTTCAGCGGCTCCATGGTGGCGTGCGCCAGATAGGGCATCTCAAATACCGCCTCGATCTTTTCGGGGTTATTGTCCAGGTACGCGGCCGCATCACCATCCTTACGGGCCACCAGGCCCGGGGTCTCTGCCAGGCGCGCATACTGTTCGTGCATTACCGGGGTTGCCAGTGTATTCCATCTGCCTTCGTCCCAGGTTATCTCCAGCTGTTCCCGCCCCTTCAGGGCCTGCCAGAAATCGTCAGCGGCAACCACGACACCGGCCTCAATGGTAACGACACTGCGGACCCCCGCTACCGCCTTGGCCTTGTCGGCATGAACGCTGACGACTTTTCCGCCGAAAACCGGCGACCGGGCGATCACGGCCGTCAGCATGCCCGGCTCCTGCACATCGATACCGAAGATGGCGGTACCATTGATTTTGGCCGGACTGTCCAGTCGTTTGGCAGGCGTTCCCAGCAGGGTCTTCTTTCCGGCCTTCAGCTGCGGGTTTTTCGGCACGGGCAGCGTTGCCGCCTTTTTCACAAGCTTGCCGTAGGAGAGCTTGGCCCCTGCAGGGCCGATCACATAACCGTTTTCAGCCCTGCAGGCGGCCGGATCGACCTTCCAGGTGAGTGCTGCAGCCGCAATCAGCATCTCGCGGGCGGCGGCCCCTGCCAATGAGAGCCGTGACCATTCCGATCGTACGCTGGTACTCCCCCCGGTCACCATGATCGGGCCGAACTGCGTATGATTATATTCCGGGGCAACCGGCGAAGGGACGAAGCCCACCTTTTTCCAGTTGCAGCACAACTCCTCCGCCACCAGCATCGGAAGTGAGGTATAGACCCCTTGTCCCATTTCGGATTTATTGACGATTATGGTGACCCGCTCATCCGGGCTGATTCTCAGGAATGCGTTTGGCGCAAACGGTTCCTGTTGGCCTGCCAGGGCCTCTTTCCGGCCAAAGGGGAGATGGCATGCCAGCACCAGACCGCCACTCAGCAATGCACCGGCCTTGATGAATTGACGCCGCGTGATGTCATTGGATCTGCTCATGGCTTTTTACCTCCCCGTGTCGTTTTCCTGCCGCTGGCTGCGTGGATTGCCGTACGGATGCGGCCATAGGTGCCGCAGCGGCAGAGGTTTCCACTCATGGCGCGGTCGATCTCCGCATCGGTCGGCTTCGGAATTGCGTCCAGCAGGGCCACCGCGGACATGATCTGCCCCGGTTGGCAGTAGCCGCACTGGGACACCTCCTGAGCAAGCCAGGCCTGCTTGACCGGGTGCTGCTCCGGAATCCCTTCTATGGTCGTGACGGATTTCCCCCGAACGTCCCCCAGCGGGGTCACGCAGGACCGTTCCGGCTTGCCGTCGATCAGCACGGTGCAGGCGCCGCACAACCCTTCACCGCAGCCGTATTTGGTGCCGGTCATCTTCAAATGATCCCTGAGCACCCACAGCAGCGGGGTATCCGCACTGGCCTCGGTTTGCAGTTGTTTTCCGTTTACCTTGATTTCAATCATCGTCTTCCTCCCTCTGAATGGGTTCTGATGTTCAATCGGCAGTAAATCAAAACTGGTTAAAGGAGCGATCCTTCCGCAGGCACGTTTGAATTTTACCAAGATTTCCGATCTTTGCCAGACGAAAACGGTTACGTATGCAAGACAGAAAATCCGACCTCCAACGACGCTGGTTCAGCCCCATCCCCCCCGGCAATTACGGACTGCCCGTTTATGCCCCCTACCCTACGCCGGAAACCGGCAAGACCGGTAGACCGATCCTGCCTGATTCTTGCCTGATCGTACGATTGCATGGAAAGGCGGGCTGTCAGCCGCAGCGGAAACGGTCGGAAAACAAACCGGTAACAGGATCATGCATAATGGAGTTATCCCGACGACGCAGGAATACCGCTCCGGCAGTTGCACCGTACGTTCCGAAAAGGGGCGATTGCCCGATAGCCTGAAGACGGGGCAGCGTCACCCCCCCGGCAAGGGTCGCTAAAAAAACCGTCCTCCCCACCCGTTGCATGTCATCAAAAACGCGCTACACTGTCTTCACACGAGCACCAAAAACCCTTGAATCACTTATTGTATCACTATGTTGCAACACCCCTTCAAGGAGGCAGAGACATGAAAAAGACCCTGATCGCACTCTTCTGTCTGTTCTGTGTGGTGGCAAGCCTTGCTCCCGGCATGGCAGCCGAGCAGGATGTCCGGGGAGGCAAAGACCACCCCCTGCTCTCGCGGATGCCTGATTTCCGGCTCTCTGACTACAAAGAGGCGGAATTCGGCAGCTACCGGTTTATTGGTCAGGACAAAAAACAGGTCAGCATTGAAGGGCATAAATACTATCTGGAGTACAAACTACAGAAAGGTGTTCCCGAACCGGGTGAGCTGAAGATCCGCCGGAACATCCAGGAGGCCTTAAAGAAGATCAACGGCAAGGTTATCTTTGATGACAACTTCAACCGGGTTGCAACCATTGTGCTGAAAAAGGATGCCAAGGAGACCTGGGTAGAGGTGAGGTCCTACAACGCCATGTATCGGCTGAATATTATTGAAAAAGAGGCCATGCAACAGGAGGTGGTGGCTGATGCCGCAGCCATGGGCAACGACATCACCAGCAGCGGACGTGTGGCGATCTACGGCATCTACTTTGATACCGCCAAGGCAGAGCTGAAACCGGAATCTGATGCCGCCCTGGCCGAGATTGCCAGCCTGCTTAAGCAAAACAGCAGCCTCAAGTTGTACGTGGTCGGCCATACCGACAACCAGGGTTCTTTTGATCTGAACATGCGGCTATCAAAAGAGCGTGCCGAGGCGGTTACCCAGGCCCTGGCAACCAGATACGGGATCAAGGCCACCCGTCTCAAGCCCGCTGGTGTTGGCTCACTGGCACCGCTTGCCTCAAACGACCATGAAGAGGGCAGGGCCAAAAACCGCAGGGTTGAGCTGGTCAAACAGTAATGCAGCGGCGCTGCAGCGTGCGGTAAAGGAGACAGATATGCGTGTTCGTACCGGCATAACCATTGCTTGGCTGGCCCTTGCCCTGTCCAGTCCGCTGGCACAACCGCTGGCTGCGGCTGAATTTGAATTTCTGCCCGATCATCCCGGAGGCTTCAGTGCCACGGCAACCGCCAGCAATGTACCGGTCAGGAAACTCAGCAAGGCCGATGCAGCAGCCTTTAAGAAAAAACTGGAACAGCTGCGCAACCTGCTGGCCAAACAACCGGTACTGCAGGCCCCCAAAGGGGTGGAGATCATCGGCTACTTCAGGCCGCTTGATGAATTCCCCTCGGCACAGAACCTGCCGGTGCCCGGCTTCGGCTACCTCAGGTTTCACTTCTATCACCGCGCCAAAAACGGCAAAGCGGTCAGGATCTGCTGCACCACCGATGAGATCCATGCCTCAATCAATGACCCTGATCAGAGCTTTGAGGTCTATGGCAGCCGGGATTTCGCCACCAAGACCTTTTATGAACCTGACCTGGTGGGGCAGGTGGATGGTTTTCCGCTCTACCGGACCGCCGGTGGGGATGAACTGCTGGTATTCAGCCGTGGCACGGCACGGCCCTGGCTCCCGGTTACCCGGGAGGAGTATGTCAGGGCCTGGCTGACGTTCTGGCAGAAGCAGCTACAGGAATCCGTACCGCAGGACACGATCACCCCGGAGATTGTCAGGCATCACCAGCAGGCCCTGGCGCAGATGAAGCCGGAGGAACGGAGCATGCAGGCCCGTTCGCTGACCTGGGATGTCTATGAACCGACCCTGGCCCCGGTTGGCAGCGCTGAAGGCCGTCCCCTGGTGCGGGTCAACCCGGACTGGTTTGACCCCAGCCTACCGCGCAGCGCAGTACAGTTGCTGATACTCAGATTCAGCACAACCGGCCTGATGGACCCGATTCAGCCCGGACCGTCAAAAACCGGCAGTGTCAGTGCCTACCGAGTCTGGCAGGCATTACACAGCTCAAACTGGAGAGAGGTCAGCACTGTTTTGACCACCAGGTAAACTGCACGGGGAGAGAGGAGCAGTTCTCCTGGTGGCTGCACAAGACGGCCAGTCGCCAGCCTTTTACTTGTGTGTGCCTTGAAATCATTACCTGTTCGGTGCATCGACTTATCTGCGGTACACTCTAGTAAACACCACACAAGCTGCTCCACGAACTGACCTGAGGAGAACAGCATGAACAGCAGCCCCACCATAGTTGAGGTCTTTTTCGATTACATCTGACCCTGGTGCTACCTCGGTACCGTGCGTACCGAACGCCTGCAACGGGAATACGGCGTGCAACTGCGCTGGAGCGCCTTCCCGCTCCACCCCGAAACCCCGCTGGAAGGAAGGGAGCTTGCCGAGCTCTTTGCCGGACGGGAGGCCATGATCCGCGACATGCAGGCCCGGCTGCGGCAGGTTGCCGCGACCGAGGGGTTGCCGCTGACAGAACGAAGTCGCACCTACAACAGCCGGCTGGCCCAGGAGCTGGGCAAATGGGCAGAGGTGCAGGGACGCGGCAATCAGTTCCACCAGGCCGTCTACCGGGCCTTTTTCGTGGACGGGGTCAACATCGCGCTGGCTGACGAGTTGGTGCGGATCGCCGCAGCCGTTGGACTACCAGCAGATCAGGCCCGGACGGTGCTGGCGGAGCGGAGTTATGCTGCGGCAGTGGATGCCGACTGGCAGCGGGCCATGGAACTGCACATTACCGCAGTGCCGACGCACCTCTGCGGAGGCAGGCGCCTGAGCGGTTTCGCAGCCTATGACGATTTTGTGCGACTGATCGGGCAGAGCCGCTAAGCTCTTCTGCAGAACAATCAAGGCGGCCGATCGGCCGCCTTTGTTCGATGTAGCTGCAACTATTCAATTTCTACTGATCAAAATGCTGCCTGCATGATTTGCAGGGCCTCATCCTTACCAAGCAGGGCCAGGCAGCCCAGTTTGCCGTTTTCGACCGCCTTGGCGGCCATACCATCCAGGTCTGCTTGCTGGACCCCTGCCTCACGCAGGTTTAGCGGCATCTTGATGGTGGCGTAGAACGCCTCCAACGCCTTGATACCTGCCTCTGCTGCCTTGGTATCGTCCTCTTCGCAGATTTCCATGACGTTGCGGGCGAACCTGGCAAAGACCGGCAGGTGCTGGGGAGCCGCCTGCATGGTGTAGCGCATCCAGGCCGGTGTCAGCAGTGCCAAGGTAACGCCGTGGGTCATGTCGTACTTGCTGGAGAGCTCATGCCCCATGCCGTGTAGCGGGAAGGCGAAGCCCGGCTTGCCGAGCAGAAACTGGAACCCGGCCAGGGCCATGGAGCTGGCCCACATGATGTTGGCGCGGGCATCATAGTCCTGCGGATTGGCCAGCAGCTTGGGGGCCTCCTCCAGCACCACCTTCATGACCCCTTCATTCATCCGGTCCTGCACCTTGGCAGCAACATCGGGGGTGAAGTACTGTTCCATCAGGTGGCAGAGGATGTCCGCCACACCGGCCATGGTGTGATGTTCCGGCACCGTATAGGTGTACTCCGGGTCCAGGATGGAGAAGCGGGGATTGACCAGCGGGTGCAGCAGCACCTTTTTCTTGTGATCCTCACCCACGGTGATAACCGCGCCCATATCCAGCTCGGAGCCGGTACCGGCCATGGTCAGGATGGTTGCCAGCGGAGCGGCCGCAGTGATTTTGGATGAGAGGCCTGATGCATCGACAAACAGGTCATTGACCGGACCAGCATACATCACCCCGGCGGCAATGGCCTTGCAGGCATCCAGGGTTGATCCGCCCCCCACAGCCAGAATGAAATCGCAGTTATTGTCGCGATAGAGTTTGATCCCTTGCTCAACACTTTCAATCCGCGGATTGGGCTGGATACCGCTCAGTTCCACATAGGCAAGGCCTGCTGTGCTGAGCTGTTCAAGGATGGTGTCATAGATGCCGTTCTGCTTGATGCTGCCGCCGCCATAGGCCAGCAGCACCTTGGAGCCACCCTGTGCTTTGATGGTCTGGCCGAGAACCTTGATCTGTCCCTTGCCGAAGTAGGCGGTGGTGGGAATACTGAAAATGAAGTTGCGCATGTCTGTTCTCCTGTACGGATGTGATGATCGTATCCTACACCCTGAAAATAAAATGGCGATAGATTGATCCTGTCGATTTATTGCCTGATTCTCTTGATCATGGAAATGGCGTTGTAACGCCGGAACTGGTTGGGTACTATGCAATCAGGAGGTGTTTATGGAAAATCCTGCTGTTTGCGACGATTCTGATGTTGTTCGTCTGGCTGGAGCCATTGAAGAACTGAACAGAAGCATTGCCCGATGGACCGAACAGGGGGAGATGCATACAACAGCCATCCCGGGACTGGCGCTGTTCCGGCGGACCGAGCCGACCGAACCGGTCAGCGGCATCTATGAACCGGGCGTCTGCCTGATTGCCCAGGGGGCCAAACGGGTCATGCTGGGTGATGACAGGTACCGCTATGACGCACAGCATTATCTGATCACCTCGGTACATCTGCCGACCATTGTGCAGGTTATCGAGGCAAGCCCTGAAAAACCGTATCTTGGGCTGAGGCTGACATTCGACCTGCGCGAGGTTTCGCAGTTGATGGTGGACAGCAACCTGCCGCAGCCACGGCCCCAGCAGTCGAGCCGCGGTATGGCAACCGGCCAGGTGACCCTGCAGCTGGCTAACGCCTTTAACCGTTTGATTGACCTGCTGGCAGATGAAAAGGATATCCCGATCCTGGCGCCGGTCATCCAGCGCGAAATCATCTACCGGTTGCTGGTGGGAGACCAGGGGGAGCGGCTACGCCAGATCGCCACGGCGGGCAGCCAGAGCCAGCAGATTGCCAAGGCGATCGGCTGGTTGCAGAACAACTTTTCCCAGTCGATCAGCATGGATCAGCTTGCTGCTCAGACCAACATGAGTACGTCGACATTCCATCATCACTTCCGATCCTTGACCGCCTTGAGCCCGCTGCAGTATCAGAAGCAGCTGCGGCTGCAGGAGGCCAGACGCCTGATGCTGGCAGAACGGATGGATGCCGCCAATGCCGCTTTTCAGGTGGGCTACGAAAGCCCTTCCCAGTTCAACCGTGAGTACAGCCGCATGTTTGGCGCACCGCCGCTGCGGGATATCACCAGCTTGCGCCAGCTGGCTGCCGACGGGAGGGGCTGATTTGCAGCAACCCTATCATATCGATAAGAGGAAATCAGCTGACGTATTTGGCGGTTACAGCATAAAACAGTTCAAGCCTACACCAGCGCCAGTTCCAGCTTATGCTTCCGTTTCTCCCAGTCAGGCATCATCTTCTCCAACAGACTATAGAAGTCACCACTGTGATCATGGCATTGCAGATGGCAAAGCTCGTGGGTAATAACGTATTCAATACACTCTTTGGGGGCACGAATCAGATCCGTATTAAGTGTCAGTTGTCCATTGCTTGAAAGACTGCCCCAGCGTTTCTTCATACGCCTGATCTTCATCTGAGGTCTTGCCAGCCCAAGCGGCTCAAAATGTCGCCAGCAACCTTCAAAGCTTTCCTGAAAGATGCTTGCCGCCTTTTCTCCGTACCATCTTTCCAGCAGCAACCGGACCTTGTCTGGGTGAGCAGATGTACTTGTCTCGACAACAAAATATCCCCTCAACAGCTTGACCGAATCCTTGCCAGCTTCACTGACCTTCAGTCGGAACTGCTTGCCCAGATACAGATGCGTCTCACCGCCAATAAAGCACCGCTCTGGCGTTCTTGGCTCAAACTGATGAAAATACTGCAGTTGCTTGATGACCCAGCGGGCTCTTTTGCTGACCTTCAACTGTATCTCATCAAGACTGGTCGCTTTTGGGGCCTTAATCACCACACTGCTATCCGGATGCACCTCAATAGCCAGCGTCTTTCTGCTGCAATAGAGTACGTGGTAACGGATACTCTCCTTGCCATAATGAATGGTACCGAGTGACATCAGCTACTTTCTCCGGCTTCTGGATACGTTCAGCGTTTTTTCAATCAGCGCATCCATCTGCTCAAGACCGATTACAACACCCCTGGCACCTTTTATCTCATCAAACAGATAATCGTCGATATCGTTGATCACCTTATTCTGTGCATCATCGTCATCCCAGAACTGCACCTTCCAATGACGATCAAGAATGGCCTGGATTGCCAGGGCCGTATCAACGGACACAGCTTCACAGGTCTCAGGATCAACGGACAATTCTGTAAAGAACGCCTTCAGCACGCCAAAAAACGCCATGGCCTCTTCGTTATGCGCAAGCCTTTCCGGCATGTCATCATGCTGGCGGGTAACCACCTTGGTACGGTACTCCATGGTGCGGTTCAGATATTCAAGATCAGAGATCCGTCTGGCCCGGAAATCTTCGATTGCCTGCTGAATCAATTTGGAAAATTTATCGTAAAAGGCCGGATCTTCGGCCATCTTCTCGGTAATGACCTTTTTGGTGGCATGGGCAATAGCATCGGCCTTTGCAGCGGTTGTCCTGCCGTAAACACCCTGTTCTTCCTTGACCACGGCAAACATCTTTTCATCAAAGATGTTGACCGGTTCATTCAACTGGATCGCCTCATTGGCCTGAATATGGGTATCCAGCAGCTTCTTGATCTTTGGCTCGTAATCTCGATAATCAATCGCCTCGGCATAGCGAAGTTTGACCGCCGCCTTCAGGTTATGGAAACGTTTCAGGTCGGTCTTGTAGCGATATAGCGTATCCTCATCAACCGTCGAGATAAACGCCTCGGACGAAAGGGCAATTCCCAGGGTTCTGCTGTACTCGGCCAGCCGCTGATAGAACCCCTCCCGAACAGCATCATCGGCCAGCACCACCTCATAGGCCTCTTCATCGTAACGGCTCTTCACCTCTTTAAAAATATCCCACAGGTTGGAATAGCGCTGGGGCAGCTTGTCAACCTCTGCCTGTATGGAGGTCAGTGCCCCTTTCAGATCATCCGCATCGTATCCTTCAAAGGCGCTGTACATGGTCAGGGCCTTATCCAGTTCTCCTAACAATCCCACGTAATCCACCACAAAGCCTTCGTCCTTGTCTTCCGAAAGACGGTTGACACGTGCAATGGCCTGCAGCAACGTATGCTCCTTCAACTCCTTACAGATATAGATCACCCGGTTACGCGGGGCATCAAAACCGGTCAGCAACTTACTGACCACAATCAGGATCTCCGGTTCCGCACCAAACTTGAACTGATTGATAATCTGCTTGGTATATTCATCTTCGCTGCCGTAGCGCTTCATCATCTTCAGCCAGAACTTGACCACCTCGTCCGTTGGCTCGTCATCCGTCTCCTCATACCCTTCACGGCTGTCCGGTGCAGAAATAACCACCTCGGACGAGACAAAACCGATCTCCTGAAGATGCTCATGGTACTTCAGGGCAACCGCCTTGCTGGGGGCAACCAATTGCGCCTTGAAACCGGTCCCCTGCCAGTTGGCCCGGAAGTGCTCACTGATATCGAAGGCCCGCATATAGACAACCTGATCCGCCTTGTTCAACATTGACGCCTTGGCGTATTTGCGCTTCAGATCGGCCTTTTCCTGCCTACTCAGTGCCTGGGTATGACGCTCAAACCAGAGGTCGATGGCGGCCTTGTTCTGTTCCATCTCCACGTGGCGTCCTTCATAGAGCAACGGCACAACCGCACCATCCTCCACCGCCTGGTTGATGGAGTAGTGCGGCTCAATCAGCCCGCCAAACTTGATAAAATTGTTTTTCTCCTTCTTCAGCAACGGTGTACCGGTAAAACCGATGTAGCAGGCATGGGGAAACATCTGCCGCATCCGTGCAGAAAAACCGCCAAAGTTGGTACGGTGACCCTCGTCAATCAGCATGAAGATGTCAGGCGAGTCATCCTGAAACTTTTTGATGTTCAGCGCCTTATCAAACTTATGAATCAGGGTGGTCACAATGCTGGCTTTATGCTCTGCCACCAGCTCCATCAGGTGCCGTCCAGAGGTGGCCCGGTTCGGATCAAGGCCGCATGCGGCAAAGGTATTGCCCAACTGTTTATCCAGATCATCACGGTCAGTCACCAGCACAATCCGCGGATTATTCACGCAGGGATCAAGGGCCAGATTCCGGGCCAGCATAACCATGGTCAGAGACTTGCCGGACCCCTGCGTATGCCAGATAATGCCGCCCTTTCGCCGCCCCTCATGATCCAGTTGTCTGATCTGCTCCAGGGTCGCCTTAACCACAAAATACTGCTGGTAGCGGGCGATCTTTTTGATACCGCCATCAAACAGGGTGAACTTGAAGGCCAACTCCAGCAGCCGTTCGGGCCGACAGAGGCTGTAAATGGCGCGGTCCTGCTCAGTGACAAGCCGTTCCCCCTCTGCCTCGTGGGCGTCAAAAGCTGACCGTGCAGCGCCAAACTCGCCTCTAAACAGAAGATCTTTATCGGCTGGCGCAAGAGCCGTATTCACGCACCGGCTGACATCGCCTGCTGTATCCTGCAACTCTTTCCAGACACCCCAGAATTTGGACGGTGTCCCTGCGGTTGCATACTGGGCGGCGTTCTTATTAAGCGCCAGTACCAGCTGTATAAACACAAACAGTTTGGGAATATACTCATCACTCTGGTTGCGGATAGCCTGGGAAACCGCCTGCTCCAGTTCCACTGCGGGTGACTTGCACTCAATCACTGCCAGCGGAATGCCGTTGACAAACAGGACAATGTCAGGCCGGGCCGTCTCAGTACTGCGTGAGCGATCAACGCTGAATTCAGCGGTTACATGAAAGCTATTCCGCTCCCAGTTGCGCCAGTCGATGTAGTCCAGGTTAAAACTCTTGGAGTCGCCCTCGACGGTCTGTTCCAGAGCCGTACCCAGGGTGATCAGGTCGTAGATCGCCTCGTTTGTCTTGAGCAGGCCGTCGTATTTGACGTTCTTCAGTTTCTGGATGCCGGTCTGGATATTTTCTTCACTGAACAGGAATTCGCGGCTTTTGTAGTTGATGCGGTTGAGGCGTTTCAGTTGGTCACGCAGGATGCCTTCGAGCAGGACATTACCGGTTTTGCCCTGGCGCTGGTGCATAACCTGTTCAGGGGGAAGGTAGGCATAGCCCAGATTGATGAGAAGTTGCAGGGCGGGGATCTGGGAGAGGTATTTTTCGTTGGTCTGGAAACCGGTCATGGTTTAGCCCCTCTTACCCAACTGTATAAGTGCCGTATCTGCGGCGACCTTATCAATAATGGCCTTCACAACCGTATCAATTTCACCATTTTCTGAATAATTTGCCGGGGCAATAAAGTTTACGCGGCCTTCCTGTATAAGCTTATCCGCTTTTCCCTTGGTGCCGCGTGTATTGGGTTTATAGACGGCTATGGCGTGTCCGCCCTGTTCCTTGACCATCCGGAAACAGGGGATATCCGTATCGCCATCTCCAATAAACACCATATTTTTGAAAGGAACCGGCCGATCTTCTTTGGGAACAAACTCATTGACCTTACTGTTGTCGTACACGTTCATCACCCCTTTATTGATCCGAAAAAGGAATTGGGTTTTGGTCGTGTAGTTGACCGCCAGTGCCGGCCACTTGGCGACACCGTTGTGATCATAAACAAAAGAGGAGGCATAGATTGCAGTGAATTTTTTCGCTATTGAGGTACCTTCAATCATCTCACGGTTGCCAGATGAGATAATATAATGCTCAATCTTCAGGCCGCGCTCTTTGCCGTATTTATCGATACGGTCAAACCAGTCACGCACACCTTCGAAAAGCGTAACGGATCGCCCAAAATTAATAAAATCGGTTTTACGGACAGGCACATGCGCAGCATGGGCCTTGTCAAGCATGTGCATCATGTACATGAGAATGCTATCGGCGTTGTGCTCTTTGGCAAGCTCAGCCACCTCTTTCCAGAATGCCGTTTTTGTCATGCCGACTGACGGAACAAAGTCATACTCCTGCATATTGCCCGGTGCCAGGGTGCCGTCAAAGTCATACGCTATTGCAAAGGGGATCAATTTCTTAGCCATTAGCTGTTCTCCTTCATGCTCCGTACCCGCCACTGCCCGGTCAACAGTTTCTGCATCAAGCCGCGCTTCTGTCTGCGGCAGGCATCGGCCTGCTGCTTCAGCAGGTCGATTTCCTGGCGGGCTGTGGTGAGGATTGCAGCGATTTTTCTTTGCTCGTTGATCGCCGGCAATGCCATTTTCAAACTGAAAAAGTCCGCTTTCGTGATGTTCAACAAACCATGGCTCCTTGCACCTTCCTGACAAACCCCCACAAGCTGCTTGTTCAGCAAGCCTGCCTCAAAGGCGTGGGCCATAAAGTCAGAATCACAAGGTGCATCTGTTCTTAGGGAAAAGCAAAGATACAGTGTGGAGAGGACGCCTTGAGGATAATCTTCAAGGCGCTTGATTGCGCCATATGGATAGCCATTGGAGGAACTTCGGTTATAGGCAAATTCGCCTTTTTTAAGCAGGTAATATCCTCTGACGTCTTCTGCTGAAACGCTCTTCTTGTAGTAATCCATTTGGCTTATAAGGCCATGTTGTGCCGAGGTTGTTAAGACATTCAGCTCGTTGACGCTATTCTTTCGGGTTATCGGTTCACAAATGTCCCTGAGATAAACGTGTCGCAATCCTTCGGTACAGTTGTGAATTAATTCCTGCGTAAGCGATGTAAACCACTTCTCCTTGGCCGCAATCAGCCGCTCTGTCTTTTCGATGCTGAGATCCCAGGTGGAGAGCACGGAGGCGATGGCGGTTTGTTCGGGGAGGGGAGGAATTTCAATCTCTATTGGATAAATGAAATTCCTGTTTAGCGATGGTTGAGCACCACCAGAATTGTATGTTGAAAAATCAAACCATTTTAAAAAATGGTAAACATAATTGGTGTCATTTCCATTGAAATTCTTAACAAAAAGCACGGTGTTGTGTGCCCAAAAATCGTCCTCACTGTAAAAAGCAGTGCCGAAGCCTGCTCCGCTCCGACCGATAACAACTCCAGGGCCTTTAACATTGGCAACTGCATGAAATCCATTCAAACCACCACCCCCCATTACCGGAATATTTCCCGGAAGTCGGTCTTGTGATGGCAGGTCATAACCCCTCTGTAATTCAACCAAATCATGCAGTGTTGCTCTCTTCCAAGCGTGACTCATTCCCCCACCCTCCACCTTTTCCACCAATATCCGCAGATTTCACAGATGTACGCAGATTAAAATCAAAGACTGATTACTGAAACTGCTTAAAAACAAGATACTAAAAAGGAATGTTTAAGGTTTTATCTGCGTTAATCTGCGTAATCTGCGGACAAATCTCTCTTCCTCATTTCCCACTCCCAAACACCCGCGCCGCTTCCTCCAGCGCCTTGATCGACTCTTCCTCCCCAACAGCCTCCTTATGCTCCCGCCGTTGCTGGGCAAACTGCTCATACTCATCACGGGCATGGGCTTCCGCATGCTTCTTGCTGACCGAACCGGCATTTTCCAAAACCCGCCGGTCATTGAAACGCAAAAACTCATCCAGCTTCTGCTCCCAGTCCTTCATAAACACCTGCTTGCGCCGCAATGCCTGATCTTCTGCGAAATCAAGCCACATGGTCACAATCCTGTTCAACTGCCTGATTTCCTCCTCATTCAGGTAGTTCTTGGCAATGGTGACATCGGTTTTGCGAACCTCGCCAGCCTTGAAACTCGTGAGCCCCATATTTGACTTGGTGTGGTCGGCACGGCTATGGATAAGCTCCGGAGCGGTCATGCCGGTTGCGGCAAAATGGAGCTTGTTCTGAATAATGCTGAAGAACTTGGTAGTCTCCGGCCAGGACGGGTCATAATCACTCGCCATGGTGAAAATCTCCTTCACCCGCAGATACATCCTGCGCTCGCTGGCTCGAATGTCGCGGATGCGTTCGAGCATCTCGTCAAAATAGTCAGGTACGGCCGAACCGGCCACGGGCGGGCTTTTCAACCGCTCGTCGTCCATGGTAAAGCCTTTGACGAGATATTCCTTCAAGCGCTCCGTTGCCCAACGGCGGAATTGTGTGCCCTGCTTACTACGAACCCGATAGCCAACAGCAAGAATAGCTTCAAGAGAATAGTGGTCAATCTCCCGCGCCACCTCACGAGCACCTTCGATTTGAACTATCCGGAATTTCCGGATAGTTGCTTGCGGATCAAGTTCCTTGTCATCAAAAATATTTTTCAGGTGTTCATTAATGGTGCGGACATCTTTCTGATACAGCTCTGCAAGTAACGCCTGAGATAGCCATAAGGTTTCATTCTCGAACCGGCATTCGACTCGTGTCCGTCCATCATCTGTCTGGTAAACGAGAAACTCACCTTTTACCGGTAAATTATCAGTCATGAGCTAATTCTCCTTTGGCGCCTGTACATAACTTCATAACCATTTATTCCATCAGTTAAATATGTCGGAACCAATCCGAGCTTGTCCTCGAAATGGTCTTAACCTTCTGTGCCAGATGCAATGAACTATCCGGAATTTCCAAACAGTTGCGCTATCTTTCAATCTCCTTCAACAGCTCCGCCATCCGTGCCCGCACAGTTACCAGCTCCTTTTCCAGCTGCTCAATCTCCATCTGCACGGCATCGATATCAATCTCAACCTCCTCCTCAAAGGTATCCACATAGCGCGGAATGTTGAGGTTGAAATCATTATCCCTGATCTCCTCGAATGTGGCGACGTGGGCGTATTTATCCTCGTCCTTCCGGGCAGCAACAGCATCGACAATCTTCCGGATATGGTCGTCGGAAAGGGAGTTCTGGTTTTTCCCTGGCAGATAGTCGCGGCTGGCATCCACAAAAAGCACATCTTTACGGGTATGGTTGGCGCCACCTTTTTCCCGGCTGCGGTCGAAGACCAGGATCGCCACCGGAATAGAGGTGGTGGTGAAAAGGTTGCCCGGCAGACCGATTACGGCATCCAACAGGTTTTCTTCTATCATCTTCTGGCGGATGCGTCCTTCAGCAGCGCCCCGGAACAGGACACCGTGGGGCACGACAACCGAGACCCGCCCCTCTTTTTCCAGAGCCGATTCGACCATGTGGCTGATAAAGGCCCAATCGGCCTTTGATTTAGGTGGCACGCCGCGCCAAAAGCGGTTAAAGCGGTCACTTTCAGCATTTTCAGCGCCCCACTTGTCGAGAGAAAAGGGCGGGTTTGCCACCACGACATTGAACTTCATCAGAGCGTCATTTTCCACCAGCGCCGGACTGTTAAGGGTATCACACCATTCAATACGGGCACTGTCGGCGCCGTGCAGGAACATGTTCATCCGGGCCAGCGCCCAGGTGCTGCCGTTGGATTCCATGCCGAACAGGGCGAAGTTGCGGTCGTTCACCTCCCGTGCTGCCTCAATCAACAGACCGCCGGAACCGCAGGTCGGGTCACAGATACGGTCGCCCTGTTTTGGCCTGCCCAGTTTGGCCACCAGGGTTGAAATCTTGTGCGGGGTGTAGAACTCACCGGCCTTTTTGCCGGAGTCAGAGGCAAAACGCTCAATCAGGTAGATGTAGGTGTTGCCGATGACATCTTCTGAAACCTTGCCGGGGCTCATATCCAGCAGCGGCTTGTTGAAATCTTCCAGCAACGTCTTCAGGCGGCGGTTGCGGTCTTTGGTCTTACCGAGATTTGCCTCACTGTTGAAGTCGATGTTACGAAATACGCTCTCCAGCTTCGTCTTGTTGGCCTCTTCAATGGCATCCAGAACAATGTTGATCAGCTCACCGATGTTGGCCGCGTTACGCCGTTCATACAGACTGTAATAGTCGGCCAGAAAACGGTCTTGCACCTTGCCGGTTTTGTGGTCTTTCAGTTCAGCATACGGCAGCACAAACCGTTCCCGCTCCAACCTGCGTCTGATGCGGGTGTCATCATCGCCGTACTGCTGGCGATATTCCTCGTAGTGGCTTTTCCAGACATCCGAGATGTATTTTACAAACAACATGACTAGGATGTAGTCTTTATACTGTGCCGGATCAACCACCCCCCGGAAGGTATCGCACGCTGCCCATGCTGCATTATTAATGTCTTTTTGATCAATTTGTTCGGCCATTACCGTCATTCTCCTTGAGCCAACTGAAGTAATTGGGATGCAATATAGTGGTTTCGTTTTTCTGTAAGCATTTTCAAAATGCGCTGCTCTTCTGCCGCCAGCTCCGCCATGTCTACAATCAAACGTTGCCGGGCAATTGACGGCACACACAATTCAAGATTCTCAAGCGACTGTTTGCTGATCATCTTGAGCGCCGTGCCTGCAGCGCAACTGGCAAAGTAGGACTGGGCCGGAAGCTGACTGATATACCAGTTTAAATACGCGGGCAGGACTGATCGGCTGGTAACCCTGATACGCAGCAAGGGGGCAGCAAGAACCGCATCGCCCGGATCATCCACCAGCAGGGCTGCATTACTGGTTAGTCCGCGCGACCGGAATACCAGATCCCCCGGCTTTAGCAGGTGGTGTTCCCTTGGCCTGTCCAGGTCTACCCTTACCAGCTCATCACAACAGACACGACTGGAGCTGGTCAGGTCTTTCATCTGGATGACGGCAATCGGACCAGCCTCCATGACTTCAAGCCCCGTACGAAACGAGTAGCCTGCCTGAACATCAGCGATATTTTTTAAAACAACCTTCATACAGCTCCCCAACACAGTAACGAGATAACTGCATAATAAAAGCATCTACTGAATCCGTCAATGAATAATTTAGCAGTAACGACATTACTGCATTATTTTCAAAAGGGCTGCAGAGGCCCCGCCATATCGTTATCTGCCCTGCGGCTCCTGCGTATACGCGCCACGCCGCCATCATGGCCCCCTCCTTGCTACACCAGACTACAGCCGCTATCCGCCTGTCCGGCGCCGGCGGCGTCACTCAGCGCATCCTTTAAGACCCCGAGGAAACTATCGTTTTATGCCGGCATGTTATGAGGATCTTGCTGCAGTCCGGATCTTTGCCGGGTTGTCACCCCACGAGTTGGAGCGTATCAGCCAGCGGCTGAAGGAATGTGTCTTTTTGTCCGGCATGGTCATTTTGTCCAGAAATGCACCACCGGAAGAGCTGTACCTGATCCTGGAGGGACAGGTCCGGGTCGAGCTGCAGGACGGCAACGGCCAGATCTTTAATGTAACCGAGCTGGGCAGGGGTGAGATCATCGGTGAGCGGGCGATCCTGACCGGAGAAGCACGCACTGCCGATGTGCGGGCCATCAGCGAGGTGCGGGCCGTCAGCCTGGGCCGCAGCGATTTTGAAGAGCTGCTCCATGAAACCCCGCAGATCTACGCCAATCTCTGCCGCATCCTGGCTTATCAGCTGGGCAGCTGGGCCCAACGCCATCAACGGGAGGAGCGGGAGCACCGCGATGCAATCACCAATGTCATCGGCTGGCAGCTGCTGCCCGAGTTCGGCGCCTTTCCCGGCAACTCCTCCAACGTGCGGGCCCTCAACGCGCGGCTTGTCCAGCTGGGGCGCCAACGCAACCATGTGCTGATCACCGGTGAGCCGGGCACCTGGAAGGATCTGGCGGCACGCCTGATCCACTTCCATGCCGATGCCTCCTGTCCGGTGCTGTTTCTCGATTGCGCCACACCGCCGCCGGTGATCGGCAGCGAGCAGCGCGGCGCCATTGCGGTCAAGGATGCCCTGCTGCTTGAAATTGCCCAAGAGGCGGCCCTGTTCGGCCATGTCCCGGACGGAGCGGTCTATGCCCGGCGGATACGGCGCGGCATGCTGGAGCTGGCCGCCGGGGGGGATCTGATCCTGCGTAACGTGGACTGCCTGACTCCGGCGGTGCAGGAGCTGCTGGCACAGTTCATGGCAAGCGGCCAGTTCAAACGGCGCGGCGAGCAGCGCCTGCGCAGCGCCGAGGTCAGGATCATCGCCACCAGCAGCGAACCGCTGGCTGAACAGGCTGCAGCCGGCAGTTTCCACGGCGGGCTGTACCGCCGGCTGGCAACGGAGCGTCTGGAGATGGCGCCGCTGCGTGAGCGCAAGCATGATATCCCGCTGATCGCCCGCAGCCTGCTGGCCAGCCTCAACGCCAAGCACCACAAGCAGGTGCGGCGGATCTCCCAGGATGCCCTCAACCGCCTGGTGGACCACGATTGGCCGCTTAACGGCAGCGAGCTGTACCAGGTCATCAGCCGCGCCGTGGTGGTCTGCAACGCTGACGAGATCCAGGCGGAACATATCTTTCTGCAGGGGCAGTCCTTCGGCGGCCGCTTCAACCTGCTCTCGCTGCCGTCGCTGGAGCGGCTGGCCCGCCGCCCTGACTTCCCCCGTCTGCTACGCTGGACGACCGTGCCGCTGTTTCTGCTGGTGATGGGCTACACCCTGACCGGTCCCCGCACCGGCAATGCCGCCAACCTGGCGGTCTGGACCCTCTGGTGGCCGGCCCTGCTTGCCACCGCCTTTCTGGTGGCGCGGGGGTGGTGCAGCTACTGCCCGCTGGAGGCGATCGGCGAGTTTGTCGGCGTCAAGACGCGGGTCACCCATGAACCGATGCAGTGGCTGAAACAGTGGGGTGCGCCGATCAGCCTGGCCGGGATGATCTTGATACTGCTGGTGGAACAGGCCACCGGCATGTTTTCCCATGCCCTGGCCACCGGCATCCTGCTGGCCGGGTTGCTGGCTGCCACGGCTATGGCCGACTTGATCATCGGCCGGCGGGGCTGGTGCAAGTTTCTCTGTCCGCTGGGCCGGATCGTCAGCCTGGTGTCACGGATTTCCCTGCTTGAGATGCACAGTAACCGCACGGTCTGCGTCAGCCGCTGCCGGGTTGACGACTGCGTCAAGGAACGGGGCTGCCCGATGGGGTTGCACCCCACCGGCATCGATAACTCCGACCATTGCGTACTCTGCCTCAACTGTGTACGCAGCTGCCCGCACCACTCCATGCAGCTCGATCTGCGCAATCCGGCCTGGGGCCTGCTCAACCGCTCCCGCCACGGTTTTTATGAGGCCCTGTTCAGCGTGGCACTCTGCGGGGTGATTGCCGCTGCCAAAGGGACCCCGCTTCTGGTGGGACGGGCCAAGGAGGTCTTTCCCTCCACCGTCTGGAGCGGACCTGATTTTGCCCTGGCCGTGGGGATGGTACTGCTGTATTGCCTGGCGGCGATGGCCTGTTCAGGGGCGTCATCCGCGCTGCGCTGGCGGCAGGCCTTTACGGTCTATGGCCTGGCCTACCTGCCGCTGGCGATCACCGGCCTGTTCATGATCTACTTCCGTGCCCTGGTTGAAGGGGGAGCGCAGCTGATACCGCTGCTCTTGACCGCCTTCGGCCTGACCCAGCTGACCGATCCGGCCCGGCTCACCCCGGAACTGGGCACCCTGCGCCTGCTGATCTACCCCGGCATCCTCGCCGGGATGGCCTTCTCGCTGGTTGCCCTGGCCAGCCTGCAACGTCAGCACAGCCTGAGCGGGCCCGGCCTGTTGGGGCACCGCCTGCTGCTGGTGCTGACCACTGCCGTCTTCCTCATTCTTCTTTAGCCGATACCACCTCGAGATAACGGGCTATTCTTACCATTCCCCTCAGCTTGTCCGCCCCGCCATAACCCTGGTTATGGCTATAACGTCCGTCATCTCAGGCTATCTCGCCGATATCACTGAAATATACAGCATCAATCCCTTTCCCGCCATAACCTTGGTTATACCCTTTGGGCATCCCAAACCGGCCCCACACAGCAAAATAAATTAGCTATATCAGCATGTTACAAAAACAAATCAACATTGGCACTGTTGCTGCTCCTGTCAGGGCAAAGGCTTTCTTCGCAACCCATGACAAACGTCATCGACAGGAGGTGTACCATGTTAATGTTCTGGATCCAATTCGTGCTGGTACTTGGAGCGGTTTTAATCGGTATCCGCCGGGGCGGTGTCTCCCTCGGCCTGATCGGCGGTCTGGGGGTTTCGCTGCTGGTGCTGGGCTTCCGCAGTGCGCCGTCCGAGCCTCCCATTGCGGTGATGCTGATCATCCTGGCGGTGGTGACCGCCTCGGCCACCCTGCAGGTGGCAGGCGGGCTTGACTACCTGGTGCAGCTGACCGAGCGGATGCTGCGCGCCCATCCCAAGTACGTCACCATCCTTGCCCCGCTCTCCACCTTTTTCCTGACCGTCTGCTGCGGTACCGGCCATGCCGTCTACGCCCTGCTGCCGGTTATCTCCGACGTGGCACTCAAGACCGGTATCCGTCCGGAACGCCCCATGGCCATCTCCAGTGTGGCCTCCCAGATGGGTATTACCGCCAGTCCGGTTGCCGCTGCCGTGACCTTCTTTCTCGGCTTTGCCGCCAAGGCCGGCTATCCGGTCACCCTGGTGGATATCATCATGGTCACCATGCCGGCCGGTGTGTTGGGTGTGCTGGCAGCAGCCGCCTGGAGCTTCAACCGTGGCAAAGACCTGGATAAAGATCAGGAATTTCAGGCCCGTCTGGAAGATCCCGACTTCCGTAACGCCCTGAACGCCAACGTCACAACCCTGGACCAGAAGATCTCCACCACGGCCAAACTGTCAGTGCTGCTGTTCTTTGCCGGGGTCGGCTCCATCATCCTCCTGGCCAGTTTCCCTGAACTGCTTCCCCTTGACCACAAAGGCAAGACGGTGGCCATGACCACGGTGGTGCAGTTCGTCATGCTGGCCTTTGGCGCCTTCATCATGTTCGCCGGTAACGTCAAGGCCAAGGATATCGCCCACTCCAGCGTCTTCACCGCCGGTATGATCGCCGTGGTCTCCATCTTCGGTATTGCCTGGATGAGCGACACCTTTATCTCCGCCAACAAGGGTTATCTGATCGAGACCATCGGTGCCATGGTCAAGACAGCCCCCTGGACCTTTGCCATCGCCACCTTCTGTATCTCGGCCTTTGTCAAGAGTCAGGCCGCCACCCTGGCCATTACCCTGCCGCTGGGGCTGGCCCTGGGTCTGCCGGTGCCCCTGCTGCTGGGCCTGATGCCGGCCAGCTACGCCTACTTCTTCTTTGCCTTCTATCCCAGCGACCTGGCTGCCATCAACATGGACCGTACCGGCACCACCCGGATCGGCAAGTACCTGTTAAACCACAGTTTCATGATCCCCGGCCTGATCGGCGTCAGCACCTCAACCGTCATAGCCTACATCATCTCGCGCTTCATGTTCTAACAGATACCCCGGTTGACAACCGGTAAAACAGGGATAGCATTTCAATACATACCATCAGGCGGTCTGACCGGAATCCGGCCGGACCGCCCTCGTATCGTGCAGCGCCACCAAGAGAGGAGAACAACCATGAAACAGATGTTTGGACGGATCATCATGCTGCTGGGGCTGGCAGTCCTGTTGCTGCCCACCGGTGCACTCCGGGCCGCAGAAGGAGGGAAAAGCGCGTTGGCGGAACTGCACAAGGCCAAGCAGATCGGCTGTGCCGACTGCCACGGCACCGCCAAAAAGATCACCGTTGACGACAGCGAAAAAGGTATCAACCAGAGCTGTGTCGGCTGCCACGGCGACCTGGAGGCCGTGGGTGCCAAGGCCAAGGGGCCGATCAATCCCCACAAATCCCACCTGGGCCAGCCCAACTGCACCGCCTGTCACAGCGGTCACAGCCGTTCTCAGGCCTACTGCCTGAAGTGCCACAGCTACGATATGCCGATTCCGGGCGGCGCAGCCGCAGTAGTGCCGCTGAAACTGAAGAAGTCCGCCAGAAAGGCTGAAAGCACCGATGTTGTCGTGATCGGGGCCGGTGCCGCCGGTATGACCGCCGCCATTACGGCCCATGACGCCGGAGCCAAGGTGATTCTGCTGGAAAAACAGCCGATCACCGGCGGCAACAGCATGCTGGCCGCAGGTGGTATGAACGCTGCCGAGACCAGATTTCAGAACACTAAAGGGATCAAGGACTCGGTTGAACTGATGTATCAGGACACCATGAAGGGCGGCAAGAATATGGGGGATCCGGCTCTGGTCAGAATCCTCGCCCAGAATTCGTCCGGCTCGGTTGACTGGCTGACCTCCATCGGCGCCGATATCAGTGATGTCGGCCGGATGGGTGGTGCCAGCGTCAACCGGACCCACCGCCCCACCGGCGGCCATGCCGTGGGTGCCCATATTGCCAATGTGCTGCGTAAAAACGCTGCTGATCGCAAGATTGATATCCGCGTCAACAGCAAAGTGGTCAAGATCATTGAAGACAAGCAGGGCCGGGTAACCGGCGTTGTCGTGGAAGGCAAACACAGCGGCAGCTACACCATCAAGGCCAAGGCAGTGGTGCTGACCGCCGGTGGATTCTCCGCCAACCCTGAAAAGGTGGCCTTCTACCGCCCTGAATTCAAGGGGATGACCACCTCCAACCAGCCCGGCGCCACCGGTGACGGTCTGGAACTGGGTGAAAAGGCAGGCGCTGAGCTGAAGGATATGAAGGAGATCCAGATCCACCCCACCGTGGCTGCCGGCAGCCGGATCCTGATTACCGAGGCGGTGCGCGGTAACGGCGCCATCCTGGTCAACCACGAGGGCAAACGTTTTGTGAACGAACTGACCACCCGCGACAAGGCCTCCGCAGCTATCCTGCAGCAGACCGGCAAGTCGGCCTATCTGGTCTTTGATGAAGGTGTACGCAAGAGCCTGAAGCAGATTGACGGCTACTTCCATCTGGAACTGGTCAAGGAGGGGGCAACCATCAAGGATCTGGCAGCAGCCCTGAAGATGCCGGCCGCGACCCTTGAGACCACCATCGATACCTACAACAAGGCGGTGGATGCGAAAAATGACAGCGAGTTCAAACGGCCAGACATGCCGCGCGCCCTGCGGACCGCCAAGTACTACGCCATTGAGATCAAACCGGGCGTGCATTACACCATGGGCGGCCTGAAGATCAACACCGACACCCAGGTAATCGCCAAGAACGGCAAGCCGATTGCCGGTTTCTATGCCGCCGGTGAAGTGACCGGCGGGGTGCATGGCGCCAACCGCCTGGGGGGCAACTCCATCTCCGAGACCATCACCTTTGGCCGGATTGCCGGAGCCAACGCCGCCAAGCTGGTAAAACCTGCCACAAAGTAGTCCAGACAGACCGGCGCGGGGCGGACCATCCGTCCCGCGCCCGGTCATCCTCAGGAGCGGCGTCTTGGCCCGGTAGTGCTGGCAAAGAGCGTTCCGGTCTGTTACATTAAACACACCAGCAGCTAAAAACCTGCCAGAGATCAGGAGCACCCATGGGACTCTTTCTTGATCTGTTCGAACGCCTCGGCCTGTTTGCCATCCTGTTCATATTCCTGATCCGTTTCAAGGCCTTTAAACGTCTGCTGACCGGCATCGCCAGCAGAAGGGACAAGCTGGTGCTGGCGTTCATGTTCGGCGGGGCCGGCATCATGGCCACCTACAGCGGCTTTGCCTTTCACGGTGCCATAGCCAACCTGCGCGGGGTGGCGGTGGCCCTGGCCGGTATCCTGGGCGGACCGCTGGTCGGCCTGGCAGCCGGACTGGTGGCGGGCATCCACCGCTATGCCATTGATCCTGCCGGGCTGACCTCCCTTTCCTGCGGCATTGCCACGGTCCTGCAGGGGCTGGTGGCGGCCTGGCTCTATCCCCGCCTGCGCCGGGTCGAATACGACATCTTTGCCGCCTTTGCGGTGGGCGCCGTCAATGAAATCCTGAAGATGGCGCTGATCCTGCTGCTGGCCAAACCGTTCTCCTCGGCCCTGCACCTTGTGGCGGTACTGGCCTTCCCCTCGATTCTGGTCAACGGACTTGGCAACGCCGTCTTTGTCCAGCTGATCTCCACCGTCTTCCGGGAGCAGCAGCTGGCCAAGGCGGAGATCCGGGCGCTGCAGGCCCAGATCAACCCCCATTTCCTCTTCAATGCCATCTCCACCATCATCAGCTATACCCGCACCGACCCGGCCGTCGCCACCAACCTGCTGGTAAAACTTGCAGAGTTCTTCCGCAACAGCACCGCCACCACCGAGCGCGAGGTGCCGCTCTCGGTTGAACTGCAACACTGCGAGGCCTATCTGGCGATTGAGCAGGCCCGTTTTGAGGAGCGGGTCCGGATACACTACCAGATCGATGAGGCCGCCCTAGACTGCCCGGTGCCGCCATTGATCCTGCAACCCCTGGTGGAAAACGGCATCCGCCACGGCATCCTGCCGCGGGATGCAGGCGGAGATATCACGATCCAGGCCCGCAAAGAGCAGCAAAACCTGCATATCAGGGTTGCGGACAACGGGGTCGGCATGGACCAGGCCAAGCTGTCCGGCCTGTTGACAACCCGGCAGCATCCCACCGGCAAAGAGGGGCTGGGGATTGCCCTGAAAAACGTCAATGCCCGCCTGGTGGCACTCTATGGCCGCAAACGGGCCCTCAGGATCGAGAGCACCCCCGGCGCCGGCACGACGATCTCCTTTTCAATCCCGGTGGCCGCATGAACATCACGGTCTATCTGATCGACGACGAGGCCCCTGCCCGGCGGGAGCTGCGCTACCTGCTGGAGCAACTGCCGGGACTTGAGATTGTCGGCGAGGCCGCCACCGCAACGGAAGGGCTGCGTCTGCTGCGCCAGCTGAAGCCCCAGCTGCTGTTTCTGGATATCCAGATGCCGGGACTGACCGGGATTGAACTGTCCCAGATCCTCCAGGAACTGCCGGAACGCCCGCTGGTGGTCTTTTCCACCGCCTACAGCCAGTTTGCGGTGGATGCCTTCAATCTTGAGGCGTTTGATTATCTGCTCAAGCCGGTCACCCTGGAACGGCTTGGCAGGACCATCGACAAGGTACGCAAGCAGCTGGCCACAACGCCGCCCGGCCCTGAAAGGCCCCTGCCTGAACCGCCCCATGACGACCGCAAGTGGGTAGCGGCCCGCCAGGGCAGCAAGATCCTGCCGATAGCACCGGAGAGTATTGTCTTCGTCCGCTGTACCGAAGCGGTCACCCATATCCATACCGCCACGCGGATCTACCAGACCAGCCACACCATTACCGCGCTGCAGGAACAGCTTGAGCCGTACGCCTTCTTCCGTGCCCACCGCAACTCCCTGGTCAATCTCAACTGCATACTGGAGATCATCCCCTGGTTCAGCGGCAGCTGCAAACTGGTGATGAACGACCCGGCCCGGACCGAGATCCTGGTCAGTCGCTACCATGCCAAGGATCTCAAGAAACACCTGATCTCCCAGGTCTGACCGTAGCTGAAACCAACCCCCCTCATTCCCCCCTTGTCAGGGGGGAGGTTTTAAGCCTCCCTTGCGGTTGCCCCTCCCCTGACAAGGGGAGGCCGGGAGGGGTTAGAGATGTTTGTAGGGGTTGTATGCCTAACAATACGCGTTTCAGTGTTCAAACCATCCCAGTCCAACCGTTCACCCCCTGTTTTGTGCCATTCAGCCCCGCAATCTGCTGCTCAGCAGGTTGTGATTCAGCTTGCGCTGAAGCTGCGCTAGGCTGAAATCATCCGGGACCACCCTTAGCGTAAACCTCAACATCCCGATATTCTTTGTTTCTGTCACCAACTCCAGTTGCCGGCCCACGGGCCTGAAGCTGGAAAACACCAAAGGAGGCAAGGCCATGTCACAGATCCATGACGAGCAGGAAAGCATCTCAGCAGGTGGTTTCAGCAGGCGTGACTTCATCAAGACCGCAGCAGTGGTTGGTGCCAGCGTGCTGGCAGTACAGGCCGTGGGCAGCCCACGGGAGGCCAATGCCGCTGAGGAGGCAAAGAAGGCCGCCACCGGCGCAACGGCAGCCGCAACAGGCAAGAGTGCCCTCAAGCTGGATCAGGTCTTGAAGGTGGCCCGTGAGAAGATGTACCCGCGCTGCCGGGTCTGCCCGGAATGCGACGGCGTGGCCTGTTCCGGCGAAGTCCCCGGCATGGGCGGCATCGACTCCGGCAAGGCCTTCCGCAACAATCTGGCCGCACTGGCCAAGTATGAGCTGAATATGCGGACCTTCCACGAGATCAAGAAGCCGGACACCTCGCTGACCCTGTTCGGGGTCAAACTGTCCATGCCGATCCTCTCCGGTATTACCGGTGGTGTGACCTACAACATGGGGCTGCAGGGCAAGGTCTCGGAAGAGGAGTACATCGAGGGGATCATTGCCGGTTGTATCCAGGCCGGTACGATCGGTTTTGCCGCTGACGGCATCGGTGATCCGCTCTCGGTCTATCAGACCCGCCTGCAAACCGTGGCAAAATACCGCGGCAAGGCAGCAGGTCAGATCAAGCCCCGCACCCAGGCCGAGATCATCGAGCGGATCCGCCTGCTGGAAGCTGCCGGGGCACCGTTCTTTGCCATTGATATCGACTCGGCAGGACGGGCCTCACGGGCCCTGCCCGGCAAGACCGTGGAACCCAAAAACCTGAAGCAGCTGCGTGAACTGGCAAACGCAACCAAAATGCCGTTCATCATCAAAGGGATCATGACCGTGGATGAGGCCAAGCAGGCGGTTGACGTCGGCGCAGCCGGGATCGTGGTTTCCAACCACGGCGGACGGGTGATGGACCACACCCCCGGTACCGCCCAGGTGCTGGCGGCCATTGCCGACAAGGTCAAGGGGGATATCGTTATCCTTGCTGACGGCGGTGTCCGTTACGGTGCCGATGTGCTCAAGATGCTGGCCCTGGGGGCTGATGCGGTGCTGGTGGGCCGTCCGCTGGTGCGCGGTTCCGTGGGTGGCGGCCCTGAAGGTGTGGCCCTGATGTTGAAGAAGATGCAGGGTGAGCTGGTGGTTGCCATGACCCTGACCGGTACCGCTGATGTCAAGAAGGTCAGCAGGACTATTCTGGTTTAACCATACCCTTTCCCGGTTGCGGCAGGCTGATGCCTGCCGCAGCTGTATCAGGAGCGACCCATGTACAGAACACTCATGCTGATGATCTGCCTGCTGCTGACTCTGTCCGGTCTGTCATTTGCCACCCATGACAAGGCCCTGTTGTATGGGGGGGCCGGCCAGGGCCGGGTCATCTTTGACGGCAGGCTGCACGCGTCCAAGGGGATGGTCTGCAATGACTGCCACAGTGCCATCTTTGAGACCCAGAAGAAGGCCCTGATCACCATGCAGAACCACTTTGAGGACAAGGCCTGTTTTGTCTGCCATAACGGCAAGCGGGCCTTTAACGACTGCAACTCCTGCCACCGCAAATTCGAGGCTGCCAAGACGGTAGTCAAGCTGTACGGCGCCGCCAGTGTGGTGGACAGCCTGATCAATCCCCACAAGGCCGCGGTTGAGAAGGCCACCGGCTACAGCCTTGAGATCGTCAAGAGCAATGCCGGCAAAGGTCTGATTGATCTGGCTGATGGCAAGTGCGATGCCTCACTGGCCTCTGCCTCGGTTGAGACCGTTGCCAAGGGGGCCAAGGCCGCCGGGCGTGAGGTGGACACCTCCAAGTTACAGCTGCACGCCATTCAGATGGATCAGGTGGTCTTTGTGGTCAACCCGGCCAACAAGGTCCAGACACTGACCTTCCCGCAGCTGAAGGATATCCACACCGGCAAGATCACCAACTGGAAAGAGCTGGGCGGGGCTGACCAGACCATCAAGGTGGTCACCGATACCCTCTCCAGCGCCACCCGGGGCCTGATCAAACAGAAGGTTCTCAAAAATGAGGAGTATCTCAAGGAGACCCTGCCGGTCAATGTGGCCACCATCAGCGCCGAGGTGGCCAAAGATCCTGCCGCCATCGGCGGCCTGGGAGCCGGGTTTGTCAAAGCGGGGGTAGTGGTGGTCAAGACGGACAAGATCGAACGTCCCCTGGGATTGATCACAGTCGGCCCGCCCTCTGAAAAGGTGCGTAAGGTGATTGAGGCCTACAAGGCGGCCATAGCCAAGTAGCCGAAAGGAGAGCTGCCCATGTTTGGATTTGGTATGCCGGAACTGGTCCTGATCCTGGTGATCTGCCTGGTGGTGTTCGGACCGGGCAAGCTGCCTCAGCTGGGCTCGTCGCTGGGGGGGGCCATCAAGGGTTTTCGCCGGGCAACGGAGGAACCGCTGAGCGTTGATACCACGGCCCAGGGTGCAGAGGCCGGTGCCCGGAAGGAGGCCTGAGTGCCGGACAGAAAAAGGGCCACCGTTACCCGGTGGCCCTTTTTCTACGCAGGCTCAAAGCTGCCTACTTCGACTTTGTTTTTCCATCCAGCAGCGTGATCAAATCCGCTGTGATGTCAAGCGGCTCAACCCCTGCCCCCAGAAAAAGCAGCTCACGATTGATCACAACCGCGGCCAATCCCTTGGCCCTACCCAGCTCGTCTGCAGCCTTGCCGATCGCCTCAAACAGCCCCTTGGTCAGCTTCTGCTGGCTTTCCATCAGCTCTTTTTCCGACTTCAGGCCAAACTTCTGAAACTCTTCAATTTTTTTCTGGAATTCCCGCTGCTTTGCCTCCCGCTGCTGGGGTGACAGGCTGGGCAGCTGACGTTCGGTATCAGCCTTGAACTTATCCAGCTGCTTCCGCTTTGCCTCGACCTGCTTCTGCAATTTGGTCTGTTGCGCCTTGATCTGATGCTGGGCTGCCTTGCCCATGGCTGAGTCGGTGGAGACCTTGTTGACATCCACCACACCGATCTTTGCTACCGCCAGCGCTTGGGGAGCGGGCTTGGCTGCGGGCAGCAGGCTCAGCCCCGGAACAGGTTTCAGATCCGGTTGTGCCGCAGGGGCAGCAGACGCAGGCCCAAGAGCAGCTGACGGCGTTGCCGGGGCTGCCGGTTGCTCAGCAGCCTGGACAGTCAGGGCTGCCAGACAAAGGAAAAACGAACAAAGTGTACTGCGCACGAAACGTCGCATAAAGAACCTTTCAAACTCGAGATAGAGAAAACGTCATGGGGAGGGACGATGGCCTCCGCAACGGTTTTCAGTTGATACGGAACTTGCTGACCATCTGCTGCAGTTCTGCCGATGACGATGCCATCTGGGCAGCAGCGTTTCTGGTTTCATCGGCGCCGTGGGCAGCCTCACGGATCACGGAGGTAATGCCATGCATGCTGCCGGAAATAGCCACCGTTGAACTTGACTGTTGGGCAGCGGCGGAAGCGACATGGGATACCTGGCTGAGCAGTTCACCGATCTTTTCACGGATGCTGCCGATCGCCTCACAGGAAAGCCGCACCCCCTCGCCCCCTTCATGCACACTGCCGGCACTCTGTTCCATGGAACCGACCACGGCCCGCACATCCCGCTGCAGGGCGGTGATGATCCCCTGAATCTCGCGGGTGGCGCTGGTGGTCCGCTCTGCCAGATGGCGCACCTCATCGGCAACAACGGCAAAACCACGCCCCTGATCACCTGCCCGGGCCGCCTCTATGGCGGCGTTCAGGGCCAGCAGGTTGGTCTGATCGGCAATGTCGCTGATGGTGGAAAGGATATCGCCGATCTGGTTGGAGGTATCACCCAGGTTCTTGACCGCAGAGGTGGTCTCGGTCATCACCCCTTCAATACTGCCCATCACCACCGACATGCCGGCGATGATCCGCTCCCCTTCCCGTGAGACCTGCTCGGCCTCGGTGGCCATGGCCGACATGGTATCGCAACTGCAGGCGATCTCACTGCTGACGCTGGCCATACCATCGGCTGACTGGCTGACCGCATCGGACTGGGAGGCCGCACTGCCGGTGCCATCGGCAATGTTTTCAGCTGTCTGACGGAGCCGCTCCGATGCTGAAGCAACACTGTCGGTTGTCTGCCGGATGCCGGAGATCATGGTCTGCATGGCGGTCTGCAGGGTGGCGATGGAACGGATGATGGCACTGATCTCGTTATTCCGTTTGGCCGAAATGGTCTGGCGCAGGTTGCCTTCGGTCATTTCCTTCAGGTAGGAAAGAATCCGTTGCAGGGCATCGTTGACCGACCAGAACAGCAGGCCGCCGAAGAACGCCCCGGCCGCCACAAACAGGGCGGTGGTCAGGATTGAGTAGGTCAGGGGCAGTGAGCGGCCGGCCCCGACCCCGAAGATGATGCAGAAACTGTAGCAGGCACAGAGCAGGTAAATACGGGTCTTGATCTTTAAGCCCAAGTATTTATCGAGGAAGAAGCTCATGGGGTACTCCTTATAAATGTGTTCTAAAATAGCTACTATACCACCCTCTTCTGGGGTATTTCACCTACTTTTTTGCAGCGGCCACCTCAACCGCCACATCATAGAGGGTGCTGCCTTCACCGCAGTCGGTCAGACGCTGCGAGGTCAGGGCATTGATGCCACGCCCGGACCGGCTGCGATCAAGCCGGTAAACCCCTTCGCTGACCACGGTACCGCAGGGCACCTGTTCCGTTACCTGCAGCGCCAGCTCAACTGATCCGAGCTGGTTGTAGAGACAGACCGGCTGACCATCGTGCAGCTGCCGGGCAGCGGCATCAGCAGGGTGCATCAGCAGCGTCGGCTCTCCCCGCTTCTGCAGCAGGTCGTCGCGCTCGTTGAAGCTGGAGTTCAGACTGTACAGACTGACACTTGGCTGCAGCCGCAGCGGAAACCCGTCTGCCTCGGCATGGGTGGGCAGCAGGCAGGGCAGCGGCTGCGATTCCCGCTCATTGCGCAGCTCAATCTTCCCGGTTGGTGTCAACCAGGGGCCCCGCGGCGAGGTCGGGGGCGTCAGCAAGACCGGCTCCCCCTGCCGGAGCTGTTCGGTAACCGCAGCATCACGCCATTCATTGGGCTCGGCCAGCAGCTGGTCAATCAGGTCATCCGCCGACTGCCTGAAAAACGGCTCATCCCAGCCCATCCCCTGTGCCAGCAGACAGAAGGTTTCCCAGTTGGATTTTGTCTCACCCAGCGGCGGGATCACCCTACTGCAGCGCTGGGCCTGGTAACTGCCGTAACTGCGGTACAGATCGGGATGTTCCAGCGAACTGGTGGCAGGTAGGACGATGTCGGCATAGCGGGCGGTGTCGGTCATGAAACGTTCATGCACCACCGTGAACAGCTCCTCCCGCTCCAGCCCCTGTATGACCGCATTCTGGTCCGGGGCAATGGCAGCCGGGTTGGAATGGTAGACGTACAACGACATCACCTTGGGATCATTCAGATTATTCAGGGCCGCCCCCAGCTGATTCATGTTCACGATCCGGGTCGGACTGGTCATGAAATCCTCACGGGTGACCCGCTGCAGCGGAAAGGCGGCCCCGGTGGAGGTACCACAGAACAGACCTGCGCCTGGCCGCTGCCAGGCCCCGCTAACGGCCGGCAAGGCGGCAATGCAGCGGATGGTCATGGCACCGTTGCCATAGCGGGTCAAACCGCCCCCGACCTGGATCAGGGGGGCCTTGGCTGCGGCATAGACCCGTGCCAGACCACGGATCGTATCAGCCGGAAGACCACAGATGGCAGCCATCTGTTCAGGCTTGCAATCCGGCAGAACCTGGCCACAAAGCTCCTCAAAACCAGCCACATTGTCACGGATAAACGTCTGATCCGACAACCCTTCTGCCACCATCACCTGCAGCATCCCCAGGGCCAGGGCACTATCACTGCCCGGCTTGACGATAATCGCCCGGTCCACGGCCTGACAGGTAGGAGTCCGATAGGTATCAACGGCCCAGACCTGTGCCCCCCGTTTCCGGGCCGCCTGGGCAGCAGCCATGCTGTGGATGCTGGTGGCAGCGGCATTCAGCCCCCAGAGGATAATCAGATCACTCTGACTGCGCTCAGCAGGGTCAAGGGCCGGGGTATCACCCATGACCGCCTTCCAGCCGTAATCCTTGGCAGGGGTGCAGATGGTGCGGGCCAGACGGCTGGCCCCCAGTTTGTGGAAGAAAGGGTGACCGCTGTTGCGCTGTACCAGCCCCATGGTACCGGCATAGGAATAGGGCAGGATCGCCTCGGCGCCATACTGCGGGATGATCTCCTGCCAGCGGGAGCAGATCCGCTGCACGGCTTCGTCCCAGCTGATCGGGGCAAACCGGCCGCTGCCCTTGGGACCGGTCCGCAGCAGCGGCGTGGTCAGGCGTTGCGGCGAGTGGACGGTCTGCTGGTACTGACGCATCTTGCCGCAGATCAGCCCTTGGGTAATCGGATGATGTGGGTCAGCCTCAATCTTGACCGCCTGGTCATTTTCAACGGTTATCAGCAGACCACAGGCATCGGGACAGTCATAGGGGCAGACAGAACGGCAGAGCATGCAACACCTCCGGCAATAGCAATGAAGATAGCACCTTGCTATCGGACTGGAATTACATTTGACAGCATTCGATTCTTCGGTAATCATCCCTAACAGAATCGTGAGGGAGGAATCAAGAGATGATCATTGTAACCGGAGGCGCCGGCCTGATCGGCAGCGCTGTTGTACATGGCCTGAACCAGCGTGGTATCGAGAACATCCTGGTGGTGGACCACCTGGGTCTGACCGAGAAATGGCGCAACCTGGCACCACTCAAGTTCAGGGATTACCTTGAAAAGGACGCCTTTGAGGTACTGCTGGACAACGGCACCCTGCCAGCACGCCTTTCCGGACCGCTGCAGGCGATTATCCACCTCGGGGCCTGTTCTGCCACCACCGAGCGGGATGCCAGCTACCTGATCCGCAACAACTTCGAATATTCCCGTAAGACAGCCCTGTTTGCCAAAGAGCAGGGGGCCCGCTTCATCTATGCCTCCAGCGCTGCCACCTACGGCAACGGCGAACTGGGTTTTTCCGATGACGAAACCCTGCTGACCAAGTTGCGCCCCATGAACATGTACGGTTATTCCAAGCAGTTGTTTGATCTCTGGGCCCAGCAGCAGGGGCTGCTGACCGAGCTGGTGGGGCTGAAATACTACAACGTCTACGGCCCCAATGAGCAGCACAAGGGGGAGATGCGCTCCCTGGTGCAGAAGGCCTTTGAACAGATCTCCGAAACCGGCCGGCTCAAGCTGTTCAAATCCCACCGCCCGGACTACGCCGATGGCGAGCAGGTGCGGGACTTTGTCTATGTCAAGGATGCAGCGGCCATGACCCTGCACTTTCTGGACAACCGTGAGGCGGCCGGCATCTTCAACGTGGGGGGCGGCAGCACCGCCAGCTGGAACCGGCTGGCAACGGCGGTCTTTAACGCCATGGACCTGCCGGTGGCGATTGACTACATCGACATGCCGGAATCGATCCGCAATACCTACCAGTATCACACCTGTGCCGAGACCCAGAAGATCCGCCAGACCGGCTACACCGCAGCAACCCTCTCACTGGAGGCGGCTGTCAGCGATTACATCCGCAACTACCTGATCCCCAACAAACATCTGGGGGATGCATAAACCAGCCTGCGCAAGGAGGAATGATCATGAAAAGCATTGACGCAAAAAGCTTCATCATCGGTATCCTGGTGACCCTGCTGACCGTCTTTGCCGCAGGAGCGGCCCATGACGCCTTTGCTCCCCATGAGATCCAGCGCCTGAAACAGCTGGCCTCCTACCTGCAGGATGACGGCAACCTCAACCTGGGCAACCACAAGATTATCATGCTCGGTTCCAGCATCTATGATGACGGCTCCCAGGGAGGCGGCCTGATCATCCGCGGCGGCGCCAGCCGGGTCCATCTGCACGGCAACCCGATCATCTACGATCAACCGGAGTTCCGCCAGGGGACCATCACGATCAACAGTAACCTGAACCTGGGCAGCAGGAAGATCATCATGCAGGGCTCATCCATCTATGACGACGGCTCCCAGGGTGGCGGCCTGATCCTGCGGGGCGGCGCCAACCGGATTCACCAGCACGGCAGTTCCATCTTCTACGACAATCCGGAATTCCGCCAGACCCTCGCCCTTGGCACCGACCTGAACCTGAACAACCACAAGCTCATCATGCTCGGTTCCAGCATCTATGATGACGGTTCCTGGGGTGGCGGCCTGCAGATCCACGGCGGTGCCAACCGGATTCACACCTTCGGCCAGATGCTGCCGCATTAAGCTACCGCACCTACCCAAAACGACGAGGCACCTGGACAAATCCGGGTGCCTCGTTTGCTCTGCAGCACTGTATTTCCAGCCAGTTTCATCCGACCAATAGCCTGCACCCCACCCCGATCAGCGCCGTCAGACCGTACACCAGCCACATCAACCGCACTGCCTGCAGGATATGTCGTGCCTGCAGCGGTTGCAGCGGATCTCCCATAAACGGTCTGGTACTGGGCTGACCAAAGTAGCTGTTGACCCCGCCCAGACGCACCCTCAGGGCACCGGCCACGCTGGCCTCGATCTGACCGCCGTTGGGGCTGGGGTGGTTATGGCGGTCACGTAAAAAGATCCGCCAGGCATCAGCAGCACATAATCCCAACAACTTGGCCGCAACAATGGTCAGCAGGGCCGTGAGCCTGCTGGGAATCAGGTTTGCCAAGTCATCCAGCCGGGCTGATGCCCAGCCAAACTGCAGGTAGCGCTCATTTTTGTAGCCAAAGGTGGAATCAAGCGTACTGATCGCCTTGTAGGCCAGCGCCCCCATCGGTCCGGCCAGACAGGCATACAGCAGTGGGGCGGTACAACCGTCCACCGTGTTTTCCGCCACCGACTCCACCGCAGCACGGGTAACCTCCCCCTCATCCAGCTCAGCCGTATCCCGGCCCACCAGCCAGCTGACCCGTTGCCGCGCTGCTGCCAGATTACCAGCCTTCAGCGGACGATAGACCGCCAGGGCATGATCATGCAGGGAACGGGTTGCAAAACAGGTATAGAGCAGCAGCACGGACACCAGATCACCTAACAGCGGATGGATACTGCCTGCCAGCCTCAGCAGGCCAAAGCCAACTGCCGTCGCACTGCCCACCACCCAAAAAACAGCAACAATACCGGCAAGTTTCTGATGGGTAATCAGACGCCGCAACGGCGCTTCAGAACGCTGGGCCAGCCAGCCGATCCCCTGCACCGGGTGCGGTAACCAACGGGGGTCACCCAGCAGCAGATCCAGCAGGATAGCAAGCAGTATTTGTTGGTAGAGAGGGATCACAGACTGTTAATAGCACGCGGATAACGTGGATTGAACGGATTTTCGCAGATTACCCTGAATCGTCGCCTTGTTTTTCTTAGCAATATGTACTAAGTTATGTACATATTCAGCAAGGAGGTACCAACAATGAACGCCCTGACCTATACCTATACACGCCAGCATTTTGCAGAGGTCATGAAATCAGTGAATGAAGACCACGTTCCCGTGGTAGTGACAAGCCAGCGTGGCAAACCGGTTGTCATCCTTTCCCTCGACGATTTCCACGCATACGAAGAAACCGCCTATCTGCTCCGTAATCCCCAGGGAGCCAAACGGTTGCTTGAATCTGTGGAGGAACTGCGTGCAGGCGGCGGGCAGGTCAGAGACCTAGTGGAATGATGATTAAATTCTCAACCGCAGCATGGGAGGACTACCTCTACTGGCAGACAACCGACAAGGCGATGCTGAAACGGATCAATCAACTTATCCGTGATATCCAGCGAGAACCGTTTGCCGGTATCGGCAAGCCGGAGCCGCTCAAGCATCAGTTGGCCGGTTTCTGGTCACGCAGAATAGACAGCTGCCACCGCTTGGTCTATGCGGTTGAAGGTGATACGCTCCTGATTGCTCAATGTAGGGATCATTATTGAACAGCAGTTGCTTGATACAGTGAATAAGCCGTTTTTCTGCTCTTAATCAATATACGGTCACCAGAACTGTCCGGCCAAGCAGGATGTTAGCCAACAAATAATCATTGACTTTTTATAACAAAACTGATTCCGTCTGTCCCAATTTTATGGGCAACTCGGGCTGATTTCACGAGCTATGTATACTGGGTTTCCTGCGTACAGTGTGTACGTACCTCTTTTTTGATTCTGTATATCCACATTAAATATGTATAGATACGGGAGGTTACCATGCACACACGATTATCTTCAGCAGCCCGCTTTTCTCTGCCCATTGCAGCGGTTGCCCTTTTTTCACTGCTGTCTGCCTCACCTTCAGCAGCTGCTGCCACCATCAACCTGCCTGCAACTGGGCAAACCACCTGCTATGTCAACGGTCGTGCCGTCGCCTGTGAGGGCACCGGACAGGATGGAGCCGTGCAAGCTGGAGTACCTTGGCCATCTTCACGGTTTACCGATAATGGCAACCAGACAATAACCGATACTATGACCGGTCTGACCTGGGTATCAAACCCGAACCTGATGAGTACCAGAGACCCGTCCTTTGACAATGACAGTACCCCGCAAGACGGGAGAGTCTACTGGCAGCATGCCCTTGATTATGTTGCCAAGCTGAACACAGAAAAATACTTGGGGTTCAGTGACTGGCGTTTGCCAAATGTTGTTGAACTGCTTAGTCTCGATAATACATCCTTATACAGATCGTACTACTATTGGAGTTCAAACACTGATCCGTTGGATAGCAGTAATGCTATTTATATTTCTATGAGCGTTGGTACTCCAACTTCTGTTACAAAAATTGATCCTGCTCATTTCTTTGTGCTGCCGGTTCGTGGTCAGGCTGACTCTACAACTTCGGCAGCATTACGTAAGACCGGACAGACAACGAAGTATGCAGCAGGTGACGATGGAGATCTGCAAGCTGGTGTTGCCTGGCCAACACCACGTTTTGTTGAAAATGGCGATGGCACGGTTACCGACAAACTAACCGGATTGATCTGGCTGCAGTACGCCAACTGCTTTGGCAATATGGACTGGTATAACGCTCTTACTACTGCCAATACTCTGGCAAGTGGTGCCTGTGGTTTGAGCGATGGTTCCACGGCCGGGCAATGGCGATTACCTAACGTCAAAGAACTTGAAAGCTTGGTTGATTTTCAGCAGCAAGCTCCGCCAGTGCCTGTTGATAGCCCGTTCTTATTTTCTAATTTACAGGCGGTCTATTGGAGCTCAACTGTTTACCAGGTGTATCCTGCTGTAGATCAGCAGTACCTCTATACAATCTCGCCAACCGGATTTAAGTGGTTTGCTCGATCCGATTCTCTATTGGCCGCTTGGCCAGTCCGCGGTGGTCAGATGAAACTGACCACGACGCTTGCCGGTACCGGAAGTGGCACGATAACCGGCAGCCCGGTCAGTGCAAGTTGCAGCAGCGGCAGTTGCACCTCCTTACATGATCAAGGAACGGTAGTCACCCTTACCGCAACGCCTAATGCCGGTTCTTTATTTGTGGGTTGGTCCGGCGCCTGTACCGGTTCAGGCACCTGCTCTGTAACGGTTGATGCAGCAAAAACCGTTACCGCCACCTTTGATCAGGCAGCTAAACTGACGGTCGGCATCTTCGGCAAGGGCACGGTTACCAGTAACCCCAGCGGCATATCCTGCTCTACCGGCACCTGTTTTGCTTATTTCCCCAAAAACAGCAGTGTCGTCCTCTACCACACAGAAGCCTATGGGTATACTTTTTCTGCCTGGACAAGCATCTGCCCCGGCACCGGAGACTGCACCGTCAACCTGACCGGCAACCTGTATATTCCGGCGACCTTTGCAGCACAGGACAACGTGCGCAGAAACCTTCTGACCACCCCCTACGGCACACTGACTACCGCCTACGAGGCTGCTGTTACTAGTGATGTCTTAAAGGCAAAGACCATGACCTTTCTTGAGAGCCTTTCGTTGGGAAGGGATATAAGTGTTGTGCTGCAAGGTGGATACGACCCTGCCTTCGGCACACCCAGCGATTTCACCTCTGTGGAGGGAGGACTGACCATTGCTGCCGGTAGCGTGACGCTGGATCGTATTATTATTAAATAGGTCGGACCGATTGTTGGACTCTGGTCTTTCCGTTATTGTTTGAAACGAGGGAATGAAGAGTTGCATCTTTCATTCCCTCGTGTTCCTTCGTCTTTTAGAGAGTCTGTTTGAGCCGTCCCTATATTCCTCACCTCATTTAATCCTGACATGGCTGTCACAAAATTCCTCAAAGTAGGGGACCAATGGTGCGTCAATCCGTTGATAGAGAGGATGGGCTGGAGACCCATTCTTGTTCTTACCAAAGCAAAATATTTTCGTTGGATCACACACTTCACGTAAAATCTTTTCCACTGCAACTCCACGGCCTGACTTGTGACCAGGATTCCCCCAGCTCACTACAACGATTCGTGCTCTTGCAGCGACCCGCCGAATCCATTCATCGTTCTCAGGAAGATTGACCACAGAAGTTTTAGTAAGGTCTGACGAATAGGTACCTCGAACAGACATAACGTTAAGCTGATAATATGCACCAACACCCCAGTGCTCCTGTGCCCGGCGAACCATACCGTCAACAGTCGGATCGCTCACGTCTTCTGCCGCACCTGAGGGATTCATGCTGATTCCACACGCGTAGTCCTCTGGGTTGCTCCAGTAACGAAAGAGCGTAAACCGGTGAGTTCGGTCGTCGTTAAAAACGGTGCGTTCAGCGATAAGTGGATCAATCGTTTTTGAGGGAAGCGGGGCAGCTGATCCGATTATAGCGGTAGCAAAGTTGGACATTAGATTATTCCATCGCAGACGATAGTTAAGTTACATCGCTCTTTAATGTGTCAGTACCAACTAACTGAAAAAAATCAATTGGCCTACAGCACCACGTTGGGCAGCTCAGCTGCAAACATCAGATATTTCTCTGCATTCTTCCGCAGGTGCGCCAGCAGGGCAGTGCTAAAGGCCTGCTCATCATTGGCCAGATCAACCGTTAACGCAAAATTATCAAGCTGTTGCAGCATGCTACGGCAGAGCGTGGCCAAGGTGCGCGCCACCTGGCGTTGCGGCAGTTTGCAGGCTTCACACATCTCGGCCAGTTGAAATGGCTGTATTTCTTCAGGATCAAAGGTATCACCCACTGCCAGTGCCAGATCACGGTCGTACTGGCCAGCGTAGCTGTCCAGGCAGAGCAGATCATAGGCCGGGGCGATACGGATACCGTTTGGCCCAACAAACCAAGAGATATTCTTGGCATGGGCATCACTGTTACCGATCAGCAGATTGAACAGCACCCACTGCAGCAGGTCGCGCAGGGCTGCAGCAGGTACCCGGCAGCGGTTGCAGGCTGCAAAGAGCTGCGCTAGGCTGGCGCCGGAGCGGATCACAGCGGCATGGCCACCTTTGCCAAAGGGACGTTCGTATTTATAGATCGGCGGCAGGTCAAGCATCTGGCAGCCATCAATCAGATGCAGGCGGTCTACCGTCCCCTGCTGGGTCCATGTGCGGTCAAAGCGTTGCACAGCCAGCACCGGTTCACCAAGCCGGAGCAGCTGCACCGTTGCAACCGGCAACTTTATCCTGCGAGCCAGCTCCATGCAGATATATTCATTGATAACCAGGTGCAGATCCGGTTTGGTACCGAACTTGAGGATATGGGTGGAGGCCAGTGCCCCCTCACCAAAGCCGATTGTGCCATCCGGCATGATCAGCACCGGCAGTTTGTCCTGTACACCGGCTACTGACAGGCGCGGCTTGTTATCCCAGATGGCAATGGAGCGATCTGCCCGTAGGCTGATCCGTTCTGTCAGTTCAGCAGTCGAAATCTCCCGAAAGTAGGCCTGTTGCTCTGCTGGCCGGGTACTGTGCTGAAAGGTGAGAGCGCCAGTGGTTTCGCTACCAATGGCGTTGATCAGGCCAAAGATATTGGCTTTGGAGATCTGCTGGGTAAGTGAAAGTTCATCCAGCCAGCGCCCTTCCGGCAGCAGGTTGGCAAGAAAGCGTTTCAGTGCCTCGGATGGTACGGTTTCAAGTGGCAGGTGGGGAGAGATGCTGTAACCGCCGTTGTCCTGCCAGCTCTGGTCATAGGTAAGGGAATACTGATCTGTTGCGCCATCAAAGCCCAACTGACCTAATGTCGTGCGGTTCAAACAGACCAACAGGCTCTCGCTCATTGGCTGTCTCCGGCTGAAATGCTGAGCGTGATCCCCAGCATACGGCAGACCTGCAGGATGCTGCTGAGGCGGACATCACCTTTGGCACGTTCCAGACTGCTCATGGTGCTGACCGAAACACCACAAAAGGCAGCAGCTTCGTGAATACCCATGCCACTCTGGGTTCTGGCAGCACGGATAAACCGGCCCAGGGTATCGGCATCAGCCATGGTCTGGGCAACCGGTATCGGCAACGGGGTGACAGTCTTAGCCATGCTACACACCTCTTTATACGTACTGGTATAGCAGAAGTATTGCATGGTATGTGGCTTCAGACAATATAAATTATGCTAAAGTGGTATTTATTGCTTTGGTGGAATATTATCCGCCTATAAATACTGCTAACGCAGCACAAATGACGAGTTATCCCGATTTCAAATCAAGAGTGATAGCAAGACGGCAAGGAATTCGGCGACGCAGGCGTACACGCAGTACGTCGAGGAGCCGAAGACGAGCCAACGAAGCTAGCGCCTTGAGTTGGAATCGGAATCACAACCGCAACAACCGATAGATTTCCTGCATATCCAGGCTGTTACGCACCGCATCAGCCAAACGGTCCAGGGCCGGTTCCAGATCATAGCAGGCCCGGATCAGCCCATCTGCCTGCCAGCCTTTGCGCTGCCGCAGCCGGTCAAGCAGCCAGCGCCGGAATGGGTCTGCATCAAAGATCCCATGCAGGTAGCTGCCCCAGATCAGGCCGTTGACACTGCCTGCGCCAAGTAGGCTGCCATCCGAGCTGCTGATCAATGGCTGGAGCTGTTCTCCACTGGTAATGCCGTGGTGGATCTCATACCCGGTCAGTTCACAGCCGGAAGGGAGGTGATGGCAGCGGGTCTGCAGGGTGGTTTTTTCTTCAGCCATGACCGTATTGATCGCCAGCAGCCCCAATCCTTGTTGTTGCCCAGCCCCGGACTCAATGGCGTGGGGGTCGCTGATCTGCTCGCCCAGCAACTGAAAACCACCGCAGATGCCGATGATCTCGCACTGTCCCTCCTGTGCGAGATTGATAATTGCCGCTGCCAGTCCGGTCTGTTGCAACCAGGCCAGGTCAGCCAGGGTGTTCTTGCTGCCAGGCAGGATCAGGAGATCAGGCCGGCCCAGGTCAGCTGCTGAGCGGACGATCCGCAGGCCCACATCCGGCTCCAGCCCCAGTGGATCAAGGTCGGTAAAGTTGGAGATATGGGGCAGATCCAGCACCGCAATATCAAGCAGTTGGCTATCCTTTGCCCCAACCGGCAGCAAGCCCTGCTTGAAGGAGACCGAATCCTCCTCCGGCAACCCCAGATTGCGTAGATAGGGAATTGTGCCCAGCACCGGCCTGTTGGTATGGAAGCGGGTGTAGGCCAGGGCATCCCCCAACAGGGAGGCATCGCCCCGGAAGCGGTTGATCACGAATCCGGCCACCATGGCACGCTCAGCCTCGCTTAGGACCTCCATGGTACCCACAAAGGAGGCAAACACGCCACCCCGGTCAATATCACCCACCAGCAGCACCGGTGCCCCGGCATACTGCGCCATCCGCATATTGACGATATCATTGGCCTTCAGGTTGACCTCAGCCGGACTGCCCGCTCCCTCCAGCACCATCAGCTGATGTTCCTGTGCCAGCTCGTCATAGCAGCACTTGACCGTAGCCCAGACCTTTTCCCGCTGTTCGGCATAGCTCTTAAAATCAGTGTTTCCCACTGCAGTGCCGCAGAGGATCACCTGGGAACCGGTCTCGCTGTTCGGTTTCAGCAGCACCGGATTCATCCGCACGTCCGGGTTGAGCCGGCAGGCCTGGGCCTGCAGCACCTGGGCCCGTCCCATCTCGCCCCCCTGGCGGGTCACAAAGGAGTTGAGCGACATGTTCTGGGCCTTGAACGGCGCCACGTCATGACCATCCTGTTTCAGAATCCTGCAGAGCGCAGCGGTCAGGATGCTCTTGCCGGCATTGGAACCGGTGCCCTGAAACATGATCGCCGGGGTTTGACGCCTGACGCTCCGCGGCCGGGATGGTGCCAGAATATTCTGCAACACGCCGTACAGCCGCTGCTGTTCCGCTTCGGTCCGTACTGCCAGACGGAAGTAACGCTGATCAAGGCCGCTGAAATTACTGCAGACCCGCAGGGCAATCCCCTGCTGCAGGCTCAGTTCGGCAAGCAGGCCTGCATCCATGTTGGGGTGGTCCAGCCGTAGCAGCAGGAAGTTGGCCTCACCGGGGTAGACCGTCAGGCCCGACAGACTGGACAGCAGCGTTACAAGCGATTCACGCTGTTTGGTCACAAAGCTGCGGCTGTGCTGCAGGTACTCTGCATCCTGCACCGCCCGTACCCCCACGGCCTGGGCCAGGCTGTTAACGGTCCAGTTGGGCAGATAGTTTTTAAGTTGCCGGATATGCCCTGCAGCGCCGGTCAGGTAGCCCAGACGCAGGCCGGGGATGGCATACAGCTTGGTCAATGAGGTGAGGATCAGGATATTTTCAGGACGGTTCTGCTGCAGGCTTTGGCTGGCATCGGTAAAGCCAATGAACGACTCATCCACCACAAACAGGGTGGCCGGATGTTGCAAGGCGATTGCACGCAGGGCTTCAGCATCAAAGGTGCGCCCGGTGGGATTATTGGGCTGACCCAACAGCACCAGCTGGGCTGGCTTCAGGAGCGGTACAAGGCCGGTTGGATCAAGCGCAAAACCGGTATCAGGAGAGAGAAAAAACTGTTCGATGGCCAGGCCGGAGAGTCTGGCCGGTTCCTCATAATCGGCATAGCTGGGTACCGGCAGCAGCAGCGAAGAACAGCCCAGCGCCCGGGGAAGCAGGTGCAGCAGTTCGGTGGCACCGTTACCCACCAGGACCTGATCAATGTTTAGGCCGTGCAGGCTGGCCAGGGCCTGCACCAGCTCGGTGGCATCCGGGTCAGGGTAATGGATCAGGTCACTGATCCGGCTTTCGATCAGGGGACGCAACCAGTCCGGCGGCCCCAGCGGGTTGATATTGGCTGAAAAATCGAGCAGTTCTGATTGTGGAAGCCCTGACAGGGCGCTCAGGCCGCGCAGATTGCCACCATGGCTATGTCGTACCGGCTGCCGGCTCTGGTCTGTCATGTCGGGGTAGGAGGTGAAAGCAGGTTATGCCGCTGCGGCAAGCTGTTTTTTCAGATTGTACACCACGCCGGCATTGGCCAGTGCGATGGTTGCGTAACGGGACAGCATGGCAAGGAATTCCAGATGGTCGTTGTGGAACGGTTCTCCCCTGACACCGCCTGAAATGGTTAACACTCCGGCAATCCGATCCTGCACCAGCAACGGGACCGAAAGGATGCTGGGGCTGGCCAGCATAACACCGTCAGGATCTTCCTCCCTGACATCATCCATAAAGCCTTCGTCAGTAATATCGCAGATAATCAGCGGTTTGCCGTCTACGGCAACCCTGCCGGAGATCCCCTTGCCCAAGGGCAGGCTGTACTGTTGGGAGTACAGCGGGTCTAATCCGGTGGCCACCTTTGCCTGCAGGGTACTCCCGGCCTTGTCCAGCAGCAGTATGTAGCCGCGACGCGCCTGCAGATGCTCGGTGACAAGCTCCACCAGTTTTTTCATGATATCCGGCACACTGAAGGTTGACATAAGCGCCGCACTGATCTGGTTGGCTGATTTCATCATTTCCAGCGTTTCCTGCAAGACATTGTTTTTTCTGGTCAGTTCACTCAACAGGTGCGCCTTCTTGCGTAGCAGTTCCTGTTTTTCCAAAGCCTTTTCAATCACATTGTACAGTACGCTCTCGTCATCCAGCGGCATGACGATATAGTCATAGGCACCGAGACGAAGCGCCTTGATGATATTGAAACCTGAGTCGTTGGAGCTGAGGATGATGACGTCAATCTCCGGCTTGTGGCGCCTGAAGACCTTCATCATATTGAAACAACTCATACCGGAAAGCATCAGACCGGTCAGAACCAGGTCAAAATCCTGTGCGCTGAAAAGCGGAATCGCCTCTTCAGCCGATGCGGTAACGGAGACCAGATAGCCCTGGGCCTCAAGGATTTCAACCAGCATGCTGCTGTTTGCCCGTGAATCGTCTACAACCAGGATATTTGCCGGCCGTGCCATGATTCTGCCCCCCTCTGCTGCGTAGGTAACCCGAGCGATACTACGGCATGGATTGGCAAAAGACAACCGTATCCTCACCATAAATTCTTGACAGATGAACTGTTTCTTGGCATCTGTTACAGAGCTTGCAACACCGAATGGAAGCGAGGAAGAGGGGTGCAAGGCCCCCGCTGCCCCGCAGCCGTAAAGGGAACGAACGTCCAACCCAAGTAAGTTAACGGTTTCAGTTCAAGGATGATGGCAAGGCGTCAAGGAGGAGGCGACGGAGGCGTACTAATCAGTACGTTGAGGAAGCCGACGACGAGCCGACACAGCCAGCGCCTTGAACGGGAAGCGTAAGGGTACAGCCACTGGGGAAACACCCTGGGAAGGCGGACAAGTAGGTCGCCCTGAGCCGGAACACCGCTCCATTCGTACGCTTCGGGGGAGGCAACTCATGTACAACCAGCAGCAATCCGCGCCGGAAATCTCTTCAGCTTCCAGCAGCCAATCCAATCCAACCAACAGGGTACGGTAGTCCGGCCATGGTCCAACCGTTACCCGCCACCATGCAGGCGGTCTCCGTGCGCGAGATCGGCTCATTTCAGTTTGAACGCCGTCCGGTTCCCCAACCGGGACCGGGCGAGGCGCTCTTGCGCGTCACCGTCACCGGTCTCTGCCGCACCGACCTGAAGATCATCCAGGTCGGACATCGCGATCTGGTACTGCCCTGTGTCCCCGGTGAAGAGGTGGTGGGCCAGGTGGTGGCCCTTGGACCAGAGGCTGATGCAGCTCTTTTAAACCAGAGATTCTACGTCTACCCCGGTGAATGGTGCGGCCACTGTCCGGCCTGCCGCGCTGGGGCTGAAAACCTCTGCCGTTCGATGCGGATCATGGGCTTCCACCGCGATGGCGGTTTTGCCGGCTACGTGATTGCACCGCTCAAGAGCCTGATTCCGTTGCCGGAAGGATTGAGCGATGAACAGGCGGTCTTTGCCGAGCCGCTCTCCTGCTGTCTGAACGCCCTGGAACTGGCCCGCCTGGCCCCCTTTGAGAACATTGCCATCTGGGGCGGCGGTCCGGCAGGGCAACTGCTGGCCCGCGCTGCATCGGCCTATGAGGCCCTGCCCACCGTGATTGAGCCTGATCCGCAACGAAGAGAACCGGCCAAGGGTGTCGCTGAGGCGCCTGACCAGCTGTTCGATGTCTGCGTGGTGGCGGTCGGCAATAACGATGCCTATCAACAGGCCCTGGCCCGCCTGGCTCCCCGTGGCAGGCTGGTGGTCTTTTCCGGCCTCTCCAAGGAAACCCCTGTTATCGCAACTGATTTCAACCAACTACACTATCTGGAACAGACGGTGGTGGGGGCCTATGGCTGCTGTTACCGCCACGGCCGGCAGGCCATCGCCCTGCTGCAGTCCGGCAGGCTTCATGTCAACGATCTGATCAGCCATCGGATGCCGCTGTCCCGCCTGGCTGAAGCCCTTGAGCTGGTGGCCAACCGGCAGTGCATGAAGATTCACCTCTACCCGGAGGACGGCAAAAAATGACTCCTGAACAGTTTGGCGCACAGATTCAGCTGCTGATTGAGAAACAGGATCTGACACAGGAGCAGAGCTATCTGCTGTTCCGTGAACTGATGCTGGATCAGCAAAGTCCGCTGCAGCAGGGGGCCTTGCTGGCGGCCCTGACCGCCAAGGGCGAAACCGTTGACGAGATCGCCGGGGCCTGGCAGGCCATTGATGAGTTTGATACGGTCCACCCGGAAGGTCTGCCGGACGGGCTGTTTGAGAACTCCGGCACCGGCATGGACGGCTTCAAGACCTTCAACGTCAGCAGTGCCGCTGCCATTGTCGGGGCAGCCAACGGCGTGAACATGGCCCGTCACGGCGCCCGGGCCATTACCTCCCGTTGCGGCACCGTGGATATCATGGAGGCGATGGGGATTGATGTAGACTGCCCGGTCACCCGGGTGGCCGACAGCATCCGTCAGGCCGGGATCGGCCTGTTTAACGGCATGTCCCCCGCAGTCCACCCCGGTGGCCTGGGCCGCATCCTCTCCCAGATCCGCTTTGGTTCCACCCTTAACATTGCAGCATCACTGGCTAATCCTGCCCGCCCCCGCCAGGCGCTACGGGGGGTCTACAGCCGCCGGATGGTGCCGGCCACCGCAGCGGTCATGGCAAAAATCGGCTACCAGCATGGCATGGTGGTGTACGGCAGTGATGCCGCAAGCGGCCTGGGGATGGATGAGCTGTCAATCTGCGGCCCTTCAACCATCTGCCGCTTTGACGGAGAGCAACGGGAAGAATACGACATTGTCCCGGAAGAGCTGGGGCTGGCCTGCCGCCGTGGAAGCGAGATTGCCGCCTGCAACTTACGGGAGGATGAGATCCGGCGCTTCATGCAGGTCATTGCCGGTACCGGTCGTTTCAAGGCCTGTGAAGATTTTGTCAGTCTGAATGCCGGTGCGCTGCTCTGGACCGCAGGCAAGGCATCTGATCTGAAGCAGGGGATAACCATGGCACGGGAAACTCTGGCTAGCGGGGCAGCCCTGAGCAAACTGCAGCAGTGGGTAACCTGTCAGAACCGTAATGCAGAGACCGGCCTGGAACGGTTTGAACAGGTAAAAAAGGTGGCCTGTAATGCGTAAAATCACTTTGATAGCAGTAACAATCTGCCTGTTTCTGGCAACACCGCTGTGTGCAGCCAACCTGACCTTGCCGCCTGAGCTTGGCGCAACCGCCCAGGTACTGAAGACCGAACAAGACGGCCTCTGGGAAAAGAGCCTGATCGTGCAGCTGCCTGCACGCCGCCATCTCCTCTCCACCAGCGACGGCATCATCAACGGCCTGGGGGCGATCAACCATGCCGCCCACCCGCTGCTCTGGAAGAAGCTGTCAGTCGAGCTGGCCACCAAGTTGCAGTGCGGCGGCAAGACCTATGAGCAACAGCGCAAGGCAATGATCGCTAACAAGCTGCGGCTGCAGCCCGCTGACCTGACCCTGGTGGGCACGGCAGCAGACATGGACAACCTGGCCGTGGTAACCAAGCAGTTTCAGCCCTTTACGGTGACTGCCCTGGTCACTGCCGGGGCCAAAAGCAACGCCCTGCGGGCCGGGGTTGATGAGGGGACCAACATTGAACCGGCTGATCCGCCCGCCGGGACCATCAACATCATTGTCCTGACCAATGCGCGCCTGAGCGACGGAGCCCTGGCCCGGGCCGTGGTCACCATCACCGAGGCCAAGACCGCAGCGTTGGAGGACCTGAAAGTCCCCAGCAGCTACACCAAAGGGGTCCAGGCCACCGGCACCGGCACCGACAGCGTGATCGTCGTGTCCGGCAGCAGCGGCCCCAGGGTTACCTACAGCGGCGGCCACAGCCGGATCGGCGAGCTGATCGCCAAGGCGGTCCATCAGGCGGTGCTGGAGGCATTGGAAAAGCAGAACGGATTTAAACAGAAGTAATCCGATTCCATTTCAAGGCGCTAGCTTCGTTGGCTCGTCGTCGGCTTCCTCAACGTACGGTTATGTACGCTTTCGTCGCCACCGCCGAGCCGCCTAGCTATCATCCTTGAACTGAAACCGGGAACAGCAAGCAGATTTCACAACAGATGGAGACGAGGAAGAGGGGTTAAATTCCCCCGCTGCCCCGCAGCCGTAATGGAAACGAACGCCCGATGCCGCAAGGCATACAACCACTGGGGGCACTAACCCTGGGAAGGTGGGCAAGTAGGCTGTCCTAAGCCGGAAGACCGCTCCATCTGAATACTCGCGGGAGGAAAGACCGTATGAAGAGAAGTAGACAGAAGTATGCAGTAGCATTGGGGCTGGTCCTGGCAGTCTGTGGTTCAGCAATGGCAGAGGAAAAGACCGCACAACTGGGCGAAGTGGTGGTGACCGCCACCCGTGATGAGGTGCCGATTGAGCAGGTGGGCAGCTCCATCAGCGTGGTCACGGCCAAGGAGATCGAGCAACAGCAGAAACGGACCGTGGCGGATGCGCTACGGATGGTGCCGGGGCTGGATGTAAAACAGAGCGGCGCATATGGTGGCAGCACTTCGGTCTTCATCCGAGGGGCAAAACCTGAACACACTCTGGTGCTGATTGATGGTGTTGAAATGAATGACCCAACGGCAATTGGAGCTGCATATGATTTTGCCAATTTAACTGCGGACAACATTGAGCGCATCGAGGTATTAAGCGGCCCACAGAGCACACTCTACGGCTCCCATGCCATGGGCGGCGTGATTAACATCATTACCAAACGCGGAGACGGCAAGCTGAAGGCCTACTTCTCTGCTGAAGGCGGCTCTCACTATACTGCCAAGGAAACTGCCGGTCTGAGCGGTGGCACCTCACTGCTCCAGTATGCGCTGAACGTCTCCCGACTTGACACGGACGGCATCTCTGCCGCCAACAGCAAGAACGGTAATCCCGAAAACGACCCGTACCAGAACAGCACGGTGTCTGCCCGCTTGGGAATTACACCGCTCAGCAACCTTGATTTCGATGTTGCCCTACGGTACAGCAAAAGCCGTGCTGATCTTGACGGCAGCCCACCGCCTCTTTATGCTCTGACTGACGTACTTGGCTACAATGTAAAAACAGACCAACTTTTTCTACGCACTGAAGGCAATCTTTCGCTCTTTCACAATTTTTGGGATCAGAAGCTGGGGCTCTCGTTCAACGATTCAAAACGTGATTATTCAGACGGCTACTACTACAACGGGCAGAGCCTCAAGTTTGATTGGCAGCATGTACTGCACCTGCACAAAACCAATGATTTTACGCTTGGGGTAGAACGCAAGGATGAGTACGCTGTAACGGATGGTATGGAAGAAAAACATGCCGCTACAAACAGTGTCTATCTGCAGGAGCAGATTAAACTGTTTGACAGCTGGTTCACCACCCTGGGCGTTCGTGTGGATGATCATAACCGTTTTGGTACCGAAGCCACTTATCGCTTTACGACCGCGTACCTGATCAAACAAACCGGAACTAAAATAAGAGGTAGTTACGGAACCGGCTTCAGATCTCCTTCCCTCTATGAACTGTATGCTCCAGCACTTCCCGTATTCTGGTTTCTTGGAGGCAATTCAAACCTAAAACCAGAAAAAAGCGCTGGCTGGGATATTGGCGTAGAGCAGACCATTCCAGTCATGAAGACACATCTGAGTGCAACCTGGTTCAGAAACGACTTTAAGGATATGATCAGCTACATGACTGATCCTAGTTGGAACACATATTATGATAACGTCAACAAAGCACACAGTCAGGGGCTTGAACTGACGGCATCCCTGCAGCCTATTGATGAACTGATACTTAAGGCGACCTATACCTATACCGAGACGAAAGACGATACCATTGGAAGCGCAACCTATGGAAAACAGTGGGCCTATCGCCCCAAGAACAAGCTGACCTTTGATGCCAACTACAGCTTCCTGAAAAAGGCCAATCTTAATCTGGGGGTGGTCTATGTGGGTACCCGCTATGCCGACACGGCAAACACGAAAAAGATGAAGGATTACCTGCTGGTAAACCTGGCCGGTTCCTACGACGTTACCAAGAATCTGCAGCTCTTCGGGCGGATAGACAACCTGTTTGACCGCCAGTATGAAGAGGTGGCCGGCTACGGCACCCCCGGTATTGGCGCCTATGGCGGCGTAAAGGTATCATTCTGATGAACAAACGACCCCCCTCAATCCCCCCTTGTCAGGGGGGAAGCATAAAAATACTGACGTTACCCCCCTCCCTGACAAGGGAGGGCCGGGGTGGGTTGCGCCTTTTGTCTGTCTTGTGCCTCGTCATGTTCTCTCTGCTTGCGGTGGCCCCCGGTTTTGCCGGGGAGCCGCCCAGGCGGATCGTCTCGCTGGCCCCCAGCCTGACCGAGCTGGCCTGTGCCCTGGGCCTGGAGAAGAATCTGGTGGGGGTGACCACCTTCTGCGACCGGCCGGCATCGATCAAAGGCAAGCCCACCGTAGGGGGTCCGGCCAACCCGTCTCTGGAGGCGGTGCTGAATCTGAAGCCGGATGTGGTGCTGGTGGATGAAGAGGGGATCGGCTCCAAGCTGGCAAAACGGCTGCACAAGCTGGGAATCAGGACTATCACCTTCCGCGGCTCCCGCCTGGACAAGCTGGCTGCGGCCGTCAGGCAACTGGGTAGTGATCTTGGGGTGCAACAACCGGCAAACCAGTTGGCCAGCCGGATTGAGCAGTCGTTAAAGCCACTTAAAACTGCTGTGCAGGTCAAGACCATGTTTGTGATCTGGCCTGACCCGCTGGTGGCGGCCGGTCCCGGCTCCATGCTGGATGATGCCATGAAACTGTCCGGCATGACCAACATCGCCGCCGATGCCCGTTCCGGCTATCCCCGGCTTTCACTTGAGGCGGTCATCACCCGCAACCCGCAACTGATCATTGCCGGGCAGGGGGAAAAACTGGCCGGACCGATGAAGCGGATGCTGGGCCATCTCAATTCACTGGAGGCCGTCAAACAGGGCCGGGTCTGCATGGTCAGCGATGCCCTCTACCGTCCCGGCCCCCGCATCCCGGAAGGGATCGCCGAGCTGCGCCACTGCCTTGAGCTGGCCCATAAAGGTCAGCGCCCGTGAAACGCCACCCCCTGTTTACCATGCTGGGCTGCCTGGGGGCGGTCCTGCTGCTGTCGCTCTCGCTGGGGCAACAGACCATCAATCCCTTTCAGCTTGATCCGCTGCAGATGAAGATTGTGCTGGAGCTGCGCCTGCCCCGCATCGTGGTGGCCCTGCTGATGGGTGGATCACTGGGGGTGGCCGGAGCGATCCTGCAGGGGGTTTTCCGCAACCCGCTGGCTGATCCCTATGTGTTGGGCACCTCCAGCGGCGCAGCCCTGGCAGCGGCCTTCGGTCTGCTGGCCACCCAAGGGACCGCGGTCTGGCTGGTACCTGCCCTGGCTCTGGCCGGAGCCCTGGTTACCAGCGCCGTGGTGGTATCGTTGGGGCGGGATGCCTGGGGGGTACGGGCAGAGCGGCTGCTGCTGGCCGGGGTGGGGATGGGCTTTTTCCTGTCCGCCATCCTGATGCTGGTAATGTCCCTGGCCCAGGCCGATGGAGTCAAACGGGCCCTGCTCTGGATGGCCGGTGACCTGGCCGGGGCAGACTGGTCGGTGGTGCCGGTGGCCGGACTGCTGATGCTGATCGGCTTTGTGCTGGCCCTGGCCCGGCGGCGCGGCCTGAACGCCCTGGCACTGGGGGATGAAGTGGCCTTTGGCCTGGGGCTGGAACCGGGCCGGGAGCGGGCCCTGCTGGTGCTGGCTGCCTCGCTGCTGACGGCAGCTGCGGTGGCACTGGGCGGCATTGTCGGCTTTGTGGGCCTGATGGTGCCCCACGGGGTGCGTGCCCTGGTGGGTGCCGATGCCCGGCGGGTGCTGCCGCTGTCTGCCATTGGGGGCGGCATGCTGCTCTGTCTGGCCGACACGGTGGGGCGCAGCGTACTGCCGCCGGTGGAGATCCCGGCCGGGGTGGTCACCACCCTGATCGGCGCCCCCTGGTTTCTGATCATGCTGCGCCGGGCAACCAATGGAGGTATGCGATGAGCAGCCTCAGGTTTGATCAGGTCTGTTTCAGTTACGGCAACGCCCCCTGCGTGGTGCAGTTTTCCTGCAACCTGGTCAAGGGTGAGCTGGTGGGACTGATCGGCGCCAACGGTTCCGGCAAATCCACCCTGCTGCGGCTGGCGGCAGGTCTGTTGACCCCCACGGCGGGACAGGTGGAGCTGGATGGTCAGCCGGTCCGCTCCTGGCGGGGTGAAGAGCGGGCCACCCGCCTGGGCTACCTGCCCCAATCCATTGAGGCGCCGCTGCCGTTCAGGGTGGGTGAGCTGGTGGAGATGGGCCGGGCTGCCGCCCGCAGGGATCATCTGCTTTCCTGCCAAGAGGTGCTGGCAGCGGTGGGGCTGGACGGCTATGAGCAGACCCCGCTGTCACAGATCAGCGGCGGTGAACGGCGGCGGGCCTTTATCGCCATGATCCTGGCCCAGGGGGGCACGACCCTGCTGCTGGATGAACCGCTGGCCGGGCTTGACCTGCGTTACCAGTATGAGCTGCTGACCCTGCTGCGGGGGCTCTGCCAGACCCACAACCTGACCATCCTGCTTTCGCTGCACGACCTGATCCTGACCCGCAACCTGGATCGCCTGCTGGTAATCCGCCAGGGGCAGCTGCTGGCCGATGGCCTGCCGACGGCAATCCTGACCCAGCAGCTGGTGCAGCAGACCTTTGACCTTGATCCCGGCTTTCAGGTGGCCGGGATCTGCGGCTAACGGCCCGTTCCGCAGCACCAACCGGTCATCCCCTAAAACCACCTGAGTTCAGGTTCTTGGCTCTGTCCTGGTCAGCATGCTGCGGTAGTTCAGGCCGAGCAGGTCATGGGCCTCCTGCATGGCACTACAGAAACCACCCTTGCTTGCTTGCGCGATGGCGTTCGGCGTCCCCTCTTCATCCCAGGGCCAGCCGGTCCTCACCAGCATGATCAGCAACTTCTCAAACTGGTCCGCCCGATGCTGCAGCTCCCTGTACTCCTCTTCAAGTTCGGACAGCCTTGCCAGATCAATCTGACCGTTCTGCAAAGCGGTTTTTAGTTTTTCCAAGGCGTTCGACATCGGTATCTCCACATAGCAACCTGCCGGGCAGGATCAATAGCTGATTCTGGCATAGGGTGAACGGGTTGACGCCTGCAGGGCGTCGTTCAGGGTCACAATCCCCCTGGCCTCCAGCAGCGGGATCATTTTAAGCAGCACTTCTGCCGTCACAATGGCATCACCGAGTGCGGTATGGCGGCCGATATTGGTCAGACTGAGCCGGGCGGCAACTTCATCAAGCGAGTGGGACTCCTGATGGGGATGGATGATGGAGGAAAGCAGCAACGTATCCAGCACCGGGTTATCGAACCTCACGCCGGTCTGAGCCTCCTTGACCTGCAGGCAGCGCATATCAAAGGCGGCGTTGTGGGCAACCAGCACCGCACCTTCGGTAAAACGGTGAAAATGGGGCAGCACCTGGCCGATGGTCGGCTGATTGGCGACCATTTTGGGCGTAATGCCGTGAATCGCCACAGATACCGCCGGGATTGAGCGCTGCGGATCGATCAGCTGGTCAATCACCTCTCCGGAGATCAGCTTGCCGTTGACGATACGCACCGCGCCAAGCTGAATAATCTCGTCCCCCTGGGTTGGTTCGAGGCCGGTGGTCTCAGTATCAAACGCCACGTAGGTAAGCCGGCGCAGTGACTCCTCCCCCAGCTTTTCAGGCACCCGGTTATGAAACAGGTCGAATTCATAGAACACCGGCCGGGGGTCGCTGATCGGCGTCACCCCACTCCGCAGCGGCAAGGGCTCCGCAGCGGGCGGTTCCGCCGGAGCCACTGATCCGGCTGCCTCATCAGGACCGCCCGGAGAAGGCCGGTCATCGATGGTGAGGACCAGCCCGGAGATGCGGCGGCGCTCGCACGGCAGACATTCTTCGTGCTGCTCGCAATGGAAGCTGAATACCGGCGCCATGGAGATGTTCAGGCAGTACCCCTCCTCAAGGGAGACCTTGAACCGCCTGATCGGGGTGGCATCCCCAGCCTCCACCGCCTGCTGCAGCTGCTCGATACGGTCAGCCACCTGTTCCCGCGGCACCAGGCCGAACAGCGAGCGTCCCAGGCCGATCAGGCCATGCCGCCCCTCGCTTCCGCTGAAGTCCGTCTGGCCGGTTGCCCGGAAAAGCGTCTGGGCCTGACTGTTGTAGAGCAGGATCTGACCGTGGATATTGCAGACCAGCACCCCCACCGGCAGCTCAGACATCAGCACGGCAAAGCGGTTGCGCTCTTCCAGCAGGTCCGCCCGGGCATCATAGATGGTGGCCTCAACCTCCTGCTGCAATTTTTGATAGGCATCCGCCGAGGCGTTGATTATCCGGGCAAGGTGCGCCACCTCACGGGCGCCGATCTCGGGGACCCGGTGATTGGGGTTGGCAAGGGCGATCAGCTGGGTTGACTCGGCGATCCTCATGATCGGCATGATGTAATAGCGGAACAACAGGCTGACCATGCCACCGATTACCAGAAAGAGCACAAAGGCCCCCATGATCGGAAACGGGATGATACGGTCCTGCAACCCCAGCAGAAAGGCCTGCTCCTGAGGCGCCAGATTCAGCCAGGAAGCCAGCACACTGGCAAGAATGTCGCCAAAGATGACGCAGGCCATGCCGAGAATGAAGATCCAGTATTTCTGTGACGGTTTCAGCTCAGGGAACATTCCGCACCTCATCAAGGGCAACAACCTGCTGTCTCTAACCGACCGGAACCTCTGCCAGAGAGTCTGAAAAGTGTACCGTACCGGCGCTGTCAGTCCATTGGTAGGTCTCTGCATGGGCGGCAGGAGCCAACAGCAGTAAGAACAGAATCAGTTTTTTCATGGGTTATCCTTTGGACGATCAGACGATAGCTAGTACCCTGTACCACATACGCTGCTGAAATCAATAAGCTCTTTCAGAAAAGCCACACCTGCACGGCAAATGAACACGTTGTTTTTACGCACCATCACTGCTGTCCGTGCTACTGTAGCCCAACAACAGACCAAGGAGCATCTGCCTGATGGCATTACCGGTAACCATTTACAAGGCGAGCATTCAGCTTGCCGATCTTGATCGCGGCATCTACGAAACCCTGCAGGCCACGCTGGCCCGTCACCCGTCTGAGACCGAGGAGCGTCTGGTGGGCAGGCTGCTGGCCTATGCCCTGCTGTATGAAGAGGGGCTTATGTTTACCAAGGGGGTCTGTGAAGGGGATGAGCCGGATCTCTGGTCCAAGGCGCCGGACGACCGGATCAGGTCCTGGATTGAGGTGGGGCTGCCTGATCCCGAGCGGCTGCTGAAGGCCCGGCGGCATGCCGATCAGGTGGTGCTGCTGGCCTTTGGCGCCAAGCTGCCGGGCTGGGAGCGCCAGCATCTGGACAAGCTGATCAACAGCAGCAATATTACGGTGATCATCCTGGAGCAGGAGTTTATCAACCAGCTGGTCAGCCGGCTTAAGCGTACTGTTTCCTGGTCCATCACCGTAACCGAAGGTAACCTCTATCTGCAGGACGGCGCTGAGACCTTGGAGACCAGCCCCACACGCTACGCGCAGGGCTAGCTGAGCATGGAAGATGAGCAATACCGGCATGATGCAGCAGAAGAGGGGGTTGAGATCCCGCTGGAACGGATTGACCCGGCAATCCTGCAGGCCCTGCTGGCTGATTTTGTCAGCCGGGAGTGGTCTGAGCTGTCTGATGCCGGTTTTACTCAGGAGGAGAAGATTGAACAGGTCCTGCAGCAGTTGAAGAGCGGACAGGCGCGGATACTGTTTGATCTGACGTCAGGAAGCTGGAATATCGTCCCGGTGTGACCCCCTCACCCGGCCTGCGCAGTTGTTTTATAGCGTTATCCCGTGCAGATCACGCTTGTGATAACGCCAGGCAAAGGCCACGGCCCGCACATACCAATCCACCAGAAACACCCCCCAGACCGCATACAGTGACAGATGCAGCAGCGGCCCCACAATCCAGGCCAGCAGCACCCGCACCCCCCACATGGTCAACAGGGTGACGATAAAGACGTAGAAGGTGTCACCCGCACCCCGCAGAGAACCGGCATAGACAAAGGAGATGGCCAGCGGGATCTGGGCAAAGGCCACGATCCGCAGAAAAACCGCCCCCTGCCGGATCACCTCCGGGTCATGGGTGAAGATCATCACCAGATACTGCGGAATCAGCAGGAAGATCAGCGCCATGACCCCCATCACCACCAGGGCCAGCCGTAGCGCCTCCACATGGCTGACATGGGCCCGTTGGTACTTTCTGGCCCCCAGCGACTGCCCCATCAGGGTGGCAGCGGCGATCCCCATCCCAGCCCCCGGCATGAAGGAGAGCGATTCAATCGAAAGCCCGATCTGGTGGGCAGCGTAGGCAGTGGTGCCGTAGGCGATCACCACGCTGGAGTAGACCAGCTGCCCGGACTGCTGGGCCACCCGCTCCAGGGCCACCGGCCAGCCCACCTGCCAGATCCTGCCGAACAGCTCCCGGTCCGGCCAGCCGATACGCAGGTAGCCCCGCCGGAAGGCCTGCCAGAGCAGGTACGAACAGCCCATAAATTCCGACAGGTTAATGGCGATTGCCGCGCCTTTGACCCCCATGGCAGGCAGCCCCAGTTTGCCGTAGATCAGCGGCCAGGCCAGCAGGATATGCAGGATGTTAACCAGCAGAATCCCTTCCATCGGGGTGCGGGTGTTGCCCACGCCATGCATGATGGCGGAGAGGATATTGACCCCGGTGGTCCAGACCAGCCAGAGAAAGACCAGCCGGATATATTCGTGGGCCAGCTTTTGCACCTCCGGCGTTGCCCCCATCACACGGGCCAGCTCACCACCGCCATAGGCCCCGATCAGCGAGACCAGCGTTGTCAGCCCCAGGCAGAACAACACCGCCGTACCGGCGGCCCGTCTGGCCTCTTCGCGGCGACCCGCACCGCTCAGGTGGGCGATCACCACCGTGGTACCGGTGGAGAGCCCCCAGAAGATGGTCATGATTACAAATATCTGCAGCTGGCCCAGCCCGGTGGCGGCAATGGCGGATGCCCCCAGACCGCCGGTCAGAAAGATATCCACAATGGCAACCAGCCGTTGGAACAGTGAGGAGAGCAGCACCGGCAGCGAGAGCCGGAAGACGTTGCAGCGGATTGAGGCAGGCTTGTTGCTGTCCAGACAGGGGAATATGCGATGCAGCAGGGACGACATGCAAAAGAATGTAGACCCTAAGGCTGCAGGGCGTCAATAGAAAGGCCGCCGGCCCGTGAAGAAACTGCTCCGCTCACAGGCACGACGGCCACAGCTACTGCAGCAGGTGGTGGTGCTATTCCTTGGGCGGCATCTTGACCACCGTGAACCAGAACTCCTCCAGCGAACGTACCACCTTCAAAAAGTCATCAAAACCGACCGGCTTGGCAATATAGCAGCTGGCCCCCAGATCGTAGCAGTTGTAGACATCACCCTCCGCCTCGGAGGTGGTCAGCACCACCACCGGGATACTGCGCAACTGGGGATCGGCCTTGATCGCCTTGAGGGTCTCCCGGCCATCCATGCGGGGCATGTTCAGGTCAAGCAGGATGATATCAGGACGGACAGCCTCGGCGTAAGGAGGCTCCCGGCGCAGGTAGCTGAGGGCCTTGATGCCGTCGTCAACCGTCTGCATGTTAACCAGCAGCTTGCCCGCTGCCAGCCCTTCACGGGTCAGCTCAACATCCCCCGGATCGTCCTCCACCAGCAGTATATCCACTACCTTTTTACCGTTCATTGCATCGTCTCCCCGGTTCTCGTTCTGCTGCAATCTGCTGTCTAAAGCGCTTCAACCCGGTTTCTGCCGTTACTCTTGGCCCGATAGAGCGCCTGGTCGGCACGCCCGATAAAAAGCTCAACCGTCTCATCGGTCCGCAGTTGCGTAACCCCAAAGCTGGCCGTTACCTTCAGGCCGTCACCGAAATCGTGTTCTTCGCACAGCTGACGCAATTTTTCTGCCAGTATCAGCGCCTGATCACGATTGCTCTTCGGGATCAGCACCGTAAACTCTTCACCGCCCCAACGGGTAAAAATATCGTGGGCCCGGATATTCTCACTGACCAGCTGGGCCACTTCCTTGAGGACATGGTCACCCATGGTGTGGCTGTAGGTATCATTGACCTGCTTGAAGTGGTCCAGGTCAAACATGATCAACGCCAGATCTGAACCATAGCGTCTGGCACGCTGCAGCTCCGCCTCCAGCAGCTCGTTAAACATCAGGCGGTTATAAATGCCGGTCAGGTAGTCGATCCGCGCCTGGCGTTCAAACAGGTCGCGGGTCTGCTTCAGGGCCAGCTCCAGCTTTTTACGCTCAACCGCGTAGAACATGGCCCGCTTCAGGACCCTGCCGTCGATGTCGCTTTTAACCAGATAATCCTGTGCCCCCAGCTTGACCGCCTCAACACCGAAGCCTTCATCGGAGAGTCCGGTCAGCACAATAATCGGAACACCGGGCTCGGCATCCAGCAGACGGGTCATGGTGGAAAGTCCGCTGCTGTCCGGCAGGTTCATATCCAGCAGGATCACATCGCAGCAGTGTTGCTGCAGGTGGCTGATGCCGGCGGAGAGCCGTTCAACCGTGACAACCCGGGCCCTGCAGCCCTGCTGCTCCAGCATCTCCCGGATCAGTGCCGCATCGCCGGGATCGTCCTCAATCAGCAGAATGGTGTGAAGGGATTGTTTGCTCATGCAGATTTCTCCTGCCTGCCCGGATATGCGGGAATGGTGAAAAAGAAGGTTGAGCCGTTGCCAACGCTTGATTCAAGCCAGATCCTGCCGCCATGGCGTTCAACGATCTTCTGACAGACCGCCAGACCAATGCCGGTGCCGGGATATTCGGTCCGGGTGTGCAGGCGCTGGAAGATGGCGAAGATCCGTTCAAAAAATTCAGGGGCGATCCCGATACCGTTGTCCCTGACGGAAAAGAGCCAGTCACCCTGCTGCCGTACTGCCGTGACCTCAATGCGGGGTGCGCCGACACCACGGTACTTGATGGCATTCCCGATCAGATTCTGGAACAGCTGCCCCAGCTGAACCTGGTCGCCCCGGACCACCGGCAGCGGCCCGCAGCTGATCTCGGCATTGCTCTCCTTGACGGCTATCTCCATATCTTTCAGAACTTTAGAGAATACCTCAGAACAGTCGGTATCGGCAAGTTCCTTGGTACTGCGCATGACACGGGAATAGCTCAGCAGGTCATTAATCAGGGTCCGCATACGGGTGGCGCCATCCACAATGTAGCCCATGTAGGAGTCGGCCTTGTCATCCAGCTCGCCTTTGTAACGATTCGCCAGCAGCTCGGTAAATCCGGCGATCTTTCGCAACGGTTCCTGCAGGTCATGGGAGGCCACATAGGCAAACTGCTCCAGCTCCTGGTTGGAGCGGGCCAGATTGGCTTCAATATCCTTGATGGCCGTGATATCCCGGATCGATTCTATCGCGCCGATCCGCCTGCCGTCGGTGTCGTACAGCGGGGCAACGATCGCCCAGACATGGGCGCCTTTGCCGCCATACAGGGCCGGACAGAAGGTTTCAGCATAGAGGTGCGTCCCGATACGGGTGACCCCTTTATATTTTGATTGCAGCTCTTCATCATCCAGATCGATCAGGTCCAGCAGCTGACTGCGCCGCTCGCCATAAAACGGAATCGTATAGGCGTGGTCCCCCTGGCCCAGCATCTCCTGCTTGGGCACGCCGCTCATCTCTTCCATGGCCCTGTTCCAGGCGATCACCCGCTTCTCCAGATCGATTACAAAGGTTGCGTCGGGCAGAAAGTCAAAGATATCAGCCTGCAACTGCCTGGACTCCTCCAGGGTCTGTTCCAGCTCCTTGCGTTTGGATATGTCACGGGACGAGGCGTACAGATAGCAGCCGTCATCCAGCTCAACCCCGCTGACACTGACCTCTACATCAAATACCGTTCCGTCCCGGCGGCGATGTTTGGTTTCAAACACGGCTGAACCGTGCAGGAGCCGCTTTGCCATGACGGCCAGTTCCTCCGGCTGCATGCCGGCGTCCCAGTCCTTGATGCTGAGCTGCAGTTCCTCCTGCTCGCCATACCCCAGCATCTTGCGGAAGGCGGCATTTGATTCGACCAGCCTGCCCTCCTGGTTGATGATATGGATCCCGTCGCTTGAGACCGCCTGCAGGGTCTGGTAACGGAGCCCCAGCCTGTGGCGCTCTTCCTCGCTACGCTTGCGCCCCGCGATCTCCCAGACCACATCGGCCAGATAGCTGACCAGCTCTACGTCCTGCCCGCTGTAGTCGCTTTGCTTATTCCCCACCCCCAGGATTGCCACCACCTTGTCTGCGCGAAAGATCGGCACCACCAGCTCCCGCACGAGCATGGCATGGCCTTCCGGCAGCCCTTTCCGGTTGGGCAGCGTGCCGTAGTCGTTGTGGATGATCACCTTTCTCTGTCTGACGCAGTCTGCCCAGACCCCGGCCTGTTCAAGCGGGTAATGCAGCCCGTGCCCCTCGGTCCGGCAGAACTCCGCCAGGGTCCGGGTTGACCAGGCCTGCAGCGAAAGGGTCTGCTGGTCGGCCTCGACAAAATGGTAGAACCCGATCGGGCTGCCACAGAGTTGGCAGACCTCATCAAGGGCCTGCTGCAGCAGTTCATGCATCGTGTGAGTAGCGGCATACTCCATCAGGCTCAGGCGGAGCGCCATCACCTCCTGCATCTGCACGGCCTGGAATTCAAGCTGTTGCTGGCGCCTCTGGAGCAGTTGCAGGCCAATGACGGCAGCCGAACTCAGCAGCATCAGGAAGAGTGCGCTGCCCGCCAGTTGGCGGTACCATTCCCCATACACCGCCTCAATCCGGCGGCTGACAAAAATGTACAGCGGCTTGTTCATCCTCAGCTCAGCCGGGTTAACCGTCTGCACCACCATCAGGTTTTCTTCACCGGTGGAAACAGAGCGGCCCCTGAGGATATTCTCCAGCTTGCCGCTGCTCCGGTGCCGGAGCAGAAATGAGCCGGGTGCAGCCTGATTTTTCCCCGTCAATGCCGGTTTTTCCGGAACCAGCATAAAGCGCAGGCCGTCACCGTGGGTAATGGCGCAGGTCATATCCTCGGCATAGCGCACCGACTTGAGCAGCACCCCGAAATACTCAGGGTCCAGTGCCGCGACAACCACACCGCCAAACGCGCCGTCCGGCGCAGGGATAACCCTGCTCAGATTCAGAATGGTCGGCCCCAGCACCGACTTGAACGGCGGCGAGACATACAGCACAGCCGCATCATTCTGCTGCAGTGGTACCTGATAGTAATCCCTGCTGCTGAAACTGCGGCCGACAAACTCCTCCCGGCTCGAGGCCAACACCGTCCCATCCGCATTAAAGATCAGCATGGTACGGATGCCGGGCAGGGCATCTGACAGCGCCTTGAGGCGCCGGACCGCCCGTGTGGTATCCGTACCGACAATGATGGCCCGCTTGTCCCTGACAATATCCTGTAAGGCCTGATTGGCCGCCTGCAGCTGGCGCTCCATGTTGAGCCTGATGACATGGGACTGGGTCAGCAGGCGTTGTTCTTCCTGACGGGTAATGGCCTGGTAGCTGCGGTAATGCTGATAACCGAGAATGATACAGAAAATCCCCAATGCAGCACCCAGCAACCACCACTGCGAACGGATATAGTCAGGGCGCTGGTGCTGCCCCGGTTGTGAATCATCTGCCTGCGGGATATCCATGAAAGGCTCCGGATCTGGGTTTAAAACCTTCGTACACACCATACCTTGTTCATAGCTGTGCGGTAAACAGCTTCTTACGTCATGTCAGCAGGATTATTGTCCGGGCACCGGGCAGCCTGTTCCGCCCTTGCACGGTGGCAAGACACTCTTCCCGCTCCTTCCTGGTAAGACTGGCCACACAGGCCTGTCGCATTTTGAGACAAACCTGTATCATTCCCAACCAATTCTGTAGATATCAGATCACAACCGACTGTAGTTACTTGACATTTAATCAAGATAGCCCTTGGCACCCTCTTTGCGTAAGTAGTTCCGCACACATTATTAAGCGGAAATCTGATCGTCTTATCAGCCCAGCCTTTGGAGGATGACCATGAACATCAAGACTATCTGTGCAGCAGGGACAATGCTACTCGGGCTACTGGCGGGATGCGGCGGCAAGGACACGACAACCGTCGTAACCGTTGTCGGCGCATCCCCCACAACGGTTCTCGATCCATTGCAACTACAGCAGTTTGCCACCCCGCTGCCGCTCATTCCCATTGCGGCGCCTGACACGGCAACCTTTCCGGGGTTTGAATACTATACGGTTGTTGCGGAGCAGACCGCTGACTATGATTTTGGTTTACGGAAAAAGGATGGCAGCGAGTTCATCAACCCGGCCACCAATCGCCCGATTCGTACCACTGTCTGGGGGTATGCAACCAACGGCATCAAGACCGGCTACCTGGGAGCCACCATTGAGGCCCGTTCCACCTTGCCCGGAGAAACGGGCAAGCAGGTTAAAGTAAAATATATCAACAACCTCAGGGATGCTTCCGGCAGACTGCTGACCAAGCATATCCTGCGGGTAGACCCAACCTTGCATGGTGCCAATATGGGCGAGCCGGAAGTGCGTATGGTTACCCACCTGCATGGCGCCCATGTTGAGACTGAATCAGACGGCCACCCCGAGGCATGGATCACCAACGATCCTACCGCACTGACCGGCCTGCCCGCTGATCCGGTCAGTGGACGTCCGGCCCGCCCGAACGGAAACACGGTCACCTATACCTACCGTAATGATCAGCTTGCAAACCAGCTCTGGTACCATGACCATGCCATGGGTATCACACGCTTGAATGTCTATGCCGGGCTTGCTGCCAACTATCTGCTGCGGGACACCCATGAAACCAGCCTCTCGTTGCCTTCGGGCAGCTACGAAATACCGCTGGTGATCCAGGACAAAAGCTTCAATGAGGATGGGTCGCTGCACTATGATTCCAATACCCTGCTCGAAAGCGACGGTCACCCCGAGACCGACATGGATGGCAATCCGGTCTATTCCTCCAAACCTGAATTTTTTGGTAATGTCATCACGGTGAATGGCAAGGCATGGCCCTACCTGAGCGTGGAACCCCGTAAATACCGGTTCAGGATGCTGAACGGTTCCGATTCACGTTTTTACAACATCTGGCTGGAGGCAAAGGCACCCAACGGTTCTTCTCTGCCGATCCCGGCCGGCGCAATCAAGCTGATCGGCAATGACGGCGGTCTGATGCCTGCCGCTGTGAACGTTGGCCATGACAGGAACCATGCACTCCTGTTTGCCCTGGCTGAACGGGCCGACCTGATTGTTGACTTTTCAACGGCCAACTTCCCTGCAGGGACGGTCATCACGATGCGCAATGACGCAGCCACCCCTTTCCCGATGGGGACGCCCGTTGATGACATAGCCACCACCAGCAAGATTATGCAGTTCAGGATCACAAAGCCGCTGGCGGCTCCCGACACCAGCCTGGTACCAGCCTCCCCCCGTCTGCCTGCGGCGTTCCCCAGTGCCCCGGTGCTGACACGCTACGTTGATCTTCAGGAAGGCACTGACCCCTACCTGATCTTTGACCCGGCAACCGGCACCACATCGCAACGGCTTAAAATCCTGCTGAACGGGTTGGGCTTCAGCGCCCCTGTCACTGAAATCATCGCCAACAACACGGTTGAGGACTGGGTAATTATTAATAATACCGTTGATATGCACCCAATGCACCTCCATCTGGTGGATTTTGAGGTCATTGAGAAGGGCAGCATTCATCCTGGCCATTACACCCCTGCTGATGGTGCCGGTGCCATGCCGGTTGTGACGCTAAACGGACTCCGTCCCAATGCAGAGCCGGGGGCAGATCCTGTCATTGATTCAGCACCGGCAGATTCCTACTACCGGCTTCAGAATACGGAGAAAGGGCGCAAGGATACGGTACGGGTGCCACCGGCTGACGAAATCACGGGCTCACCCGGCTATGTCAGGATCCGGGCGCACTTTGATATCATTGGCACCTATATGTGGCACTGCCATATCCTGGCCCACGAAGACCATGAAATGATGCGCCCCTTCAGGGTCAACTGATGGGTGGCGTCCGGCGCTGAAAACGCCGGATACCGGCAACAGAAGAGGGGTTAGCCGTTTTGGCTAACCCCTCTTCTTGTTGGTGCTTATTCAGTGCAGTGGCAAGCTTTACGCACTACTTGGTGGTGTCGGTACCCCCGCCCAATGCGGCATGGGCTGCTGCCAGACGGGCAATCGGTACCCGGAACGGTGAGCAGGAGACATAATCCAGGCCGATCTTGTGGCAGAAGATGACCGATTCCGGATCACCGCCATGCTCGCCGCAGATCCCCAGTTTGATGTTGGGACGGGTGGCACGGCCCTTTTCGCAGCCCATCTTGACCAGCTGGCCCACGCCGTTCTGGTCCAGCGAGACAAACGGGTCTTCCGGCAGGATGTTGGCATCCACGTAGAACGGCAGGAACTTGCCGGCATCGTCACGGGAGAGGCCGAAGGTGGTCTGGGTCAGGTCGTTGGTGCCGTAGGAGAAGAACTCCGCCTCAACCGCGATCTCGTCAGCGGTCAGGGCAGCGCGGGGCAGTTCGATCATGGTGCCGATCAGGTACTCGACCTTGACGCCGTACTGGGCAATCACTTCATCGCAGATTGTAACTGCATTCGCCTTCAGTACGGCCAGCTCCTTGACGGTGGCGATCAGCGGGATCATGATCTCCGGCACAATCGAGAAGCCTTCATTCTTGACCAGCTCACAGGCCGCTTCCATGATGGCACGCACCTGCATGTCATAGATCTCGGGGAAGGTGATCCCCAGCCGGCAGCCCCGGTGTCCCAGCATCGGGTTGAATTCATGCAGGAACTCCACCTTGGCCTTGAGGGTCTGGGCAGAGACCTTCATGGTGGCGGCCAGCTCATCAATATCCTTGTCTTCCTGGGGCAGGAACTCGTGCAGCGGCGGATCAAGCAGACGGATCGTAACCGGCAGCCCCTTCATTTCACGGAAGAGACCAATGAAATCGCCCTTCTGCATCGGCAGGATCTTGGCCAGCGCCTTCTCGCGCCCTTCGACATCGGCGGAAAGGATCATCTCGCGCACGGCAGCGATCCGCTCGGCATCAAAGAACATATGTTCGGTACGGCAGAGGCCGATCCCTTCAGCACCAAACTCACGGGCCACCTTGGCATCGTGGGGGGTGTCGGCGTTGGTGCGGACCTTCAGCTTGCGGAACTGGTCCACCCAGACCATCAGCTTGCCAAAGTCGCCGGTCAATTGCGGCGGTACGGTCTTGACTTCGCCCAGCATGACCTGACCGGTGGAGCCGTCCAGGGTGATCATATCACCCTTTTTGACCACCACGCCGTTACAGGCCACAAAGGACTGGTCGGCATAGTTGACCTTGATGTCGCCACAACCGGCCACGCAGCACTTGCCCATACCGCGGGCAACCACCGCGGCGTGGGAGGTCATGCCGCCACGGGCGGTCAGGATACCCTGGGCAGCATGCATGCCGTGGATATCCTCCGGTGAGGTCTCAATCCGGACCAGGATCACCTTCTTACCGTTCTTGGCCAGCTCTTCGGCCTCATCAGCGGTAAAGACCACGCTGCCGCCGGCAGCACCGGGGGAGGCGGGCAGACCCTTGGCAATCACCTTCTTCTCAGCCTTGGGATCCAGGGAGGGGTGCAGCAGCTGGTCAAGCTGGGAAGGAGCCACCCGCAGTACGGCGGTCTTCTCGTCGATCAGCCCTTCCGCTACCATGTCCACTGCCACCTTGATGGCAGCGGTGGCGGTCCGCTTGCCGTTACGGGTCTGCAGCATGAACAGCTTGCCTTTTTCAATGGTAAACTCGATATCCTGCATATCCTTGTAGTGCTTCTCAAGAATAGTTCTGATATCAGCCAGTTGGTGATAACATTCCGGCAGCACCTCTTCCATGGAAGGCAGGTCGCCCGGCTTTTTCTGATGATTGTTGATCGGCTGCGGGGTGCGGATACCGGCCACCACGTCCTCGCCCTGGGCATTGACCAGATACTCGCCATAGAAGTAGTTCTCGCCGGTGGAGGGGTCGCGGGTAAAGGCCACGCCGGTGGCGCAATCATCCCCCATGTTGCCGAACACCATCGACTGGACGTTGACGGCAGTGCCCCAGTCAGCCGGGATGTTGTTCAGTTTGCGATAGGTGATGGCACGCTGGTTCATCCAGGAACCGAACACCGCACCGATGGCGCCCCAGAGCTGCTGCTTGGGATCTTCCGGAAACTCCTGACCGAGCTCCTGCTTGATCTTGGCCTTGAACTGGGCCACCAGGTCCTTCCAGTCGGCAGCGGTCAGCTCGGTGTCAAGGTGGACGTTTTTCTCTGCCTTTTTCAGTTCCAGCAGGTGTTCCAGGGCATGCTTGTCCATCCCCATGACCACATCTGAATACATCTGCACAAAACGGCGGTAGGCATCGTAGGCGAAACGCTCGTCACCGGACTGGGCAATGATCCCCTGCACGGTGGTGTCGTTCAGACCCAGGTTCAGGATGGTGTCCATCATGCCCGGCATGGAGGCCCGGGCACCGGAGCGGACCGAAACCAGCAGCGGGTTTTTGGCATCGCCAAAGGTGCGCTCCATGATCTGCTCAACCTGCTTCAGGTTGGCTTCAACTTCATCATTCAAAGAGGTCGGATAGGTTTCGCCATTGGCATAATAGTAGGTACAGACCTCGGTGCTGATGGTAAAGCCCGGCGGCACCGGCAGCCCGATGCTGGTCATCTCTGCCAGGTTGGCCCCTTTGCCGCCCAACAGATTCTTCATGTCGGCCCGGCCTTCAGCCTTGCCATTCCCGAAAAAGTACACGTACTTCTCTGCCATTGCGTCCTCCTTGATTAAAGATCAGTTTTACTGTCCGTGAAAAGGTTTTATTATTAGTATAATCAATAACTTATACAACATACCGAAATTTCAGCCAATTCTCAAGGTAAATTTTACCAGAAAAAAAGGAAGATGCAGCGCGCACCTCCCTTTTTTATCCGGCTCCCGGGGCACCAATGATCCTTCGCCCGGCAGCTGGCCGCTCATGGCGCAAGGATCACCAGGCAGGTAAACCTGTGAGAACTGGCTTGGGAGAAACCGGCCCGCCACTCCGGGGACCAGCTTCAACCGGCTGTTTTTCTTTTGTTTCCCTGCCTTTACCTGCCCCGCAGCACCCGCTTGTCCCCGATCCGTATGGTTACTTTGCGGCTGTCAAAATACTCCAGCAACGGGATCATGAACTTGCGAGACAGGCCGGTCAGCTCACGGAACTCTGACGGGATGATCTCAGCCTTGGCCCTCAGATGTGAAATCAGCTTTTCCTCAATGGTTTTAAGCAGAGCACTGTCGTAGAAGATATCACCCGAGACCCGCGTCACCCCTCCTTCGCGGGTTAGCAGGGCCAGATGATCCCGCACCTCTTTTTCGGTACTGCGCAGCGCCTCGGCCAGCTCCTTGATGGTGGGCGGCTCAATACCCCGCTCTGCCAGCAGCCTGGCAATACTGGCGCCAAGCCCGGAGGACGGCGCCGCCGCCTGCTTTCTGACGCCTGCAGGACGGACCAGCTCCCGCTCGGCGGCCAGCTTGCCCTCCTTTTCCAGCTCTGCCAGCAGCGGGGCAAAGAAACGCTGGTCACTGCGCTTGGGTATCCGGGTCTTCAACTCCTCCTTGCTGATCCCCTCTTTAAGCGGGTTGGCCGCAAGGTAGCCCGACAGTTCATCCACCAGCAGCTGCTTCAGGCCGGCAACCGCAGCCTTGGCCAGAAAGACCCGCGGTTCACGGGTCATCTGCACAATCTCGCCAGCCGTCAACAACCCCTGCAAGGCTGTCTCAGCCTGCTTACGGGCAATACCGGAACGCAACACGATCTCATCAAACGAGACGCCGGACAGCAGGGCCTGGGACACGATCAAGTTGCAGGTTTTCTGATGTTCTGCCGCATCCAGCGACACCAGCAGGCGCAAGGCATCGTCACTGCGCCGCCGACGGGCCGGAGGAAACGGGTCAAGCACGATCCCGCCGCCGATGGTGACGGAAGGAGAGCTGGCCCGGATCAGGTACGGGTCACCGGAAACCAGCAACAACGGTTGATCCAGCCGCAGCTGGGCATAGCCGCTCTGTCCCGGCGGCAGTGCATCATGCTCCAGCAGGATGATCTGGGCCGTGACTTCGGAGGTGCCGGAATGGAAGCGCACCGTGGAGCGATGCCGCAGATCCCGCGGGGCCGAGGCCAGATGGTCCAGCCGCACATCCACCCGACGGCTGGTGCGGAAGACCCCCGCCGGGACCACCACATCACCCCGATGGGCCTGATCCAGATCAATCCCCTGCAGGTTGACCGCCAGCCGCTGACCGGCCTGCCCGACCTCGGTCCTGGCGCCGTGGGCCTGAATCCCCCGCACCCGACCAGGAATCCTGCCGGGCAGCAGTTCCAGTTCATCCCCCACCCGGATCTCACCGGCCAGCAGGGTACCGGTTACCACCGTACCAAAACCGGCCACGGTAAAGACCCGGTCCACCGGCAACCGGAAGGCGCCGTCCCGTTTCTTTTCCGCCGCCCCTTCTGCCAGCCGCACCAGCTCTGCCTTCAACTCCTCCAGGCCGGCGCCGGTTCTGGAGGAAACCGGGATGATCGGAGCCGATTCCAGAAAGGTACCGGCCACAAACTCCCGCACCTCTTCCTGCACCAGCGGCAACCAGTCCGGCTCAACCATATCCTGTTTGGTCAGGGCCACCAGGCCGGTATGTACCCCCAACAGACGCAGGATATCCAGGTGTTCGCGGGTCTGGGGCATGATCCCCTCATCCGCCGCAATCACCAGCATCACCAGGTCCATGCCGGCCACACCGGCCACCATGGCCCGCACAAACTTCTCATGTCCCGGTACATCCACCACGCCGAACTCGATCCCACCCGGCAGCTCAAGGTGGGCAAAACCCAGCTCAATCGTGATGCCGCGGGCCTTCTCTTCCTTGAGCCGGTCGGTATCAGTACCGGTCAACGCCTTAACCAGCGAGGTCTTGCCGTGGTCAATATGTCCGGCCGTGCCGAGGATCAGGTGTTTCATGGCAATTTCAGCAACCTTTCACTACGCCAAATCCGCACAATAGAGATACTGTCCGGGTCAATGCGGTAGACAACACGAAAGGGCGGATGGATCAGTTCCCTAAGTAAGGGAATACCAAACTCAGGGACAATCCGCCCACTTTCTGGAAACTCTACCAACTGTTCAACCTTGGCAACCAATTCGCGCACCAACCGCTCGCCGACGTCCGGCACCAATTGTCCCGTATACCAGTGTTGGATATCCTCAAGATCACATAGCGCCGACTCGGCAAAGGTAATGGCTTTTAGCTGAACCGTCATACCAGACCAAGACGCTTTTTGGCATCAGCCAGGCTTACGGTACGGCCAGCATCGATATCAGCCATCCCCTGCACCACTGCCCGCATAAAGGCGCGCTCTTCTTCGGCAGCTTCATAATCGTGCAACGACTGCACCACCGCAACCCCGCGCCCCCGGCTGGTCAGCAATACCGGGCGGTGCGTGGCATCAACCTGGCTGACAATTCGGCCCGGGTTCACCTTCAGGTCGGTAAGCGGCACAATGTCTTCGGAAAACTTGGGGGCTGTTTGCATGGTGTTCACCTCTTAACATTCGATGACCTGACAATAGCACCTATTAAAAGGTTATTAAAGATGTATTGCGGCTATTTTCCGTTCAGGTACTCCGCCAGGATCAGACGACTATGCTCATCGTCATGACAGTAAACGCAGAGGTTTTCCCAGTTGCTGCCATCCTTGGGGTTATTGTGGTGGTTGCCGTCCTTGTGGTGGACCGTCAGCAGCTGCAGGTTTTCCCGTTCAAACTCGCGGCCACACTTGGCGCAGATCCAGCCGTGAATCTTGAGGGACTGTTCGCGGTAGTTGGCATTGGTTGGCCTGTTGTCTGTTTTCAACTGGTTAACCAGCTGACTGAGCGCCTCGGCAGAAGGGAGTTTGCGGGATTGGGGTCGACGGGCCGGCATGCTCAGGCTCCGCTGCGGGAAAAGCGGTAGCCGACGCCGCGCACGGTCAGGAAATGGCTCGGACGGGCCGGATCAGGTTCAAAATATTTACGCAGCCGTACGATGAAGTTGTCCAGGGTGCGGGTCTCGGTGTCGGAGCTGTAGCCCCAGACCGACTCCAGCAGCTCGCCGCGGGGGATCACCTGGCCTTCGCGCTGGAAGAAGAGCGCCAGCACCCGTACCTCCATCTCGGTCAGGTCGATCTCGCCCTGGGCGGTCTTGGCCCGGTAGGAGAGCAGATAGACCTCGTTGACACCGAACTGGTAGCCCTCTTCCACCGGATCGGGACGGTACCAGGAGGAGCGCCGCAGCATCCCCTTGACCCGCAGCAGGAACTCGGCCAGGTTGAACGGCTTGGTCAGGTAGTCATCGGCGCCGGATTCCAGGCCACTGACCCGGTCCACATCCTCGGAGCGGGCGGTCAGCATCAGGATCGGCACCCGTGAATCAAGCTCCCGCATCGCCTTGCAGACCTGAAAACCATCCATACCGGGCAGCATCACATCCAGGATGATCAGGTCACAGCGTTCAACCCGCAACGCCTCCAGCGCGGCTTCACCCCGGTCAAAATGACTGACCGCATAGCCATCCTGCTCCAGGTTAAAACAGATCCCCCGGGCCAGATGCAGTTCATCTTCCACCAGCATGATACGTGGCTTGTCATCACTCATAACGTAACGCCTCAATCGGGTTCAGACCGGCAGCCTTGCGGGCCGGATAGAAGCCAAAAAAGATCCCCACGGCGCCGGAAAACAGCACCGCAACCGTAATGGCCAGGGGTGATATCAGGGTGGGCCAGGAGAGCATCCGTGAGACAATGATGGCACCGCCTGCTCCCAGCACGATCCCCAGCAGCCCTCCCAACAGCGTCAGCAGCACCGCCTCGGTCAGAAACTGCAGCAGGATGTCATGTTTTTTGGCGCCAATGGCCATACGGATACCGATCTCGCGGGTCCGCTCGGTGACGGAAACCAGCATGATGTTCATGATGCCGATACCGCCGACGATCAGGGAGATGGAGGCCACCGCCCCCAGCAGCAGTGACATCGCCTTGGAGGACTGCTCGGCAACAGCAAGGATTTCAGACAGGTTACGCACCGTAAAATCCGGTTCTTTGCCACTGGTAATCCTGTGCCGTTGCTTCAACAGGTCATTGATCTCTTTTTCTGCCTTGGGCAGCAGTTCTTCACTGCGGGCCTTGACCAGGATGGAACCGACCGTATCCGGAAACTGGCTGCCCATCAGTTTACGCTGGGCGGTGCGCAACGGCACAAAAATCACGTCATCCTGATCGGTGCCCTGGGGCGACTGCCCCTTGGACTCCAGCACCCCCACCACAACAAACGGCACCTTCTTGATCCTGATCATCTTGCCTAAGGGATCTTCAGCCCCGAACAGGTTCTGAACGATCGTGCTGCCGATGACACAGACCTTGGCGGCGCCATCCACATCAGAGTTGGTAATGCTTCGTCCAATTGCCGCCGGCCACTCCCGGATCACAAACAGCTCCGGCGTCGTCCCCATCAACAGGGTGGACCAGTTCTGATTGCCGTAGACGATCTGGCCGGAACTGCGCACCACTGACGAGGCCAGCTCCACCGAAGGGCATTCATTCATCATGGCCCTGGCATCTTCCGACTTCAGAGTCTGCACGCCACCGCTACCGGTACGCAGGCCGCCGCTGGTCATAGAGCCGGGCAGTACCAGCAGGATATTACTGCCGATACTGGCGATCTGCTGCGAAATGACATAGCTGGCCCCGGAGCCGACCGCCATCATGGCGATCACCGCCGCAATGCCGATGATGATCCCCAGCATGGTCAGGAAGGAACGCATCTTGTTGATCCGCAAGGCCCGCAGGGCGATGCGTAATGCCTGAAGAAAATTGCTCATGACTGGAAAGGGATGGCGCGTTGACGGGCAACCGACTGATAACATTCAAGAGCAGGGCTGTTGTACTGGATCAGGATGATCCGGTCGAAGTCACCGGAAGCAGCCTCGGCCTGTGCGACATCAAGGGCAATGGCCGCTCCAAGCTTCATAGGATAGCCATACACCCCGCAGCTGATGGCAGGAAAGGCGATGCTGCGCAGCCTGTTTTCACGGGCCAGCCTGAAGCAATTGCGGTAGGCAGCCTCCAGCAGCTCCGGCTCGCCCTTTGTCCCGTCGGTCCAAACCGGCCCCACGGTATGGATCACAAACCGGGCCGGCAGGTTGTAACCTTTGGTAATGCGGGCTTCGCCAGTCGGGCAGCCCCCCAGTGAGGCACACTCCTGCACCAGCTGGGGACCGGCAGCCCTGTGGATGGCACCGTCCACACCGCCACCCCCCAGCAGGGTGTTGTTGGCGGCATTGACGATGGCATCAACCGCTAACGTGGTGATATCGCCCTGGATGATCGCTATGATTGCGGATGACATGCCTGTATCCCTCATTGTGTAATAGCGACAGCATAGGCCTGATCACCGCATGCTGTCAATTACCGCCCGCGCTGTTCAAACAACAGTTCCACCACGTTGCGGACATAGCGTTCATCCGACACGCCGTCCACGGCCTCAGCGGGAAAGGCCACCCGGCTGCGGAACAGGGCTGCCAGTTCACGGAACAGCTCCAGCCGGGCAGCCGGGTCAAGTTCTTCCCGCCGGATCAGGGCCCGCAGGGCAATGGCCCCTTCCTCCCGGCTGACCTTCTGCCGCAGACGGGCCACCAGATGGGGATAGGCCGTTAAAGAGTTGAATTTTTCTGTGCCCAGTTGTTCCAGATCAGGCAGTTGCACCTTGGGGGTACGGATCACGATCGTTCCGGCAGCCAGATCACCCAGCCGCTGGCACCTGCGGCTGGTCAGGCTGGCAATCCCCCCCACCAGATAGAGCGCAGGCAGGGAGTCAACGATCCGCAGCAGGTTCCTGATCACCACCTGGCTGAACTGCAGCTTCAAGCCCTGCTCATCCATCACCCGCAGCCGCAGCAGACGCTTGCCCACGGTCTGCCCCTGCCAGTACCATTCACAGACGATGCCGTAGCCTATCGAAATCACAAAACCGGCCAAAATGGTCAGGGCCATAAAGATATCCTGGCTGATCAGCGCAAACAGCCTTAATACCGTGCTGATGGTGGTTGAAGCAACGCCGATACAGGCAAAATCAACCAGCAGCGCCAGCAGACGGCTGGTGGGACCGGCCAGCACGAGGGAGAAGCGGATCCCCTCCGGGGTGCGGATCTGCAGGGTAGTGGTCTGATCAGCCACGTCCGGCCACCTTCCCGCCCCGGCCTGAACGGCCCAGAAACAGCACCAGCAGGCAGAATTCAACCACGCCAAAGGCGATCTTGACACTGTAGGGCAGTACCGGCTCGTGGTACTGGGAGAAAAAGGCCTCGACAATCCCGGCCCAGACCAGCATCAGTGCCACACCGCCGATCAGGGTGGTCAGATCAGCCCAGATCAGCCGCATCCGGGCCACCAGGGTCAGACCGCTGCCCTTGCCGATCAGGGCAGTGGCCAGTACCAGGCCGGCCTGACCGGCAATCAGGATGGCCGGTATCTCGATCACCCCGTGGGGCAGCAGCCAGCCGGCCAGGAATACCCCCTGCCCTGCAGCCAGGTAATCCAGCACCACCGCCCCCAGAATCACGCCGTTGTAGAACAGCAGGATGATGGTCCCCACCCCCCAGGTCATGCCGGTGGCCATACAGGCGATGGAAACCTGGGTGTTGTGGGTCATCAGGCTGCTGGAGAAGGTGGCCTTGTGACCGGCCAGCCGCTTGCCTGCCTCCTGCTCTTCTGTGGCCACCCGCTCCGCTGGTGAGCCGTGCAGATGATCAAACGGCAGCAGCATCCCCTTTTCTTCCGGCGCCACCATCAGCACGGCTGCACCAAAGATCGCCCCGACAATGGTGATCAGCACGGCCAGCTGAAACTGGCGGATAGAACGCCTGAAGGTTTGGGGGAAGGTCTCCAGCAACCAGATGCGGGGCACCAGACGATGGGCGTTGTCCCGGCTGGAGTGGATCTCGCCATAGGCCCGCGCCACCAGACTCTCCAGATAGCGGCGAAACTCAGGCGGGGCGGCCAGACCGTCAAGCCGGGCCAGGCCGGCGCTGGCCCGCTGGTAGAGGTAGTGAAAACGGGCAGCGCCCTCAAGCCCCAGCCTGCAGGCCGGGTCATCTTCAACACGTTTGAGCAGCCGTTCCAGCTCATCCCAGAACGGTTTTTCCGTTGCAGTGAAACGTTCCAGATCGATGATCATAGCAGTTGTCTCCGCTTCACATCCAGGTAGTTGGAGACCAGATCGGCGCTCAACCGTTCATCCTTTACCAGCAGCAGCCGGACCCCCTGCAGCCGGAGGCTCTGCTGCAACTCCCGCAGCTGATGCCAGGTCAGGTGCCCGGCCAACTGGCGGTAGAGATCAGCGCTGCTGCGCAGCTCGGCAGTGCTGAACAGCGGTGCAGCCATGGGCGGTTGCGGCATGGCAACACAGATCAGATGACGGCGGGACAGGATACGGATGGCCCGGACAAAATCCTCGGCCAGGGCCGGTTCATCCAGCGGTGCGATGAAGATCAACAGGGCCCGGCGGCGCAGGCGGGCGGCCATGAAGGTGGCCAACTCACCAAAGGAGGGGCTGTCCTGCCCCGGCTGCAGGGTGTAGAGCAGGTCGCGGCAGTGGCCAAAGTGGGTCTTGCCGGTCTTGGCCCGCACAAAGCCCTGCACCCGGCTGCCAAAGGCAGCCACCCCGAACAGGTCACCCTGGCGCTGGGCCACCGACCCCAGGATCAGGGCGGTACGCACCGCCTGTTCCAGAAACGGCTCACTGCCCCCTTCGGCGTTGGGTACCGGCCGGCCGCTGAGACGGGAGCTGTCGATCAGCAGGTAGACCTCCTGGGTCCGCTCGATCTGATACTCTTTGGTGATCAACTGGTTCCGTTTGGCAGTGGCCTTCCAGTGGATATCCCCCAGACTGTCACCGGTCTGATACTGGCGCAGCCGGTCAAACTCCCGGCCCTGGCCCCGCTGACGCTGGGCCCGCAGCTGCCGGTCATTGCGCTCCAGGAACAGGGCGGCCAGACGACGGCGTTCTGCCCGCAGGTTGGGATAGACCCGCAGTTCCGTATTGATGCCGTGGCGGACCTGCAGCTGCCACAAACGGAAGGGTGAGGCAATCCGCAGGGCGCACGCCGTTACCTGAAACCTGCCCCGCTGGCTACCGGTCAGGGGCCAGTCCAGGCAGATCGCATCACCACCTTTGGCCAAATTCAACCGGGTCTCCCTGAAGGGTGACGCAAAACCAGCGGGCAGCGTCAGCCCCACCTGCAGCGTGTAACCGGCCCGGTTGCCGGCCCGGATGGCAAGCGCAAGCTGGCCCGGTCGGCCACAGATCAGTGATAGCCGGACAGGTGCCGTAACGGTCAGCCTGTTGCGGCGGAGCAACAGGGCCAACAGATCAGCAAGCGCGACACTCCCCACCAGTGGCGGCACAAACAGCAGCAGCGGACGGAACTGGGGGGTAAGCGCATACAACAGTGCCGCCGGGATCAGGGTGGCGGCAACAAGCCGCAGTATGGCCGGGGCCGGGATGATCACCGGGGTACCGTAACCTCCTGCAGGATCGAAGCGATCACCTCGGCAGGGGTCAGTCCTTCAATCTCGTAATCAGGCTGCAGAATCAGGCGGTGTTCCAGCACCGGCAGGGCCATCAGCTTGATATCGTCCGGGGTGATGAAGTCACGGCCTGCCACGGCAGCAGCGGCCCGGGCCGCCAGGATCAGCGACTGTGAGGCCCGGGGACCGCCCCCCAGCAACACGGCATGGTGGCTGCGGGTGGCCCGTACCACCTCCAGGGCATAGGCGGCAATCTCGTCCTGCACCACCAGCGTCATCAACGCACGCCGCAGGGTGACCAGATCATCGGCACTGATCACACAGCGCACCGTATCACCGGCCAGCACCGTTTCCGGCGCATCGTTCCCCAGGGTACGGCGCACCAGGGCCAGCTCCTCTTCGCGGGTAGGCGGCGGCATGGTGATCTTCAGCATGAAGCGATCCTTCTGGGCCTCCGGCAGCGGATAGGTCCCTTCAAACTCCACCGGGTTCTGGGTGGCAAAGACCGTAAAACTGGCCGGCAGGCTGTAGCTCTTGCGGTCAATGGTCACCAGCCGCTCCTGCATGGCCTGCAGCAGGGCCGACTGGGTCTTGGACGGGGCACGGTTGATCTCATCGGCCAGCAGGAAATTGCAGAAGATCGGGCCGGGATTGAGCACAAACTCGTTTTCCTTCATGTTGAAGATATTGGAGCCGGTGATATCGCTCGGCATCAGGTCCGGGGTAAACTGAATCCGGGAAAACCGCCCCCCCACCACCTTGGCCAGGGTACGCACCAGCAGGGTCTTGCCGATCCCCGGCACCCCTTCAATCAGGGCATGCTGCCCGGTCAAAAGCGCCACCAGCACCCGGTCAATCACCTCATGCTGGCCGATGATCACCTTGCCCAGCTCACCCTTTAACGCCTGTACCACTGCGATCAACTGTTGCAACCCCTGGTTCATCGTCCTGTCCTCTCTGCCCGCAGCCGGGCTATCCGCTGATACCGGGCAACCGGATCATCCTGCGCGGTCATTGCATCGCTCAGCTCTTTGCGCAACGCAGCATCCTGCTGTAACTCACGTTTAAAACTCTTCTGCCATTCCTGACAGCAGACCTTCAGCAGCTGATTTGCCGGGATATTCCGTTGCAGCAGGTTCACCAGACCGCTGAAGCTGTCGTGGCTTACCCCAACGGCCGGATCATCAGACAGTGGGACAGCAGCAGAGATCAAGGGGATTGATTGCTGCCAGATGTAGAGCCCTGCCAGCAGCAACAGCACCCCGATCAGCGGCAACAGGCCAAAACGGCGGGCCAGCGCCATGATGCCGCCCTGCTCACGTACCCCAAGATGGAATTCATCAAAGATAACCCTGTGCTGATCCCCCAGCAGCCAGACCAGCAGGGCTGCCTGGCGGTCCGCCTGCAGTGCCTCGTTGCTGAAGAGCGAGCTGTCCGACACCAGCACCAGACTCCCGCTGCCGATCCTGCGCTCCAGCACCACCGCCTTCCCATCCAGACCGTAGATGGTGCGCCAGCCTGTTGGCGGCGGCTGTAGCGTCAGGCGGGACAGCAGGCGTATCTCTGTTGGCAGCCCCTCCCCCGGCTCAACCAGGTTCGCCTTGACCGCCTGCTTGTCAGGAACTGCCTCTGATACAGGCAGATAGCCTGTACTGACCCCCCAGGCCGTATCCGGCTTTTTGGTGTTTTTGGAGTCTGCAGGTTGCAGTGCCGGCGCAGAGCTACACGCCGGTGCCGTGGTGACCGGATTGAAGGCAACCACCACCCGACTGCCTGCCGTAACCAGCTGTTCCAGCTCGCCAATCTCTTTCTTGTCGGCTGTTGCCAGCTCGTGGTGGTCATTTCCCAGCAGCAGGATCGTGCTTGCTGTCACCTTCTGGCGGCTAAGGGGGCGGTAATTGCGCTCCACCTTGACCCCGCCGGTGCGTTCCAGGGCCTGATAGAATGCCATGCTTCCCAGGGGGTCGCTACGCAGGGATGAACCTGCCGGAAAGAGATCCCCGGCCTCAAAACGCAAGGCAAAGAGCTGGTAGAGGGAGGCAGCCGCCAGAACCAGCAACAGGCAAAAGGTGAGGATCAGCAGTTTACTGCGTGCGGACATCGCTGGTGATCCTCCGGTGGTTATCCAGGTAGCTGCGGACGGTCTCGTCATCCGGCAGGTGCATACCGTACCAGGCTGCCTCGAAGATCCGCAGGTTCAGAGAAAACGCCTCGCTTATGCGGGGCAGGGCGTGGCTGAAGCGGAGCAGTTCCCGCTCGTAGTCGTGGTTGGTCTTGCAGCGGGCGATGACCACCAGCTTTGCATCGGCCAGGGCAGCCAGGGTGGCCAGGTACAGTGCCCGCAGCCCCAGGCGCAGCTCGCCCTTTTCCAGCAGCTCCCGGGCCAGGGCCAGCCAGCGTTCTTCGGTCAGCTCACTGGCAATCAGCGATTCATCATGGAGATCAGGCGCCACCTGCAGGGTGTGCATCGGCAGTTCGGCTTCCGGTTGGGTGGTACGACGCAGCCGACGCCAGGCAAAGATGGCCCCAAAGCAGAGCAGCAGCGCCAGCAGGAGGTACAAAAGCAACAGGGCAACATCTGAAAAATTACCGCCCCAGCCCGGTTTTCCCCCGTGTAACGACGGCTTGGGCAGCTTTTTCAGCAGCCACTTGATGACATCGTCGATCCAGCCTCCCACCGTAGCGGCGCTATCCTGAATCCAGGTAATGATGGACTGCATGAAACCGGGCAGCGCCCTCTTTTCCAGCTGGTGGTGCTCCCGTGGCAGACGCCAGGCAAAGCGCGGATCTTTGATCACCTCTGCAGCCGCACGGTCAAGCCGGGCGGCACGCTGCTGCAGCCGCTGCTGCGGCTCGTCCGTCTGCGGTGCAGCAGAGACGGGCAGGCTGCCGCAGGTTACCAGCCAGAAAGCGATCAGCGGCACCAGCAGGGCTGCCCGTCCCGCGATGCTCTTGATCTGGGCCCGCAGGTCCGCACCGCTGGATAATGATTCGCCATAGTGGCAGCGCAGCACGTAACAGGCCTTGACCAGCGGGTCGAGGCAGAGCTGGGTGAGTACCGCAATTGCCGCCCAGAAGGTGGAATTAAGCAGCATCTGGTCGCTGCGGGTAAAGATGGTTTCAATCCCGAACAGGGTCTTGAGCAGGTGGGGCAGGAAGTAGACGCCAACCGCAATATTGGCAAACAGCACCAGGAAGATGAGCGCTAGCAGTGCCAGCAGCAGATGGTTCTGGCCGGGCCAGAGCAGGGCCAGCCGGCGTGCCTTGCGTTGCACCGTACGCCAGTCCGGACCGCCCAGTACGGTGATATTCTGAAAAAAGGCATAGCACCAGCCGAACGGCAGGGTGATCAGCCCTGCCATCGGCAGGATGATAAATCCCCAGGGCTGCAGCCCGCCCTGCACCATGACGCTGCCGGAGAGTGCAGGCAGCTCGGCAGCGCCCCCCAGCTGCTGCAGCAGCCTGCCGCTAAAGCGGCTTTGCCAGACCTTCATCCAGACAAACAGGATCGACAGGACCAGCGCCCCTCCGGCCAGCCGCTGATCCGCATCGGCGTTGCGGCTCATATCGGCCCAGAACCAGAGCAGCACCAGCATAAAGGGCAAGCTGCCCAGATAATAGCAGGCCAGGGTGTCCAGGGGGGCCTGGCGCAGCAGGGCGGTGGCCTGTTCCAGCAGTTCAACGGCTCCGATCCCTTTTTCACGGCTTTTGGGGATGCGGATCATTGCTCCCCCGTCATCTGGCGCCAGATTGAGCCTTCATGCACGGAAGACGGGATCTGCAGCAACCCGCGGCCTGCCATGAAAAAGCAGAACCAGAGGATCAACACACCGATCCCAAGCTGGACAACACCACTCAGAATGGTGCGGAACCGCAAAGAGCGGGCCGTCTCGGCCGGTTGCCCCAGGCAACGGCCGCAGATCATACGCCCGGCATGTTCCGTGACACATTCACGGCAGAAAAAACTGCCGCATTGGGCACAGCGGGCCACTGCCTCGCGGTTTGCATGGTTAAAGCAACGCTGGACCTTCAGACTGCTCATGGGGTTGGGGATGGTGTCGCTGCCGCGCCGGCAGGAGTGCCTGCCCGTTGCCTGTCATAGCGGGACAACAGTTCACTGCGCAGCATACTGCCTTGGTGGGCTGCGATCAAAGGCCGCAGCTCCTTGATCAGGCGGGTGACGTGACGTGAACGCTGCAAAGCTGGAATCTCAACCGGCCCCAGCGGGGTCAGCAGACTGGTTTTGCAGGTGGGGCCCTTGACCAGATTGGCCAGAAAGATGATCAAAATCGGCGTACCGGCAATCATGAGCGCAATGGTGCCGCCGGAAAAGATATCATCAGTTTTCAGGATACCGATTGCGACCAGGGCCAGCAGACCACCCAGGATGAGGTTGAGCAGCATCCAGGTTTTGGTGCGCCGGGCAACCACCCCTTTGAGATCCTTCAGGTAAATCCGCACATAGTCTTCAGTATAACCGGTTGATTTAACCGACAATAGATGATCATTTGCCTGCCAGAGCGAGCAGCGCATGATCATGGCGACGGTGCCGCGGACGATACGGCGGTATTTGACAGGCTGGGCCGGGCTGCTCATGAGTCCCACTTTTGAAACAGGAATATCCCCAACACGACCCAACCGACTATCTGCAGTACTGAAAACAGCAGGGCCAGGATCAGGCGGATCCTGGTACGGGGCAGAATACTGGAAGGTTTGCGCCAGGCGGTCAGTGCCAGGTAGAAGGCGACCGGTGAGGTAACCAGGGTTACAGGCCAGATCAGGAGCGGCAAAAAGGTTGTATTCAGGGCAATACTGTCATGCAGGGTACGTTTGGTGACCAGCTCGGAAAGCTGCTCATTCTGTCGCCCCTGTTCCAGGCAGACCGGACAGAGGCAGCGGCCGGCCACATCGATTTCGCAGAGGCTGCAGATAAAGCGGCCGCAACTGCTGCAGATCTTAACCGCCTGCTTGTCCGGATGATAAAAACAGCTTGCCTCCCCCTCTGTCACCTGCAGACCGACAGTGCCACCTTCATGCAAAGGCCTCAGGATTGCCGGAAACAGCTCAACCAGCAGCTGCGTTGAGCAGTGCGGACAGCGGACCGGCTCACCACTGTTGCAGAGCGCGGCAGGTAACGGTGTCTGACAGGAGCTGCACAGGAGCGGGAAAAGCGGCTGCTCTCCGGCGGGCATTACTTGAAAACCACCCTGGTGTTGCAAATCCGGTCGTGCAGGGTACGTTTTTCATCATCAAAGGCAGCCATGATATAGCCGATCAGCAAGATCATACCACTCAGCATCTCGGCAAAATAGCGGCCCACCGCACGGCCGGCGCTGATCTTGTCGCCGTCTGCAGTCACCACCTTCAGGCCGCAGGCCAGCTTGCCGGGAGTTGCCTGATACTTTCCACTTAAAAAGTAGATGTTGTAGCCAATGCCGATCCCGATTTGGATACAAACGTTCATAATGCCTGCCACGATTGCCATTTGAGGGGAGTTATTCGAGGCGATCAGAAAGGTTGTTGCCATGGTGGTGGCGAAATTTACGACCCAGAGGATAAGACCGTCGATGCATTTTGCCCCGAAGCGGATCCAGAAACCGGCATAGCGCAGATCGCCAATAGTTCCCATCCCCATGGCAAGCATCTGGACATAGGTCGGCTTGCAGGAGGCGCAGACCAGTTTGTTGCCAAAGCGGACCATCTCGCTTTGGGCAAAATGCCCCTTGCAGACCGTACAGACACCGGAGTTTCTCTCTTCAGTTGCAGGAAGGGGCGGAGGAAGCGTGTTTATGCCGTTGCCTTGTCCCGGCTGACGGCTGCGGGCAGCCTCACAGGCATTGCAGAGCCCACCGCTGCCTTCGATAATGCCGCCACAGGAGGGACAGGGGCGCAGGGATGCAGCCTCAGGTGTTGGCGGGGCTGTTGGCAGTGCAACGGACTCCAGTGGCGGGAGCGGGAAACTTTGCTTGCAACGGGGACAGTTGATACTGGTGGCACCGGCTGGTCGTTTTGAATCGTCAAGCTGGCCGCTGAGACCACAGTGGGGGCAGGTTATGGTCATGGATACCTCTGAAGATGTGCTGCCGATTTTGAGGTAGTCTAGCGCAGCTTTAGAATTTGTCAAATGCCGTCAAAGCGGGCGCTAACAGGCGATAACGGCCTAAAGGCCGCCGCTGCCGACAAAAAAGAGCTACAAGCTCCGTAATAACGCCAGGTTGACCTGATCCATGGCATCATCATCCCCTTTGGGGGTTTCCAGAATCTTGGGGATCATGGCAAAGCGGGGATCATGCATGATAAAGCGGAACGGCTCCAGCCCCAAGGTTCCCTGACCGATATGCTCATGGCGGTCAACCCGGCTGCCCAAACCCTTTTTGGAGTCATTGAAGTGAAAACAGAGCAGCCGTTCCAGCCCCAGCAGCCGATCAAACTGCGCCATGACATCGGCGTAGCCTTCCGGGGTGGCGGTGTTGTAACCAGCGGCAAAGGTGTGGCAGGTATCAAAACAGATCCCGAACCGGTCAGGATATTTTGAACCGTTGATGATGATCTGCAGCTCTTCAAAGGTGCGCCCCAGGTTGGTACCCTGACCGGCGGTGGTCTCCAGCAGCACCAGACCTTCATACTCCGGGGTCTGTTCAAAGAGCTGGTCAAAGGCACTGATCACCCGTTCCAGCCCAGCCTCAGGCGAATCGGTGGTGTGGGAACCGGGGTGCATCACGATCTTGTTGATCCCCAATCTGGCACAGCAGGTCATCTCATCGCCAAAGGCTGCCAGGCTCTTGTCACGGGTATCCCCGGCCGGTGCCGCCAGGTTGATCAGGTAGATATCGTGGGAGATCACCTCATGCAGTCCGGAAGCGGCGAAACCGCTGCGGAACAGATCCGCATCCCTGTCACTGACCGGCTTGCCCTTCCACTGGTTGGAAGAACGGGTAAAGATCTGCACCGTACCGCAACCGGCAGCAACCGCACGCTCGATGGACTTGTGCAGGCCGCCTGCAATGGACATATGGGCACCGAGATAATCGACCATCTAGGCCTCCACTAACTGTTCGCCCACCAGCCGGACCGTAATTTCATCACCGCTTGCGTAGGCCTTGTCGGCTGGCACCAGGGCCAGCGCATCTGAAAGCAGCGAGGTGCGCAGGATGCCGGTTTCCTGGTTACCGGCAGAGGCAACCAGCCAGCGGCCATCCTGCTGTGTCAGCTGCACCCGCAGGAACCGCATCCGGCTGCCGGCCTTGATCGGCTCCTGCACGGTTGCGGTAAGAGCCGGCCGCAGGATACGCCGGTGTCCCATCATCCGCAGCAAGGCCGGGCGGACAAACTGGTCAAACGTGATCTGGCTGGCCACCGGATTGCCGGGCAGGCAGAAGACCGGCCGCCCTTCAAACAGGCCAAAGGCAGTCGGCTTGCCCGGCTTGATCGCCACCTTCCAGAACAGGAACTTGACCCCCAGTTCCTCCAACACCACCCGCACCAGGTCCCGGTCACCGGCAGAGATACCGGCGGAGGTCACCAGTGCATCGGCTTGCAACCCCTGGCGCATCTTTTCCAGATGGGAAAGACGGTTGTCACGGGCGATCCCCAGAACACGGGGGACGGCACCGGCCTCACGCACCGCTGCAGCCAGTGTGGTGGTGTTACTGTTAATCAGTTGGGCCGGCCCCGGCGGGGTACCGATCTCAACCAGCTCATCTCCGGTAGACAGCACGGCAACCGTTGGACGGCGCTGCACCAGCACGGAAGGCCTGCCGCAGGAGGCCAGCAGCGAGATCTCCGATGGCCGCAACACGCTACCGGCCTTCAGAATCTGCTCTCCCCGCCGGATATCCTCACCCTGGCGCCTGATATGCTGGCCAGGCTTTACCGTCTCCTTGATCGTGACCTGTTCGCCGGAGGTGTCGCCGGTTTCTTCCACCGGCACCACGGCATCGGCACCGGCCGGCACCGGCGCCCCGGTCATGATCCGTATCGCGCATCCCGCTTCCAGAGCGATCCCCTCGGCTGAAGCACCGGCCGGCAGATACCCGGTTACCCGCAGCTTGCACGGGATGGTCCGGCAATCGTCATAGCGGACCGCATACCCATCCATGGCGGAGTTGTCCCAGAGCGGCAGATCCCAGGGGGAACTGATATCCTCAGCCAGCACCTGCCCGACGGCCTGCAGCAGCGGAAGCTGTTCGGTACCCACGCCGGAGACATTGTCAAGTATGGTCTTTAACGCCTCTTCAAAGGAAACCATGGCTAATCCCTCGGTACAGCAAGCATTTTATCCAGCGCGGCTTTCGCCTTGACCCTGACATCCTCTGCAACGGTCACCACCGGCTGCATGCTCTGCAGCGCCAGCAGGATATCCTCCAGCGAGGTCAGCTTCATGTTGGGGCAGATCAGGGCAGGAGAGGCCAGCACAAACTCCTTCTCAGGATTGTCCTCCCGCAGTTTGAAGAGAATCCCGGCCTCGGTGCCGATAATGAACTTCTTGGCCGGGCTCTTGCTGCAGTAAAGATACATGCCGCTGGTGGAGCAGACATGGTCCGCCAGGGCCGAGACCTCCGGGGCACATTCCGGGTGACAGATGAAGAGCGCATCGGGATGGGCGGCCTTGATCTCCTGCACCCTGGCAGCAGTCAGACGTTCATGGGTTGGACAATAGCCCTCCCAGTAGATAAACTCCTTGTCCGGCAACGCCTTGGCGATCCAGCGTCCCAGGTTACGATCCGGTGCAAAGATCAGCCTCTGCTCACTCAGAGAGCGGACAACGGAGACCGCATTGGCTGAGGTGCAGCAGATATCCGATTCGGCCTTGACCGCGGCTGATGAGTTGACATAGGTCACCACCGGCACGCCGGGATGCTGCGCCTTCAGCGCCTGCAGCCCGGTGACATCAACCATGTCGGCCATGGGACAGCCGGCATCGGCACGGGGTAACAGGACGGTCTTGTGCGGCGAAAGAATTGCCGCGGACTCGGCCATAAAATGAACGCCACAAAAGACGATCACGTCGGCATCGGTCTTGGCCGCCTCCATCGAGAGCTGCAGTGAGTCGCCGGTGATATCGGCAATCTCCTGGACTTCATCGCGCATATAGTTGTGAGCCAGCAGCACGGCATTGCGTTCCTTGAGCAGATGCCGGATTTCAGTACGGATATCAGTAGTGGACATGTCCCCTCCAGTGCGACTTGCCTGTTGACAAGCGCAGGAATAAAAAGTTATAAAAATCTTCTTCGGGATGTAGCGCAGTCTGGTAGCGCACCTGCTTCGGGAGCAGGGGGTCGCACGTTCAAATCGTGTCATCCCGACCATCTAAATTCAAGGGGTTACGCCAACCGGTGTAACCCTTTCTTTTTGCCGGTTTAATCTGCAGCCGCACAGCAACACACTTTTTTAACAAAGTCCTGAAGCAAATACAATGCCTCATCAAGCAGTAAGGCCCCATACTGGTGCATGGGGCCTTACGTATCTGAGCAGAGTGAGCTGGTATCAGTTACTTGGCAGCGGCGGGCGGTGCGTTTTGTGGTACCGCTGCAGGTGGCGGTACCGTAGGCGGAGCCTTTTTCAAGGCCTCAAGCTGGTCTGTCAGGGCTGCTTTTTCAGCAGCAAGCGCCGCCAACTGCGTCTCCAGCTTCTTTTTCTCGCCGGTTACCTGTTCCAGCTGGGTAGCAAGTTTTTGCTGGTCCGCCTTGACGCTGCCCAGCTCTTTTGCCGCAGCCTCACACTTCTGCAGATCCTGACGCAGTTTCTCCTCACCCTGCTTGCGCTCCTCCAGCAGCTTGACCCGCCCCTTTACCACAGCCGCCTGCCTGTCAATGGCAGCCGCCTCCTCATCGGCGCGCCCCTTGGCAGCCCGCGAAACGGCAAGAACCATCGTACTATCAACCATCTGCAGATTATGGGCGATCTCCTGTTCTGCCTCAGGCTTAAGCCCCCCCAGCCCCATCCACTGCCGCCCTTTGTCGTAGCTCTGCTCTGCCTTTTTCAGGGAGGCCCGCGCCTTCTCCAGTTCTTCCAAGGCCTTGGGATAATTGCCGACCTTGGCAGCAAGCTCTTCAATGCCGCTCTTGGCAGCAGCAATCTTTGCCGGGTAGTCAATCTTGTCAGCCGCCCCACCCAAGGAGCCGCAACCGATGACGGCCATAACGACCAGCACCATCAAATGAACACGTGTCATATCACTTCCCTCCTGCCTGCAACAGCTGATCAAACTGCGCCTCAAGCTTTTTCAGCTCAGCCCTGTGCAGCACCAGTTGCTCAGCAGCCTCCATCTCAACGGCCCTGGCCTCGGCAATGGTCAACTGGAGATCCACCAGTTCTGTTTTCTGCAGGGCAAGCGCCCCGTTCTTGGCAGAAATGGCTGCCTTTACCGCGCCAAGGGTCTCCTGTGCCGAGGCCAGCTGGCCTTTGGCATAGTCAGCGGCCTTGCCCGAGCTCAGCTTTGCGATCCGCTCCGTTAATGGCTGCAGCTTGTCCGAGGCATCTTTCAGGTCATCAGCACATGCACTGCCTGTTGTAACACCCAGCAAGCAGAGTACACCCAGTATCTGACGTTTCATGCAGTACCCCCTTTGAGAACATTGGCTTGCACTTCACAAGCCCGTGCTACCCTATACACCCGGAACCACACCGGGTCAAACCGTCGGGTCTGCATTTTGCCGGACACCGGACAAAAAAAAGCCCGGCGGCTGTAACCGTCGGGCTTCAAAAAAACAGGTGTGGTGCTGATATCAGGAAGGATAGACCGAAACCTTCTTGCGATCACGCCCCAGACGCTCAAACTTGACGACCCCTTCAATCAGGGCGAACAGGGTGTAATCCTTGCCGCAACCCACATTGTTGCCGGGGTGGATCTGGGTACCACGTTGACGATAGATGATGTTGCCGGCCTTAACCAGCTCACCACCGAATTTTTTACAGCCAAGCCGCTGGCCGTCTGAATCGCGACCGTTCCTGGAACTGCCGACGCCTTTTTTATGTGCCATGGTTTTCTCTCCTCAGAAAAATAAGTCGTAAGCGCTTAGGCGCTGATCTTTTCAATCTTCAGTACCGTGTGGTACTGGCGGTGACCGATCAGCTTACGGCTGTTCTTACGGCGCTTTGACTTGAAGACCAGAATCTTCTTGTCACGACCCTGCACAGCAACCTTGGCAGTTACTGATGCGCCAGCCACCAGCGGAGCTCCGACCTTAACGGCGTCGCCGCCGATCATCAGCACCTCGCCGAACTCAATCGTGTCGCCCACGATGTTGTCCAGCTTCTCAACCTTCAGGAAATCGCCTTCAGCGACTTTGTATTGCTTGCCACCTGTCTTGATCACTGCGTACATGGTTGGTACCACCTCTTCGTTTTTTACAGAGTTGTGGACTATAGTTAAAGCGGTCCACGACGTCAAGCACTTTTTCTGATGGACAAATAAAAAACCGGAATGGCCAGCAACTACGAGCAGCTACAGCTCTGCTGATCTTTATGGTACGAAAGCCGCACCCCGCACTTCTGGCACCGCCAGAAGAGACCACCTCAGCCGGGCAGCAGGATCATCTTGCCGTTACACTCGGGACATTCTTTTTCATTTTGCATAGCAAACACGTCCTTTTCCGTTCATATTTTCAGACAACCGTCACACAAACGCTGCCCACACCGGCAATACTGGCCTCCATCCGGTCTCCGGCCTGCACCCGGCCAACCCCGGCCGGTGTACCGGTCAGGATCACATCCCCTTCTTCCAGGGTAAAGATGCCGGACAGGTAGCTGATGATCCTGGCCACGCTGTTGATCATCAGTCCGGTTGAGCCGTTCTGACGCTGCTCACCATTCAAGGAGAGGCAGATGGTAAGATTCTGGGGATCTGTCACCTTGTCCGCCGGGACAAAATCAGACAACGGACAGGAGGTGTCAAAGCCTTTGGCAATCTCCCAGGGCAGCCCCTTTTTTTTCAGATTGTCCTGCACGTCCCGCAGGGTCATATCGATTGCCACACCATAGCCTGCCACATGGGCAAGCGCATCTGCCTCAGCAATCTGCTTGCCTTCGGTACCGATCAACACGGCCAGTTCTGCCTCATAGTGGCAGTCACTGCTGTAAGCCGGGATCACCAGCGCCTCGCCATTGCCGATTATCGCCGTGGCTGGCTTCATGAACACCACCGGCGCAGAGGGGGCCTCGTTACCCAGCTCTTTGATATGATCCACATAGTTGCGGCCAATACAGAGGATCTTGCCGACGATATATTCGTTATCGGTTGCCGGGATGGATACGGTTTTCATAGTACAATCCTTTGTGTGACTTAATTGTTACATGTTTCTTCTACCCTATACTTGCCCCCATGCTTGTTCAACTATCCGCCTGAACTCAGCGCTGGTTGCCGCCCAATCAACAACATCCACCCGGAACGGCAGGTTTGACTCGGCAAAGGCATCTTTTAAGGCAGCCAGTTGACGGAACTCCAACGGGGTATCTCCCATGACTACCAGGTCAAGATCTGAAAATGGCTTGGCAGTACCGTTAACACGGGAGCCAAAGGCACGAACAGCACGTTCCGGGATATGCTGGCTAAGGATGCTACGGACTTCTGCCAATTGCTGCGCTGTCAGGTCAAGCATGACGGGCTTTAAGGCGGCTTAACAGGCTTGCAGCATCAGCTGTGAACTCGGTTAAAATATCGAATACCTCACGCGCCTTCGCCTCGTCATAGGTATGGGAGGTAAGGTTGCGTTTGTCACGGTAATCAAACCAGCGCTGCGGATCCGCTATCAGTCCCCGTTCAGCCCCAACCCGGATCAACTCCTTAAACGGCAGGTGGTCCAGTTCTTCACTGGAGGGAAGTTCCTGTTCCAATTGACGTTTCAGCATCTTGTAGGCCAACTCATAGGTATATTCAAAGCGCTGGATACAGGCATCGCGGATGTCTTCATCATCCGGCATGGTGCGGCTACGCTCCAGTACCCGCTGCAGCGAGGCAAGCGCCTTTTCATATGAACTGAAGTCAAGTTGCATGGGTTTTCCTTGTCAAGCCTGCAACAGGCTTTCTCCGGTCATCTCCTTGGGCTGCGGCATCCCCAGCAGCTTCAGCATGGTGGGGGCGATGTCGGCCAGCTTGCCCCCATCTTTTAATACCGTACCCTTGCGGCTGTCATCCACCAGGATCAGCCAGACCGGATTGCAGGTATGGGCGGTGTGGGGCTCCCCCTTTTCGTCCTTCATCTGCTCGGCATTGCCATGGTCAGCCGTGATCAGTACCGTGCCACCAAGGGCACGCACCTTTTCCACCACCTTGCCGGCGCAGGCATCCACCGCCTCGACGGCACTGATGGCTGCCGGCAGAATTCCGGTGTGGCCAACCATGTCGCAGTTGGCAAAGTTGAGGATGATCACATCATAGCGGTCCTGCTCCAGACGGCTGACCAGTTCATCCGCCACCAGATAGGCGCTCATCTCCGGCTTCTGATCATAGGTCGCCACCTCTTTGGGAGAAGGAATCAGGGCACGCTCTTCATTGGCAAAGGGGGTCTCGACCCCGCCGTTAAAGAAGAAGGTGACGTGGGCATATTTTTCCGTCTCGGCGATTCGCAACTGGTTCAGACCGGCCTCTGCCAGTACCCCCCCCAGCAGGTTGGTCAGCTGCTGTTGTTCATAGGCGATCGGCAGGCCAAAGGTGGCATCGTACTCGGTCATACAGACATAGGCTGCCAGCTGCGGAACCCGCTGGCGCTGAAACCCGTCAAAATCCTTGAAGGTCAGGCTACGGGTGATCTCCCGGGCCCGGTCAGAACGGAAGTTAAAGAAGATGATACCGTCACCGTCATTGACGGTACCGAGCGGTGCCGCATCAGCACAGATCACACAGGGCAACACAAATTCATCATGCAGACCGGCGGCATAACTGGATTGGATCGCCTCGGCGGATGAAGCACGGCATGCTCCCTGCCCCATCACCAGCGCATTATAGGCCTTTTCAACCCGTTCCCAGCGATTGTCCCGGTCCATGGCGTAGTAGCGCCCCATCACCGTGGCAATCGTGCCGCAGCCGATCCTGGCCAGCTCGGCCTCAAGCTCTTCAAGGTAGCCGGCGCCGCTCTGGGGAGGGGTATCACGTCCGTCCAGCAGGCAGTGTATGAATACCTCTGTCAGCCCCTGCTGCCTGGCCAGTTCAACCAGGGCATAGAGATGGCTGTTGTGGGAGTGGACGCCACCATCGGACAACAGCCCTGCCAGGTGCAGACGGCCGCCACTGGCCCTGACCTTGGCAATGCAGTCCAGCAACACCGGATTGGTGAAGAAGTCGCCATCCTGGATTGACTTGGTGATGCGGGTAAAGTCCTGATAGACGATCCGGCCGGCGCCCAGGTTAAGGTGCCCTACTTCGGAGTTGCCCATCTGGCCTTCCGGCAACCCCACCGCCATACCGGATGTCTTGATCTGCACATGGGGAAACTCCTGCAGGTATCCGGCCAGATTGGGGGCCTTGGCCATGGCAACGGCATTGCTGTCAGGACAGGGATTAATGCCCCAGCCATCCAGGATCATCAGCATCAAAGGTTTTTTCATCCGCTCAACTCCTTCTTAAAAACGAGGGCCCATGGGTGAAGCACTGCTTCCGGCTGCCTTTTTCTTTGAATTATCAATCTGTTCAATTATCACCTGATCACCTTCCTTCAGGCTGCCCTCAACAAGCTCGACAAAGCTGGAGTCACCAAGGCCGGTGGTAACCGTTAGCGCTACCGGCTGGCCCTCCTTCAACAGATAGACCTTCTGCTGTGCCCCACCAGGCTTCCCTTTACCGCTCCCTGCCGGTCTTTGGCCCGCTTTGGCCGCCTTCTTATCCACGTCTGACTTGGGGCGGAAGCGCAGCGCTGCAGCCGGCAGCTTCAGGACACCGTCACGACGGCCGGTCTCAATCGAGACGTTGGCGGTCATGCCGGGTTTAAGACGCAGGTCTTTGTTATCCACCTGTACCACCACAATATAGGTGACCACATTCTGAACAGTAATCGGGGCAGAGCGGACCTGGGTAACCCGCCCCTTGAAGCTGCGGTCAGGGTAGGCGTCAACCGTAAAGGTAACGGCCTGATCCAGGCGGGTACGGCTGATATCGGCCTCATCCACGCTGGTTTCAATCTGCATCTTGGTCAGGTCACGGGCAATGGAGAACAGGGTCGGTGTCTGAAACGAGGCGGCCACGGTCTGGCCCACATCAATACTGCGTGAAATAACAATGCCGTCCACCGGTGAGCGGATCACCGAGTTTTTCAGGTTGGTCTCAGCCTGCATCAGGGTGCCGCGGTACTGGGTTACTCCGGCCTCAGCCGATTTGATCCCGGCCAGGGCTGAATCATAGGCGGTCTGGGAGGCATCAAAATCGCTCTGGGCCACAATCCCCTGGTTGATCAGCTGCCTGTTCCGCTCCAGGGTCCGTTTTGCATCGGCCAGGGCGACTTTTGCCTTCTGCAGGTTGGCCTGGGCATTCAGAAAGTTGCCCCTGGCCTGCTCAACCTGGGCCAGAAACAGGGCCGGATCGATCTCGGCAATTACCTGCCCCTTTTTTACCCGTGAGTTATAATCAACCAGCAGTTTTTGAATGGTACCGGAGACCTGGGAGCCGACCTGCACCGTGGTGACCGGATTTACCGTGCCGGTGGCTGAGATGGCGGCAACAATGTTCCCTTTTTCAAGCGGGACCGTCTTGTAGCTGAGCTTGGGGGTACGCCCGAAAAAGAACCAGACTCCGGCGGCAATGGCAACAAAAAGTATGGCGGCTATGATGAGATATTTTTTCATGATTCAGCAGATTACGCACAAAAAAACCCCGTGTCAACCGACACGGGGTTCGTGTTGTCTGCCTGCCGACAGCTCATCGGCAGGCTAGCTTCGGCACCCTTCCTTGCAGTGGGATACCGGACGGATTCTAAAGTGTGCAGTCCACATGACAGGATTCTCCTTTCGGGCGGAGTTAACTGATGTACAAAAATAATAATAACCGCTACTGCAAAAGTCAATCTCCCAGACAGAATTTAATTTGTCGGGTGATTGGCAGGGGTAGCAGGATTCGAACCTGCGGTGACGGAGTCAGAGTCCGTTGCCTTACCGCTTGGCGATACCCCATCATCGTTACGCTGCTCCAGCAGCCAGCACCATCCCAATAGAGCGGCGGGCGGCAAAGAGATGGTGGACCAGGTAGGGTTCGAACCTACGACCTGACGATTAAGAGTCGCCTGCTCTACCAGCTGAGCTACTAGTCCATCGGTCTGCCGCTGCTCACAAAATGCCTGCGCATGTTATTTATTTTATCTATTTTGTCAATTGATTTTTACGCTTTAACATGGCACATACGGCATCAACAGCTGACCGGCAACCCTTCAGATCCATCCCTGTACGGCTTTTGCTTGAAACAGACCGTGGCCGACGTTATAACTGTTCCGAACAACAAATAAAACGAGGTGCCCTGATGTCCTTCCGTACCATAGAATGGCGCGACGACGCCGTGATCATGATTGACCAGACCCGTCTGCCGATGGAAGAGGTCTACCAGCGCTATACCGATTTCAACGCCGTGGCAGATGCGATCAAGGGGATGGTGGTACGGGGCGCACCGGCCATTGGTGTGGCTGCTGCCATGGGGGTTGCCCTGGGAGCGCGGGAGATCATTGCCGACACCCAGGAATCGTTCTTCCGGCAGCTGGAAAATGTCTGCGACGTGATGGCACGCACCCGGCCCACGGCAGTCAACCTGTTCTGGGCGATTGAACGGATGAAACAGAAGGCACTGTCTCTCAAAGGCAACCCGCTGGAAATGATCCGGACCGGGCTGAAGGAAGAGGCGATCCGGATTGAAGAGGAAGACCTGGCGATCTGTAAAGACATCGGCAGGCACGGCGCAGAGCTGATCCCAGAAGGGGCAACCATCCTGACCCACTGCAACGCCGGCGGCCTGGCAACCGCAGGCTACGGCACCGCCCTGGGGGTGATCCGGGCGGCCCATGAGGCTGGTAAAAAGATCCAGGTCTTTTCCGATGAGACCCGCCCCTGGCTGCAGGGTGCCCGACTGACCACCTGGGAACTGATGAAGGACAGTATCCCGGTGACCCTGATCTCGGACAATATGGCCGGCTTCTTCATGTCGCGGGGTGAGATCACCTGCTGCGTGGTCGGCGCGGACCGGATTGCCGCCAACGGCGATACAGCCAACAAGATCGGCACCTTCAGCGTGGCGGTACTGGCCAGAGAGCATGGCATCCCGTTCTATGTGGCGGCGCCGGTCTCCACCCTTGACCTGTCCCTGGCGGACGGTTCCCGGATCCCGATTGAAGAGCGCCCCAGCACTGAAGTCACCCATATCCGCGGCCTGCCGATTGCGCCGGAGGGGGTCAAGGTACGCAACCCTTCCTTTGACGTAACACCGGCAAAGTACATTACCGCCATCATTACCGAGCACGGCGTGGCCCGGGGCGACTATATACGGGAGCTGGCAGCCCTGGCTGCAGTCTGATATGCCCGGCGCCCGTTTTGACCACCGTTTTTCCTGGATCATGGCAATGGAGGATGAACCGTCCCGTGACCAGGAGCTGATCCGGCTGCTGGAGCAGTCCGGCTTTGCCTATGGTACCCGTTCGGCCACCAACCTGCTGCTGATGGCCGCCTCTTTTTCCGTTGAACCTCTACTGAAGATCGCCCTGGCAGCACTGCATACCCCCTCACCGGACATGGCCCTGAACGGTTTTGAACGTCTGGTCGGGGTATTGGACCGTTCCCACCTGGACGCTCTGATTGCCAACCGCAGACGGCTGGGCCAGTGCATGTTCCTGTGCGGCGCGTCACCGTTTCTGACCAACCTGATCTTCAAGGAACCGGTCTTCTTCTCCCGCCTCTTTACCGACAATGAGCTGGAGCAGTCACATACCAGGACTGAACTGCTGGCCGCTCTGCGCCGGAGCACCCCTGAGCATGAAGACCTGCAGGGCCTGATGAAGGTGCTGCGCAGCTTCAAACGTTTTGAGATCCTGCGGATTGCCGCCCGTGACCTGAACGGTCTGGCGCCGCTGGAAGAGGTGACCAGAGAGTTGTCGGATCTGGCTTCGGCGACACTGCAGGTCGCCTACGAGACCTGCCATCGCCTGCTGGTTCAGGATTACGGCATCCCGCTCAAGGAGACCGCCGACGGTCTCCGCCCGACCGTCATGACCATCCTGGGTATGGGCAAGTTTGGTGGACGGGAACTGAACTTCTCCTCTGACATCGACATCATCTTCTTTTATGAGACCGACAAGGGTGAAACCGCCGGGATTGACGATGGCCGTGGCGGACGCAAGGGCGTGATCTCGCTGCACACCTTCTTCAACAAACTGGCCGAGTTGGTAACCAAGGCCATGAACCAGGTCACGGAAGACGGCTTTGTCTTCCGGGTTGACGTGGGACTGAGGCCGGAAGGGAAATCCGGTGACATGGCCGTGTCGCTGCGTTCCGCCGAGATCTACTACGAATCCTGGGGACAGTCCTGGGAGCGCACCGCCATGCTCAAGGCCCGCCCGGTGGCCGGTTCCCGGGAGTTGGGTGAGCAGCTGCTGCAAACCCTGATCCCCTTTGTGTATCGTAAATACCTCGACTACACCCTGATCGAGGACATGAAGCTGATGAAGCAGAAGATTGACGCCTCTCTGACCCGCAACCGTGAAGGGGAAATCAACCTGAAGCTGGGCAGGGGGGGCATCCGGGAGGTCGAATTCTTTATCCAGGCCCTGCAGCTGGTCTACGCCGGCAAGATGCCCCGGCTGCGCGAACGCAACTCACTGATAGCACTTGATCTTCTGGCAGAGGCCAAGCTGATCAGCGATGACGACCGGCAGCAGTTGAGCGAGGCCTACCGTTTCCTGCGTACGGTTGAACACCGCATCCAGGTGGTACAGGAGCGTCAGACCCACAGCCTACCGACAAAAGAGGATGAACTGCTGGCACTGGCCCGCCGTAGCGGTTTCCTGCGGGATAACGGCCTGCAGCGCTTCAGGGAAACCCTGGAGCAGCATCGCCAGCGGGTGGCCGCCATCTACGGCAGCCTGTTCCACAGCCGCGATGAACAGCTGCAACACCAGCAGGCCAAGCCGGAAATCCTCTACCTGCTGGATACCAAGGCCGAGCCGGATCTGGTCAAGGATATGCTGGCCGAGCGCCGGCTTGAGGATGTGGACCGGGCCTTTGAAAACCTGGCAATGCTGCGCAGCGGGCCGGTCAAAGGCAACATCACCGAACGCAACCGTCGCATCCACGCCCAGATCGCCCCGCCATTCCTGCAGGCGCTGCTTGAAGCGGCTGATCCGGATATGGCCCTGGCCCATGCCGAACGTTTTCTGACGGTGATCAGCGGCAGGCCCTCCTGCTACGCCCTGCTGGCTGAAAATCATGACGCCCTGCGGCTGCTGGCCACCCTGTTCGGCACCTCGGCCTTCCTGTCCAAGATCCTGATCGGCCATCCGGAACTGCTGGAGTCCATGGTGGCTCACACCTACGCCTCCATGGTCAAACCGCGGGAGGTCATGGATGAAGAGCTCTCAAGCCTGCTGCTGCAGGCGGAGGATTTCGAGGAGCGGCTGGATGTCTTGCGCCGCTACCGCAACGAAGAGTTCCTGCGAATCGGCCTGAACGATATCCACGGCCACCTGGGGCAGGGGGCGATCGCCTCCCAGCTTTCCTGCCTGGCTGAGGTCTGCCTGGAAGAGGCCTACCGTCTGGCCACCACGGAACTGGCCCGCTTCGGTCGCCCCGGCTATCAGGACCTAGGCCAGTTTCACAGCGCAAGCCTGGCCATTATCGGCATGGGCAAACTGGGTGGCGAAGAACTGAATTACCACTCAGACCTGGATATCATCTTCATCTACGACCACCAGGGAAACACCAACGGCGAGAAACAGATCAGCAATCACGAGTATTTTGCCAAGCTGGCCCAGAAGCTGATCTCGATCCTCTCCACCGCCACCCGCGAAGGCTACGTCTACAAGCTGGACACCCGGCTGCGCCCCTCCGGCAATGCCGGCCCGCTGGTCACCTCGCTGGAGTCATTCCTGACCTACCACCGTACCGAGGCCCAGACCTGGGAACGCCAGGCCCTGGCCAAGGCCCGGGTGGTGATCGGTGAGCCGACCTTGCGCTCAAGTATTGATGCCGTTATCCGCCAGACCGTCTATGGCGCATCACTGGGCGATGAAGGACGTCAGGAGATCCACCGCCTGCGGATGCGGATGGAAAACGAGATCGCCAAAGAGACCGCCGGCTCCTATAATATCAAGACCGGCCGTGGCGGCATGGTGGATGTCGAGTTCATCGCCCAGTATCTGCAACTGCGTTACGGCCAGCACTACCCGGAGCTGCGCGTCCAGAACACGGTGGTAGCGCTCAAAGAGGTCCAGACCCTGGGTATTATTACCGAACAACAGGCAGATACCCTGATTGCCGGCTACAAATTCCTGCGCAAACTGGAAAACCGGCTACGATTGCTGCATGATCACTCCATCAACGACCTGGCCGGAGACCAGCACTACCTGGACAAACTGGCCCGGCGGCTGGCCTATGACCCGCGCCTGCGACACCCCGGCGAGGCCCTTTTAAAAGATTATGAAGCCACCACCGAAGGGATCCGGGATGTCTATGAACGGGTTCTAGGGGAGTTGGCTGAAGGAGTGGAGGCGCAGCCCTGATGCCGCTGTCCTGGAATGAAATACGCGACCGTGCCCTGACCTTTTCCCGCGAATGGGCTGATGAAAGCTCAGAAGATGCCGAGGCAAAAAGCTTTTGGGATGGTTTCTTTAATGTCTTTGGCATTACCCGTCGCCGGGTGGCCTCCTTTGAAGCGCCGGTTAAAAAGGGAGATGGCGCCGGTGGCTTCATAGACCTGCTCTGGAAAGGTGTGCTGCTGGTAGAGCACAAGTCACGGGGCAAGGATCTGGACAGGGCGGCAAAACAGGCCTTTGATTACTTCCCCGGACTGAAAGAACGGGATCTGCCCCGCTATGTGCTGGTATCCGACTTTGCCCGTTTCCGGCTGTATGATCTGGATACAAACGAGCAGCACAACTTTACCCTTGCCGAACTCTCCAAACATATCCAGTTGTTTGGCTTCATAGCTGGCTACCAGACCCGCAGCTTTGGACAGCAAGACCCGGTCAACGTCCAGGCAGCAGAAAAACTGGGCAAGCTGCATGATCAGTTTAAGGCCACCGGCTACGACGGCCACCCGCTGGAGGTGCTGCTGGTGCGGTTGCTGTTCTGTCTGTTCAGCGAAGACACCGCCCTGTTTGAACGCTGCCAGTTTCAGGATTATCTGGAACAACGCACGGCTGAAGACGGCAGCGACCTAGGCATGCACCTGGCCCAGTTTTTTCAGGTGCTGGATACCCCGCCGGAGAAACGTTCAAAGACTCTTGACGAACAGCTAGCAGCCTTTCCCTACGTTAACGGACAGCTCTTCAGCGAGATGTTGCCGATTACCTCTTGCGACAAGACCATGCGGGAAACCCTGCTGGACTGCTGCGCTCTTGATTGGAGCCGGATCAGTCCGGCCATCTTCGGCTCACTGTTCCAGAGCATCATGGACACCACCGCCCGCCGTAATCTGGGTGCCCACTACACCAGTGAAACCAACATTCTCAAGCTGATCCGTCCCCTGTTTCTTGATGAGCTATGGGCAGAGTTTGGCAGGATAAAGAACAACCGTAACAAGCTCTTTGAGTTTCTGAAAAAGCTGGGGCACCTGAATTTCTTTGACCCGGCCTGCGGCTGCGGCAACTTTCTGGTTATCGCCTACCGTGAGCTGCGCCTGCTTGAGTTGGAGGTGCTGCGCCATGTGAGGCAGAACGACCAGTTGATGCTGGATGTGTTTCAGTTAATTGGCGTCAACGTGGATCAGTTTCACGGCATAGAGATTGAAGAATGGCCTGCCCGGATTGCCGAGGTGGCGCTCTGGCTGACCGACCACCAGATGAACCTGCAGGTATCTGAGGAGTTTGGCCAGTACTACGCCCGTCTGCCGCTTAAGAAAGCGCCGCATATTGTGCATGGTAACGCCCTGCGGCTGGATTGGCGGGATGTTGTGCCACCTCACCGGCTGTCCTATCTGCTGGGGAATCCACCGTTTGTTGGTTCAAAACTCTTAAAAGACGAGCAACGTACCGAAGTTGCGGCAGTCTTTCCCGACACCAAAGGGGCAGGTGTACTGGACTATGTTGCTTGCTGGTACCGCAAAGCTGCCGATTACTTGGCTGACAATTCCACAATCCGCGCCGCCTTTGTCTCTACCAACTCCATCACTCAGGGAGAGCAGGTTGGCATCCTCTGGCCCGATCTGCTACGTCGGGGGATCAGGATTCAGTTTGCCCACCGCACCTTTCAGTGGAGCAGTGAGGCTCGCGGCAAGGCAGCCGTCCATTGCGTGATTATCGGTTTTGGCCTGCAGGATCTAGCTGAAAAGTGGCTGTTTGATTATGACACACCCAAAAGTGAACCCCATGCAGTAAAGGCTGCCAATATCAACCCCTATCTGGTAGATGGGCCAAACATCCCGATTTTGAAAAGAGGTACGCCTATCTGTAATGTACCAGCCATGAAATTTGGGAATCAGCCAATTGATGGCGGTCATCTCTTGCTGGACGCAAAAGAAAAGCTGGAGCTCGCTTTAAAAGAACCTATCTCTCAAAAGTGGTTACGCCGTTATTTTGGCTCTGTTGAATTTATAAACGGTATAGAGCGTTGGTGTTTGTGGCTTAGAAATTGTAATCCAGATGAATTGCGCCGTTCTCCGTCTGTTATGCAAAGGATTGAAGAGGTCAAGCAGTTCAGGTTGTCCAGCGATAGAGCTGCAACACGTGAATTAGCTATTACACCGACGCAATTTGCATTTATTTCGCATCAAGACACTTTGTACATAATTGTGCCTAGCGTTTCTTCAGAACGGCGTCAATTTATCCCAATTGGCTTTATGCCATCTGAAGTTATTGCCAGCAACCTATGCCTAATTATCCCCAACGCCACTCTCTATCACTTTGGCATTCTCAGCTCCACCTTTCACAATTCTTGGATGCGCGCAGTCTGTGGGCGCCTCAAAAGTGACTATCGCTACTCTGCCGGTATCGTCTACAACAACTTCCCCTGGCCGGAACCGACCGAAAAACAGCAGTCAGCCATCGAAGCCGCTGCACAAAAGGTACTGGACACCCGCGCACAGTATCCGTCCGCAACCCTGGCCGACCTGTACGATCCCCTGACCATGCCGCCTGATCTGGTAAAGGCCCATCAAGCCCTTGATAAAGCAGTAGATGCTGCTTACGGCAAGACCGGCTTCAAGACCGAGGCTGAGCGAGTGGCGTTTCTGTTTGAACGTTACCAGCAGCTTACCGCCCCGCTGGTGGCGGCAGAAAAAAAGAAGGCCGTAAAGAAAAGGAATGCCTAGCCACTTAACCCCAAAGTTCGATGTACAACAGGTGTGTTCAATGAAATTTGACGATGACAGGCTTATCTATCTTGATCTGGAGTTTATTTCCCGAAAATATGAAGCCCATTTTGGACAAGATCCTGCTACAAAAATCACTAAACAAGAAGGCTGCACAGCAGGCCTAAAAGCACTCTTTGCAACGGCTGGCATCTCAACCCAAGAGTCTAGAACATATTCCGTGACATCACGTCAAATGCTCCATAACCTTTGGGCTCACCTTATTAAAACATATCCTCTTTTTGAAAACTTCCAAAATTATCAGGGGACAAAACTGGTTTGGATGCAAGGGGAGTTAACGCTTGCCGAATGGACTCCTTCTGGTAGCAAGAGAAAAGGATTTGAATTTTTTCAGCTCAACAGCGGAGTTCAGCGCACTGCTTTTTTGGCTGACAAAAGTTATTTTTCTGCAGGTTTTGCAGAAGTCTTTGACGCTTCCATGGCACTTAAGGGGAACATTGGAATCCCTGTTTACTGCTTAGCCCGGGTTATGTGGAATGTCGAAGCAGCAATGAATTATGTCGCTTGTCCATATATCATAACAGAACGAATAGAAAGTCATGTGTAATCACATAATTTTTCATGGAGTAGTCCTATAATGAAAAACGAACTCATCATCCAACTGCACAAAAACTTTGAAGAGTATGCCCAACAGATTGACGGCGAAGAGTTTTGGTTTGCCCGTGACCTGCAAGGCCTGCTTGGCTACTCCAAATGGGAGAACTTTGCCAAGGTTATCGACAAGGCAAAAACTGCTTGCCAAACCGCTGGTCATGCGGTCGCAGACCATTTTCCTGACGTCAGGAAAATGGTCGACATCGGTTCTGGCGCAGAACGACCGATTGAGGATATCGCTCTCACCCGCTATGCCTGCTACCTGATTGCCCAGAATGGCAATCCCCGTAAAACGGAAATCGCCTTTGCACAGACCTACTTTGCAGTTCAGACCCGCCGTATTGAACTGATTGAAAAACGGCTTGAAGAACAGGAGCGGCTGACTGCACGCCAAAAGTTGAGTCTTTCAGAAAAAGAGCTGTCCGGCTTGATCTTTGAACGGGTCGGCGACAACAGCGGCTTTGCCAGAATTCGCAGTAAGGGTGACACCGCTTTATTTGGCGGCCAAAGCACCCAGCAGATGAAAGATCGGCTGGGTGTGCCAGACAGTAGGGCACTGGCGGATTTCCTGCCTACTATCACCATCAAGGCAAAGGACTTTGCCACCGAGATAACCAATTTTAACATCCGTCGTGATGATCTGCGCCACGAAGAAACCATCGCCAAAGAGCATATCAAGAACAATCAGGATGTTCGCAAGGTGCTGACAGACCGCGGCATCAAGCCTGAAGCGTTACCACCGGCAGAAGACCTGAAAAAGCTCGAGCGACGCTTGAAATCAGAAGAAAAGCAGCTTATCAATCAAGGGGCCAAACCCACAACAAAGAGGAAATCATCATGACCATTGCAGAACAGGTTGTCACCATTGCAAAGAATGCCCGCCAGGCCTCCATCGCCCTGGCGCGCCTGTCTACCAACGTTAAAAACGAGATGTTGCTGAAGATGGCTGATGCCCTTGAGGCCGACAGCACTCCCCTGATTGCCGAAAATGCCAAAGATCTGGCAGCGGGCAAGGAGAAGGGGCTGTCCGATGCCATGCTGGACCGGCTGATGCTGGATGCCAAGCGGATCACGGGAATGGCCGATGCCCTGCGTGAGGTAGCGGCCCTGGCCGACCCGGTGGGTGAAGTGACGAAGATGTGGAAACGTCCCAACGGCCTGATGGTGGGCAAGATGCGGATTCCGCTGGGCGTGATCGGGATTGTCTATGAATCCCGGCCCAATGTGACTGCCGATGCTGCGGCGCTCTGCCTCAAGTCAGGCAATGCCGTAGTGCTGCGGGGCGGCTCCGAGGCGATCCACTCCAACCGGTCCATTGCCGCCATCCTGCAGGGGGTGATGAAGGCGTTGGACATCCCTGAGGCAGCCCTGTCGCTGATCCCGTTCACTGAGCGGGAAGGGGTGCTGGAGATGCTGAAACAGGAGGAGCTGATCGACCTGATCATCCCCCGTGGCGGTGAGAGCCTGATCCGCTTTGTGGTGGAGAATTCCCGCATCCCGGTCATCAAACATTACAAAGGGGTCTGCCACCTGTTTGTGGATGCCTCGGCAGATTTCGAGATGGCCACCCGGATCATCATCAATGCCAAGACGCAGCGCCCCGGTGTCTGTAATGCCCTGGAAACACTCTTGATCCACAGGGATGTGGCGGCACGCTTTATTCCGCCCTTTGCCAAGGCGCTCGGTGATCTGCAGGTCGAACTGCGGGGGGACGAAGCATTTTGCAGCTATGCACCTCAGGCAAAGCGTGCCACGGAAGAAGACTGGGCAGCCGAATATCTGGAGCTGATCCTGGCCTGCAAGGTAGTGGACGACATGGATGCGGCCATTGACCATATCAATCAGTACGGCTCACTGCACAGCGAGGTGATCGTGACCCGTGATTATGCCAATGCCCAGCGTTTTATCCGCGAGGTCAACTCCTCCTGCGTGCTGGTCAACGCCTCCACCCGCTTTAACGACGGCGGCCAGCTGGGGCTGGGGGCCGAGATCGGCATCTCCACCACCAAGCTGCATTCTTTTGGTCCGATGGGGCTGGAGGATCTCACCACAACAAAATTCATCGTCTACGGTGATGGGCAGGTGCGTCTCTAGGAAGGAGGCGGTATGAAATCCAAAACGTCACGGACCGGTGGCATTGTGCTGGTGGCCCTGGGAGTTTACTTTCTGCTGAGCAACCATGGCCTGGTCCCGCCACTGGGTCAATTACTCGACAAATGGTGGCCACTCTTCATGATTGTTCCCGGTGCCGTTATCCTGCTGGGGCGCAGTGGCACGTCACGGAGCTAGCTGTTCGGCGATCTTATCTGCCACCCGTACCCCGTCCAGGGCCGCCGACATGATCCCCCCTGCATAGCCTGCCCCTTCACCACAGGGATATAGGCCCTGCAGGGCGGGCGACTGGCAGTCTTCATTCCGCAGGATTCGCAACGGGGCTGAGGTGCGGGTCTCCACCCCGGTCAAGGTCGCCTCACGGGTCACAAACCCCTTCATCTTCCGATCAAATGAGACAATCCCCTCCCGCAGGGTGGTCGCCACATACTCCGGCAGCAGGCTTGCCAGATCCGCCTCCACCACACCGGGGCGGTAGCTTGAGCAGTATCCGCCGGTACCCTGACCGATAAAGGCCAACAGGTTCTGGGCCGGGGCGCAGTAGCCGCCTCCACCGGCTGCAAAGGCCGTACGTTCCCACTGTTGCTGAAAACGGACCCCGGCCAGCGGATCTTTTCCGTCAAAATCCTCCGGCCTGACATTGACCACTAACGCACTGTTGGCAAGGCCGGAATCCCGCCCCAGGTTGCTCATGCCGTTGACCACCACCATCCCTGCCTCTGAAGAACTGGCAACCACCAGGCCGCCCGGACACATACAGAAAGAGTAACAGCTGCGTCGGGTCAGGTCGTTATTATAGGTCAGGGCATAGTCTGCCTTGGGCAGGGCGGGGTGGGGCTTGCCATACTGGATCCGGTCGATCAACCCCTGGGGATGCTCCACCCGCAGGCCAATGGCAAACGGCTTGGCCTCCATCACCAGATTCTGACGGGACAGCATGGCATAGGTATCTCTGGCACTGTGGCCGATGGCCAGCACCAGATGCCTGCAGGCAAGCTCATCAACCTGGTTGCTGCGTACGGCTCTGAGCTGACCGTTGCTGCAGACCAACCCGGTCAGGCAGGTGGAGAAGCGGAGATCAGCACCGCTTTCCAGCAGTCCGGCCCGCAGGGCGGCAACGACACGGCGCAGACGGTCCGTGCCGACGTGAGGCTTGGCCTGATAGCGGATCTCCGGCGGCGCGCCAAAACGGATCAGCTGATCCAGCACCCAGCCAGTGTTAGGGTCGCGCAGGCGGCAGGTCAGTTTGCCATCTGAAAAGGTACCGGCGCCACCTTCACCAAACTGGACATTGCTTTCCGGGTCAAGGGCTCCGTCCCGCCAAAAGCGGGCCACATCCTTGACCCGCTCTTCAACCGGCTTGCCTCGCTCAAGAATGGTTGCAGCAATACCGTAGGCGGCCAGACGCAGGGCGCAGAACAACCCGGCCGGCCCCATACCGACAATCACCACCGGTTCCGCAGTGCTGCATCTGCTGAACAGCTGCGGAGTCTCAACCGGAAGTTGCTCAAGATTGGGCAGACCACCATGCTTCTTCCAGAAGCCGGCCTCGTCGGCCACGCAGAAACTGGCGGTATAGACCAGCAGTACCCGGGGCTTTTTACGGGCATCAACCCCTTTACGCAGGATGCGGAACTGCAGCAGGGCAGCAGCATCAAGCCCGAAGCAACGGGCTGCGAGAACGACGAGACGTCCTTCATCCTCGCCGGGCTGCAGGGTGAGATTACGGAAAAGAAAGGGCATGATAGCTCAGTAGAGGGTAGTCTGGGTCTTGGCGCGTTCGATCAGCTGTTCAACCAGAATCACGATATCCAGCGGTGCCGTTGATTTGGGAATATGAAAGCGGGCCCCCATTTCAGGGGTCTCATGTTCGTGGGGCCCTTCCTGAAACATGGAGGTCAACAGGATGATGACCGGCTGCCGCTCTCCAGCAAGTCTGGCAATCTCCATGCAGGTGCTGACCCCGCCCATACGGGGCATGACCAGGTCAGAAAGGACCACCTCAGGGTACTGCTCCAGATAGAGTTTGACCCCTTCAATGCCGTCGTTGGCAGTGTACACGGCAAAGCCGGCCTCCCTGAAGGCATCGGACAAAATCCGCTGAAAAAAGGGATCATCATCGATAATCTCTATTTTAGTAGCTGCTTCTGTCATGGCTCCTCAGCTACGACTTGATTTCTGTTCGCGAGGGATGGTGACCAGAAAGGTCGTACCGGTTTCTGATGTCTGGTCAACCGTAACATCACCATGGTACAGGCGTGCAATACGCCGTGCCACCGGCAGACCGATCCCGGTGCCACGGCTTTTGGTTGAAAAAAACGGCTTGAAGATTGACTCAAGATGGTCACTGGCAATACCGCCGCCATTATCTGCGACGCGTACCGCAATCAGCCCTTCAGGGCTGTCAATCCGGATTGACAGCTCTCCGCCCTGCGGCAGCTCCTCAACCGCGTTCATCAGCAGATTGGTAAATATCTGTTCCAGCTCAGTCCGGTCAGCCTTGATCGGCGGGACCGGTTCAGCGCAGGTAAAACTGACCTGAAGCTGACGTGCATCAATCTGGGGAGAAAAAATATCCAGGGCATCTGTAACAACTTGGTCCAACCGGATATCATCCACCACCACCCGGCTGCGGTTGGCAGCATCCACCAGTTTGCGGATGATACCATCAATCCGGTCCACCTCTTTCAGGATCTTGCCAAGGTAATCGCCGATCTCAATCTCTTCCACCCCCTGCCCGAGCAGCTGGGTGAACAGCGAAATGGAGTTGAGCGGATTACGGATCTCATGGGCCATACCGGCAGCCAGATACCCCAGGGCGGCCAGCTTCTCTGTCTGTGCTATCTCCGTCTGAGCCCGGTGTAACGCCTCGGTCCGCTCCTGCACCCTGGTCTGCAGCTCACGGTTCCAGGTTTCAATCTCCAGCAGCAGGTGTTCGCGTTCGGCCTGCAGCGCCTGATTCGCCAGCTCAATCTCCCGTAATTTGAGGACCGCATCAACCCGGTCCGGCAACAGGCGTGCATCAAACGGTTTCAGCAGGTACTCTGATGCTCCGGCCTTCATCAGCTCTACGGCCAGCTCTTCATTTCCTCTGCCGGTTGCCATGATGACATAGCTGGATGGATGGTGGGTCTTGATTTCCTGCAGCATCGACAAACCATCCCGATCCGGCAGTTGATAATCCATCAGGACCAGTTCAGGTTTGTGGGCCGCCACCAATGCCAGCCCCTCGCCAGCACTACCGGCAGTTAGAACCTGATAGCCCCGCCGGAGGAGCATAGCCGCAAGCAGGCCTTGTATCGCAGGATCGTCATCAACAATCAGAACCGTTGCCAAAGCCGCTGGGTCAGCAGGGTGCATGGATTTTTACCGCTCGTCAGCGCAGATCATCAGGGAGTGGCAACGGGAAGGCGAATGGTCATGACCGGACAGGGAGCACTGCGCACCACCCGCTCTGCAGTGCTGCCAAAAATCAGATGATCCAGGCCGGTCCTGCCATGGGTGCCGATTATTATCAACGAGATATCCTCTTCAGTGGCAACCCGCATTATTTCTTCATACGGTACCCCTGTGGCCACCAATGTTTCAAAATTACTGAACTCCTTGATGTTCTCCTGGCAGAAACTGTCAAGCATCTTGGCTGCTCCGGTTTCAATCTCCTTTTCCAGCTGTTCAAAGGAGATATGGGGCACATAGAAACCGCGCAGATCAACCGGTTCATTGATGACGTGCAGCACCAGCAGTGACGAGTTGAAGGTCTGGGCCAGACTCAGGGCATACTCACAAGCGACCTCAGAGTAGTCAGAGAAATCAGTTGCCAGCAGAATCTTTTCAAAACGTTTCATCAGTGGTTCTCCTCTCGCTTGGCAGATGCCGGGAACATCTTGCCCATAACCTTGCGCAACTCTTCCAATCTGAGCGGCTTGTTCAGATATTCAAAGGCCCCCAGATTCAATGCTTCAAGATAGGATTCGACCTCGCCAAAGGCGGTAATCATAATCACATTGCTGGTGGGATACTCACGGTTCAGCTCCCGCAGAAAGCTCAGCCCGTTCATCTCCGGCATATTAAGGTCGGTAATGATCAGTTCAGCCGGATTATTCCGCAGGCTGCTCAGGGCCTCAAGTCCGTTTGCAGCGGTCTTGACCTCGTATCCTTCACGGCTCAACAGACGCGTCAGTGCGAGACGGGTATTTTCCTCGTCATCCACCACCAGAATTCTCTTGAGCTGCTCAGCCACACCACACCCCGGCCAGAAAAGTACCCGCTTTCAGGTAAGTCTAGCACGGAGTCGCACGCTGTCAAGACAGCCGGATGAACCTTTATTGATCAGCGGTGGGAGAGGCTCTGCAACCGGTCCTAACGGCGAAGCCCGTTGGCATCGAGGACGACGTAGGCCGGTTTACCCGGCGTGGCCTGCAGCTTCAGGGGGGTGCCGTTCAGTTCAATATCAACACTGCCTGCGTCAGACAGGTCCAGGGCAATGGTACGGGCAGCCTTCCACTCAATCAGGTCGCCACTGGTCAACTCGTAGCCCTGTGACGCTGCATCATCGATAACTACCGACAGAGAGCTGTTCCGGTTGACCTTCATCCTGATCATGAAACCATCACGGGCCTTGGGAGGAGCCGCCACGGTTTCCTGAGGCACCTCCGTTGTAACGGCTTGCGGGGCTGCGCTGTTCGCCGCTGCAGCAAGCGCACTGGAACGGGCCGGTTGCACTGCGGCGGCCGGAATTGCGGGCTGTGGCGCAGGTGTTACCGGTTGGGGGGCTGGGGGCTTAGGCCGCTCAGGTGTCGAGGGAACCAGGAAAATGGCTGAGACAATTACGGCAGTCAGCAGTGCAGCCGGCAGAATCAGGCGCTGCCAGTTAAAACCACCTCGGGACTGGACCGCCTGATCATTTTTCAGCGGTTCCGCTGGAACCGTTCCAGACTGCTGGGCAGCCAACTGGAGCAGCTCTTCGGCCTGGAGCCCAAGATAGGCAGCATAGGTCCTGAGAAATCCCTTCAGGTAAGCCGGGCTGGGAAGATCCTGGGGGCGGTCTTCCTCCAGGGCCCGCAGATAGTTTTTGCCGATCTTGGTGGCTTCCGCAGCGTCTTCAAGCGAAATATGGTTGAATTCGCGGCAGCGGCGGAGAATGGAACCTGCTGAATGTACTTCCGGTTCGGTGATGACTGCGTTCTGGTCAGTATCCACAGTAGGCTCTCCTACCTGAGCAGATCAATGTAACCGATGGCGGTGTGGCCAATCTCCGAATCCGGGGCAATCCTGACCACTTCTTTAAAAGCTGCCCGGGCAGCAGCCAGCTGGCTTTCCTTCATCAACGCCAGGCCCAGCTGAAAATGGGCCTGGGCATAATCAGGGGCGATTTCGATGGCCCGCCGGTACTCCTGCACAGCCTGCTGGGTCTTACCCTGGCCAAACAGCACGCGACCGATGGCTACCTTGACGATGGGATTGCGTGGGTCGGCAGAGCGGGCAGTATACAGTTCCTCCAGAGCGGCACTGTAGTCACCCTTACCGAGGTAGGCCAACCCGAGATTGATCAGGGCGTGGTCATGGCGGGGGTAAAACAGGTCATCCTTAACGGCACGGAACTGCTGGATGGCATTATCCCAGCGGCCGGTTTCAAGATAAAGTACCCCTAAATCGTTGCGGGCCTCTGAATACTTGGGACGCAGGGCCAACGCCCGCAAATAGCGCTGTTCCGCCAGGTCAAGACGCCGTTTGCCGGTCAGGGCCCGCCCAAGATTATACTGCAGTTCCGCATTATCGGGATCCAGCTTTTCAGCCTCACTCAGATCGGTCAGGGCAGCGGTATAGTTACGCTCTTCAAGGAATGAGACCCCCATCTGATAATGGTACGAGGCGGGACGCCCGCTTGACGACGTGGCGGCACAGCCGGCCAGTGTGGATACAGCCACCAACACTGTCAGCAGGGTTCCATAACGCATGGCGACTCCTTGAAATGGGCATGAATCACGTAACATGCCGTAAAAACTACCAGACATCAGTATGCTTGTCAATTAAACCCCAGATCGCGGAAACTGGTCAGCCCCTTGAAGCTGCGGTAGCGGGCCTCAATTTCCGGATAGGTCAAGCGTTTCATCCGGTTCAGGCTGAAGTCCTCCACATTGAAGGAGGCCATCACCGAGCCGAATACCAGGGCCTGGCGGATACCGTCTTCCGAGAGGTCACCGGTATTGGCAAGATAGCCCATAAAGCCGCCGGCAAAGGTATCGCCTGCCCCGGTGGGATCAAAGACCTCTTCCAGAGGCCAGGCCGGTGCGGCAAAGACCGTATCGGCAGTAAACATCAGCACGCCGTACTCACCCCGCTTTACCACCAGGCGCTTGCAGCCCAGGCCGATAATCTGACGGGCCGCCTTGACCAGATTGGCCTCGCCGGTCAGCATGCGGGCCTCCCCCTCGTTGATCACCACAATGTCAACCCGCTTCATCACCTCTTTCAACGCCTCAGGTTTGGAAGAGATCCAGAAGTTCATGCTGTCACAGGCGGTCAGGCGCGGCTTTTCCACCTGATCAAGCACCTGCAGTTGCAGTTCGGGATCAATGTTGGCCAGAAAGAGCACATCGGTAGAGCGGTAGGCAGCCGGCAGTTCCGGTTTAAAATCCAGCAGCACATTCAATTGGGTATCAAGGGTCTGGGCCTCATTCAGGTCGTAGCCGTACTTGCCGGACCAGTGAAAGGTCTTGCCCGGTATCCGCTGCAATCCCTGCAGGTCAATCTCCCGCGACTTAAGAAAGCTGACATGCTCTTCGGGGAAGTCCTCACCAACCACTGCCACCAGTGAGACATCACTGAAAAAACTGGCCGAGGTGGAAAAATAGGTGGCTGAACCGCCCAGCACATTTTCTCCCCTGCCAAAGGGGGTTTCTACCGTATCAAAGGCAACCGTACCAACAACGACAATACCCATACTCTCAGACTCCTTAAGGTAGATACTTGGAAACGACCGGACCAAGCTTGGCAATGGTTTCAGCCGGGATCCTGGCCCGATCGGTTATAATGGCATACTGCAGGGCAGAGCTGCAGTTGCAGGTCTGTTCAAGCACGCAGTCCTGTACCGCATGGCGGATGATCTCCTTGGCCATGGTCACATTCTGGTGGATGATTTCCAGGATCGCCTCCACCGTGACGTCATCATGGGAGTCATGCCAGCAGTCATAATCGGTGGAAAGCGCGATCACACCGTAACAGATCTCAGCCTCGCGGGCCAGCTTGGCCTCGGTCAGGTTGGTCATACCGATGATATCCCCTCCCATGCTGCGGTACAGGAATGATTCCGCACGGGTGGAGAAGGCCGGACCCTCCATACAGATGTAGGTTCCCCCTTTATGGGTAACAGCGCCGGCCTTCTGCGCTGCCTGGTACAATTTGTTAGACAGACAGGCACAGGTTGGATCGGCAAAACCGACATGGGCCACAATCCCCTCGCCAAAAAAGGTGCACTGACGTACCCCTTTGGTACGGTCAATAAACTGATCCGGAATCACGATATGCCCCGGCACGATTGCCTCTTTGAGACTGCCAACCGCTGAGACCGAGATAATCCGTTCCACCCCCAGCTGCTTCATGCCATAGATATTGGCGCGATAGTTGACCTCGGAGGGCAGCAGCCGGTGTCCCCGGCCATGGCGGGGGAGAAAAACCATCCTGACGCCGTTCAGCACGCCGGTAATAAAGGCATCCGAAGGCTGCCCAAAGGGGGTCTCCAGCGTTACCTCCTCAATCTGTTGCAACCCTTCCATCTCATACAGTCCGCTGCCGCCAATCACGCCAATCATTCCGGTGCACCCTCCTCCTGCTCTTTTTCCTGCTGTTCGCGTTGTTTCTTTCTCAATACCTTTTCGGCAACCATGGCAGCCGAGGCCTCGCGCTGCGCCCGCAACAGCTCACTGCCGGTATGGGCCGTACTGGCTCCCATGCAGAGAAAGACCGCCGGGGCATGTTCCGAGGCACGAGCCACCGCCGCCCTGAAGCGGATCAGGCCTGCTGCCGTCTGCTGTTCATCCAGCCCCGGCAACAGGATTGCAAAGCCGTCACCACCGGTGCGGGAGACCAGATCTTCGGCCCGGAACCCCTCCTTCAGCAGACGGGCTGCCTTCATCAGGATCAGATCGCCCTGTTCCCGCCCCTGTTCGTCATTGGTCAGCTGGAGATTGTCAAGCGAGGCGATCACCACGCTGACCGGGAAACGCCGGCCGCGGGAAAGCCGCTCAAACTCGGTGTCAAAATAGGCCCGGTTATAGAGCCCGGTCATCGGGTCATGCACCGTCAGATAGGCCAGCTGTTTTTCCCGCTGCCGCCGTTCCGAGACGTCATGGCCGACACTCAGGATCTCCAGCCGTCCCTTTTCATCATAGGCAGGCGAATTGTTCCAGGCGACCCAGATCCGGCTGCCGTCCCAGCAGATGGTTTCATGTTCCGAGGTACGAAACTGTTCAGGATTTGCCCCGATTTGCGCTATTAACTGGCGCAGACTCTGGCCGGTGCTCTCGACCTCCGGCACAATCGTTCCCACCAGATGACGGCCGACCAGCTCTTCCGGCAAAAACCCGAAAAATTCACAGACATGGGAGTTGGCAAAGGTGATGGTGCCGTCGCTGGTCCAACGCAGGATGAAACTGCTGGAACGCTCCACCAGTTCACGGTAGTTACGTTCGGAAAGCCGCATCCGCTCTTCAATCCGCACCCTGTCGGAGATGTTGCGGGTTACGCCCTGGAAACCGACCAGATCGCCGGCATCATTATGGATGGCAGCAACCGTCACCTCAGAGGGGATCAGTCTGCCTGCTTTGCTGATAATCTGGATCTCGAGCAGACGCTGGCCAAGCTTCTTGCCGCTCAGCTCATCGGCCATCCTGGCGGCCAGGCGGGCCAGAACAAAGTCACGGGAGGCGGGAGCAAGCAGCTCCGTCAGTGTGCGTCCCAGCAGCTCTTCCGGGCTGTAGCCGAACTGCTCGGTGACGGCAGGATTCAGGTAGCAGAAACGCAGCTCATGATCCGTCTGCCAGATCACATCCGGGCTGTTCTCCACCAGGGCTTGATAGAGTGAGCAGGACTCAGGCTGCATCTCACACCTCGCAGGCGGTGGCCACAAAACGACAGGTCCGGGCTCCATTGGCCCAGCAGTCCACCTCGCGCACCACAAAGGGGCGACCGCTGTAACTCTCCAGCAGGGCCGAAATAAATCCTTCGTCATAGGTACAGATCGAATTATCCAGCACTGGCAGGCCTGAACAGTCCAGATCCTCGGAAACCGTCACCACAAACCGCCCGTCAATCAGGTCGGCCTCTTCAATCGCCAGAATCCCGATCCCCAGATCACGCAGGGCCTGTCCGAGCCGTTTGCTAAAGAGATGCAGGTCTGCCACCGGCCCGACCAACTGGTCGTAGAAATGCTTTCCGGCCAGGTAACCTGACTCATACAGCAGGCTGTCGGTAACCGTAGTGCCGTAGTGCCGTTCCAGCACCTCCCGCAGGGTAAACTGCATCAGGCGGTACGCCTCAACCCGCACCTGCGGTCCCAGAGAGGGGCGGCCAACGGCAAGATCACCAAGCAACTCCCAGCTAAAGGGGTGATTACATTGCGAATCAGACATCGGAAGACTCCTGGGACGGTTTGCGATCCAGCTTGCCTTTCAGCTGTCCACAGGCAGCGGATATATCGCTGCCGCGGCTGTCACGGGTGATCACAGTGAAATGGCGGTCCAGCAGATACTTATGGAACGCATCCAGCGCCGCACGGGTGGGGGGTCTGAAATCGGCCCCTTCATGGGGATTGAACGGTATCAGGTTGATCTTGCAGGGAATATCAGACAACAGCCGGACCAGACGCTTGGCATCCTCCGGCGTATCATTCAATCCCCCCAGCAGGACATATTCAATGGTGATCTTACGCCGTCCCGGCAGAGGGTAGTTTTTCAAGGCAGCCAGCAGTGTCGCGATCGGATAGGCCTTATTGACCGGCATGATCCGGTCCCGCAACTCATCGGTAGTGGCGTTCAGGGAGACAGCCAGATTGACGGTCACCTCACGCCCCAGCCGCTCCAGTTCCGGCACCAACCCGCAGGTAGAGACCGTCACCCGCCGGGAGGAAAGCTGCAGTCCATTATCCTCAGCCATGATCTGCAGCGCCGGGATGACGTTGTCCAGATTATGCAACGGCTCTCCCATCCCCATCATCACGATGTTGCGCACCTCCACATCGCGCCGCACCGCCAGGATCTGGTTGACGATCTCGGCGGTCGTCAGATTGCGGGTCAGACTGAAGGTACCGGTCAGACAGAAGGCACACTGCATGGCACAGCCGGCCTGGGATGAAATACAGAGGGTGTTGCGATCTTCGTCAGGAATGATCACCGACTCTACGGCATTGCCGTCCTCAAGCATGAACAGGTACTTGCGGGTGCCGTCAGTGCCCACCTCGACGGTCTCAGGCTCAAGACGGCTGATGCAGGCAGTCCGGGCCAGCTCGGCACGCAGCGCCTTGGAGACGTTGGTCATCTCCTCAAAACTGCTGACATCGTGTTGATACAGCCACTTGAAGATCTGGGTTGCGCGATAGCGTTCTTTGCCCTGCCCCTGAAGAAACTGCTCCAGGGCAGCCAGGGTCAGGTTTTTGAGGTCGGTTCGGAGGGAATCGGGCATACGCCGCACAAAAAAGCGGCCCTGTCACCAGCGTGAAAGGGCCGCTTCCTTATGGTTAGCCCACCAGCTCGAAGCTGTTGAAGAAATAGGGGATCTCGAAGGCTGCGGTCTCAGGTGCATCTGAACCGTGGGATGAGTTCTCCTCGATATTCTTGGCAAACTCCTTACGGATGGTGCCGGGCTCTGCATTGGCAGGGTTGGTGGCACCCATCAGGGTCCGCCAGTCAGCAATGGCATTCTCTTTTTGCAGGCACATCACGATCACCGGCGAACGGGACATGAAGCTGCAGAGGTCGTTGAAGAACGGACGTTCTTTGTGTACATAGTAGAAACCTTCAGCCTGGGCACGGGAAAGATGGATCTTCTTCATGCCGACGATGGCAAAACCGGCTTCTTCAATCTTGGTGATGATCTTACCGGACAGGCCCCGCTCAACGGCATCCGGCTTGATGATGGCAAAGGTACGTTCCATAAACTTTTCTCCTTCGTAATTCAAGTGGCAATGAAAGGATGCTCATAGCACGTGACTGCGTGAAATGTCAAGCTGTTACGGGCAATCGGCCTGCTACGAAGAATTGCTGTGCCGGCCATATCTCTGCCCAGCCGCCGCCCTAAGCGGGGTCTTAAATGATTGCCAATACAACCTGTTACGTTCTATGCTACGACCATGTCCAAACATCAACCTGCCACACCAGCGACCGGTTCTCCCCGCCAGGCTGCCTATACGACCCTGCAGCGGCTTTCTGGCAGTGACCTGCATGCCGATGACCTGATCGACCAGGAGTTATCCCGTAACCAGCTACAGGGACCGGATCGCGGCCTGTTTGCCGAGTTGGTCTTCGGTGTACTGCGCCGCCAGGCAACCCTTGACCACTACCTGAAACAGCTGGTACAGCAGCCCCTTGAAAAACTGGAGCTGCCGGTGCTGCTGCTGTTGCGCCTGGGGCTTTATCAACTGCGCTACCTGGACCGGGTCCCCAGCCATGCGGCAGTGCATGCCACCGTTGAACTGACCAATGCCATCCTTCCTCGCGCCAAAGGGTTGATCAACGGCGTCCTGCGCAGCTACCTGCGCCAGCAGGGGTCGCTGACCCTGCCCGATCCAGCCCAGCAACCGGTAGCCTGGTTGTCTGCGGCCTATTCTCTGCCGGGCTGGCTGGCGGAACAGTGGCTGCAGCAGTTTCCCCAAAACGAGGCAGCCGGACTTGCGGCTGCCTCCACCGAGATTCCGCCGCTAACCCTGCGGGTCAACAGCCTCAGGATCAGCCGTAGCGACCTGCTGGAGCGTTTCCATGCCGCCGGGCTGGCTGTTGAGCCCTGCCGCTTCGCGCCCGAAGGGATCCAGATCCTGCAGCGCTGTCAGATCACCGGCCTGCCCGGTTTTGACGAAGGGCTCTTCATGGTACAGGACGAGGCATCACAACTGGTGGCCCACCTGCTGGCGCCCCAAACCGGTGAACAGATCCTTGATATGTGCGCTGCACCGGGTGGTAAGGCCACCCATCTGGCGCAGTTGATGAATGACCGCGGCTGCGTTACCGCAACGGATCTGAACGCCCGACGAATCCGACGGATCTGTGAGTCGGCGCAGCGACTCGGCCTGACGAGCATTCAGGCCGTGGCTGCCGATGCCCTAACCAGCGATTATCTGGAGGGACTGCAGTTCGACCGGATTCTGCTGGATGCTCCCTGCTCCGGCCTGGGGGTCATCCGGCGCAACCCGGAGGCGAAATGGCGGTTGACCCCTGCCGAAATCAGCCGTTGTGCCGCCCGCCAGCGCCTGTTGATTGATGCGGCAGCCGCCCGGTTAAAAGCGGGCGGTGTACTGGTCTATGCCACCTGCTCCACCGCCCGGGAAGAAGATGAAGCCGTTATCAAGGATTTTCTTTCACGCCATCCGGAGTTTGTGGTAGAAAATGGCGCTCAGCTCTTTCCTGCATGGGCAGATCTGTTTGACAGCTCCGGCTATCTGCGTGCCTGGCCCCACCGTCACGGGACTGATGGCTTTTTTGCTGCACGATTACACAGAGTTCATTGAAAAAACCAAAACTCTGGACAAGGATTGACCGATGAAAAAGATAGCACCTTCCATACTTTCCGCTGATTTTTCCCGTCTGGGCGACGAAGTCCGGGCTGTCGAGGCTGCCGGTGCCGATTACATCCATATCGATGTCATGGATGGCCGCTTTGTACCCAACATCACCATTGGGCCGCTGGTGGTTGAGGCGGTACGCAAGGTAACCAGCCTGCCGCTGGATGTGCATCTGATGATTGAAGAACCGGAGCGGTATGTGGAGGAGTTTGCCAAGGCCGGCGCCGATATTATTGTGGTACATGCCGAGGCCTGCCGTCACCTGCACCGGGTGGTGCAGCAGATCAAGGGACTGGGCAAGAAGGTCGGCGTCTCCCTGAACCCCGCCACTCCCCTGAATGTACTGGACTATGTCCTTGAAGAGCTTGATCTGGTGCTGCTGATGACCGTTAACCCCGGTTTTGGCGGCCAGTCGTTCATTGAGGCCTGTATCCCCAAGATCCAGGCCTTGCGCGGCATGTTGGACCGCCGCGGCTGTGAGGCAGAGCTGGAGATAGACGGCGGCGCCAAACCATCCAATGTCGCCCGGATCGCCCATGCCGGGGCTGATGTCTTGGTGGCCGGCAGCGCCGTATTCGGCAGTTCTGACTACGCTGCCACCATTGCTGAAATGAAGCGCCTGATGCAGGAACCTCGCCTGTAAAAAAGGGAGTCTTATGGCCGACAGTGTACTGATCATTGACGATTCTGAAGCTGTCCGGGAAAAGATCATCAAGACCCTGGAGTCCCGTGATCTCTTTTCCCGTTTCTACCAGGCTGAAGACGGCCTGGAGGGTTTCAAGAAGCTGCTGGCATCGCCGGTGGATATCATCCTCTGCGACCTTGAAATGCCCCGCATGGACGGTTTCAAGTTCCTGGGGATGCTGAAGGGACGGCCGGAAGTATCCGATACCCCGGTCATCATCCTGACCGGCAACGATGACCGCGAGTTGAAGATCAAGGGGCTTGAGCAGGGGGCCTGCGACTTCATCACCAAACCGTTTGATCCGGAAGAGCTGGTGGCCCGGATGCGGGTACATCTCAAGATCAAACACCTGCAGGATGACCTCAAACGCTCCAATGAGCTGCTGCTGGAGCTGTCCAACACCGACCACCTGACCGGCCTGTTCAACCGCCGTTTTTTGATGGAGGCGCTGGATAAAGAGGTACAGCGGGCACGGCGCAAGGATGGCCAGGTGGCCCTGCTGCTGATGGATATCGACCACTTCAAGCGGGTCAACGACACCCATGGTCATCTGCAGGGAGACGTGGTGTTACAGAAGGTGGCGCTGCATATTCAGAAAGAGCTGCGCAGCTATGATATTGCAGCCCGTTACGGCGGCGAGGAGTTTGTTGCCGTGCTGCCGGACACCTCGCTGAAAGAGGCCTTTAATGTGGCGGACCGGATCCGGCTTTCCGTACAGGGGATGCATTTTGCCGGTTCCCTTGCCAACGAGCGGGTCACGGTCAGCCTGGGGGTTGCCCTCTTCCCCTCTCCCTGCTTCGATGACATTGACGGCCTGCTGCGGGCCGCCGACGAGGCGCTCTATCAGGCCAAGGAGCGGGGCCGCAACCGGGTCATCATCAGCGATCCCGGCTGCTCACAGTAGCCGGTTCGTGCCGTAGTGCGACATTCTATCTAACAGGACAGTTTACGATGTCACGATTCAAACGATCTGTTTTTTTCCTGCTGTCGGCGGCCCTGGCCGCCGTTTTTTTATCCCTGCCGGCCTTTGCTGCTGCGCTGCACCAGCTTACGGTCCCCCCGCTGGGAGAGCGCTGGTTTGCCATCCTGATCGACAATGAGCAGGTCGGATTTTACCGGCAACTGACCACCGCCCTGCCTGAAGGCGGCTACCGGATTGAAGGCGATGGATCTGTCCGGATGAAGGTAATGGGCTTTACCAAAGAGTCCAGCTCGCGGGAGATCTATCAGGTCGGACCGAATCTGGTTTTGAAGACGCTGGAGGTGGAGCAGACCATCAACGGCAGCAAATCCCGCCTGAGCGGCAAGATGGTTCCTGGCGGACTGCAGATCAAGCGGGAGGCGGATGGCAAGAGCAGCCTGAAAACCCTGAAAGCCAAGGCAGAACTGTTTCCGGGCCCAGTCTTGAACCTGATACCGCTCTTTAAAGCAACGCCAACAGGAAAAACCCTGCGGGTATTCAGTTTTGATCCGGAAGAGATGGCAGTTAAAGAGGTAAAAATCAGCGTACTGGGAGAGGAGAAGACCCCGGAAGGACAACCGGCCCTGAAGCTGCGCAACAACCTGTATCCCTTTGTTGACAACGACATCTGGCTTGATCAGCAGGGCAACACCCTGCTGGAATCGGTGCGGGACGGCCTGGTTATTACCAAGGCTGAACCGGCAGAAAAGCTGGCCGCTTTTATCAGCGGCATGGCCCTCGCAAAAAAGGATCTGATCTATGATTTCAGTCTGGTCCGGATCAAACCCGCCCTGCAGCAGCCGCTCGCCAAGCTTAGCGGCCTGTCCGCTGCCATTACCGGTTACGGCGACCAGATCCCGGTGCTGAGTAACGGCTCACAACAGGTTGAGCGTCAGCAGGGCAGGGTGGTCATAACAACCGGCAACCTGCGCAAACCGTCCGACACGGTCCCCAATCAGGTTGCTGAAGGCTACCTGCAGCCCTCGGAAGGGATTGAGTCCACAGCAGCAGAGATCTCAGCCAAGGCCAGGGAGGTGAGCGCCAGCTTAAAGACCGATCAGGAGCGGGTCCAGGCACTGGCAAGCTGGACCGCCAAATGGCTTGAGGACAGCATTGAGGATGGCGGCAGCGCCCTGGTGGCGCTCAACAAAAAGACGGGCAACTGTCAGACCCATGCCAAATTGTACACCGCCCTGGCCCGTGCCGCCGGTATCCCGACCCGTTTTGTCTCCGGTCTGGTTTCACAGGACGGGGCCAGTTTTTTGTACCACAGCTGGGCGGAGAGCCTGCTGGAGGGGCGCTGGGTGGCGGTCGATCCCACCTTTAACCAGGTTCCGGCTGACCCGACCCACCTGGCCTTTTTCGAAGGCAACCGGCCGGCTGACCTGGCCCCGCTGGTGGGGGTGATCGGTAAAATAAGGGTAACCATACTGGAAGAACGGTAACACGACCTTACTCCGATTCCAGTTCAAGGGTGGCAGCAAGGCGGTGAGAGATTCGGCGACCCAGGCGTACAGGCAGTCCGTTGAGGAGTCACCGACGAGCCAACGAAGTTGCACCAGCCAATGGAATCGGAACTACCGTTGTAACAGCTGTTCAATCTCCTGCTGATCAATACTCTCAATCGGCCCGATGACCCCCAGAAAACGGTTTTCGGGCCGGAACAGTTCTGCTGCCAACCGTTGCAGCTCTGCCGCTGAAACCTGCGCAACCAGCTGCTGGTCCTCATCAATGCTGCGGGCCACCCCCATCAGGGTACCCCAGCCAAACCTGATCCCCATCTCGCTGACCGAATCCCGGCTGTAGTCCAGATCTGCCAGATAGACGGTTCTGACCCGCTCCAGCTCCTGTTCCGGCACCGGAGACGCTGCCAGCAGCCGCAACTCTTCCAGGGTTGCCTGCAACACGGTGGCAAGATTTTCAGGTGCTGTTGAGAGATCAATCGAGAGGCAACCGGTTTCATCATAACTGCCGATTGAGGCGTCGACCGAATAGATCAGCCCCAGCCGCTCACGTAACGCCAGGTGCAGCCGGGAGCAGCCACCACCGGCCAGAATCCTGCGCAGCAGCTTCAGGGCGGTCAGCTCCGGTGCCGCCCGGTGGCAGGCCCGAAAGGCAAGCTGCATCGTCATCTGGCTGTCAGAATCCCTGACAAAGCGGCAACGCGGGCCATCAGCAGGTACTGCCGCTACCGGTTGGACAACCGGCAGCACTGCCCCCTGCCAATCCCCCAGAAAACGCTCGGCAGCCTCAAGCATCTGCCGATGCTGCACCGGGCCGGCAGCCACCACCACGGCATTATTGGGGCGATACCAGGAGGCAAGGTGCTGTCGCAGGTCTTGTTCCGTTATCCGGGCAATATCCGCCAGACTGCCCACGGTGGACTCCCCCAGCGGGTGGTCAGGCCAGAGCATCCGCCCCACCACCACATCAGGGCTGATCTCATCCCCATCCTGACTGATATCCTCCAGCGCCTCTTCACCGATAATCCTCCGCTCCAGCTCAATCCCCTCCAAACGGGGACGCAGCAGCATGGAGGCCAGGATTTCAAGCCCCTGTGCTGCAAAACGGGGGTGGATCCTGCCGTAGTAGCAGGTTGAGTCGGCATCGGTGGCAGCATTGATCCCGCCGCCCAGCGACTCGAAGGCCGCCTCAATCTCAAGCGAACTGGCGTAGTCGTCAGTACCACGAAACAGCATATGCTCCAGAAAGTGGGACAGACCGGTCTTCCCGGCCGGATCATTGCGCCCACCCACCTTCAGGTAGACCGCCACATCGGCGCTGTGCAGGTGGGGCAACTCCACCGTAACCACCTGCAGACCATTGGCCAGGGTTGTACAGCAGGGCCTTTTCATACCGCCACCTCCAGTGCCTGGCGGATCTGTTCACAACGCTGACGATAGCCTTCATTTGAAAGATGGCTTTCTGGATGTGGCTCTGCCCAGACCGGCCTGGGCCAGAGCGGCTCACTGCTGAAACGGGGTATCAGATGCCAATGGATATGGGGCACCATATTGCCCAGCAGCTCGTAATTGATCTTGTCCGGCTTAAAAAGACCGGCAAGAGCGGCTGCGGTTCTGGTCACCTCTTCCATCATCCCCTGGCGGGTCTTGAGGTCCAGATCAAACAGTTCGGTGACATGCTGCTTGCTGAACAACAGACAGTAGCCGGGAAAGAACTGATCCCGGTTCAGAATCAGATAGCTGTACTCAAATTCAACGATCCGCAGGTCGGCATCATCGTCCCAACGGCTGCACATTTGGCAGGTCAGATCATTTTTAGGGCTCATTATTTCTCCACAAGAGGTAGTTGCAGGGTAATGGTACAGCCGCTGCCGGGACCGGCACTTTCAGCCAGCACCGTGCCGCCGCTGCCTTCAATCACGGACTGGACAATGTAAAGCCCCAGGCCGGTGCCGCGAATCCGTTCACCCGGCAGCTCTACCCGGTAAAAACGGCGGAAGATCTTGCGTAGCTCCTCTGCAGCAATACCACGCCCATGATCTTTTAGCGCGATCATCGCCCAGCGTCCTTTGCGGCTCAGCCGCAGCTCCAGCTCCGGCACACCGGGTGAATACAGCACGGCATTTTCCAGCAGGTTACGCAAGACGGTCCCCAGCTCATCCGGCTCCACCGCCGCCTTCAGATCAGGTTCCAGCTCCAGCTCAAGCCGGGTACCCGGCGGCAGGCGGTCACGGTTTTCATCCAGATATTTCTGTACAAAGGCCGAGAGATCAATCACCCGCCGGTCAGCCGGGCGCCGGCGCTGCTCAATCCGGGCGGCCAGCAGCAGATTATCGATCTGGGAATGCAGTCGATGGGTATCATCCAGCATGGTATCCACAAAGCTGTCCAGGCGGTCTGCCGGCGGACGGCGCAACTGGATGGTCTCAAGATGAAGCTGGATTGATGCCAGGGGCGATTTCAGCTCATGGGTCACCTGGGTGATAAACTCGCGCTGTTCCTGATAGAGCCGCGACTGACGGCGCCAGAAGATAAACAGGGTATAGACCCCTGCCAGAATCGCGGCCAGCAGCAGCAGCCCCTGCACCAGTGGAGACCAGCCCTCGGTCCGGGCCAGCAGCTCGGGACTGTAGCGGGTGGCCAGCTCTTTCAGCTGACGGTGCCTGCCCACAAACCAGGTCACCCACAGTACCACCACCACCACCCAGACCAGCTGGATGGCAACCAGTGCGATCACCGGGTTAAAGATACGACGGATCAGCTTCATCTGTTATGGCACGTCTTTCCTGGTTGAATTTGTAACGCCGTTCTGTTATAACCCAGACCCGCTGCAGATGACACCACTAAATACACGCAAGTAAGGAAGAAATAATGGCATCCTACGACTTCACCCGCCTCAGACGTCTCTCGGTCATCTACAATGTGGTGCAGGTCGGCCTGCTGGGTCTGCTGATGTTTATGTCCTACAATTTCATGCTGGTTTTTGCCAAGTACGGCATGTCCGGTTTTTTTGTCAAGAGCTTCATCATGGCGGTGGTCGTGCAGCTGATCTGTATGTACCCTGCCTGGTGGCTGGCCCGTAAGGATGTCGAGGTGGAGGTTGAGACCAGCCTTGTGGGGGTCACACCCGAACAACTGGTGGCGCTGCGCCGCAGACGGTTGATCGGTGACATCTGGAAGCTTTCCGTCCTGGGGGCCTTTGTGGTCTTTATCGCCATGTCGCCCAGTGTGGATAAGGGGCGTGGGGCATCGCTGATCCTGTCGGTTTCCTACTACTCATTCCTGCTGGTGGCCATTACCTACTTCCAGTGCTTTAACTTCGTTGCCAAAAAGCGCCGCAGGGAACTTGCCTGAAACACTACCGCCGTACTTGCATGAAACGGCCCGGTGTACACCGGGCCGTTTCTGTCTCAACTAGTCATTATCACGGCCATGGCCGCGGCCATGTTTTTTGTGTTCCTTCCACTCCTCGCGTGCTTCCCGCTTGTCTTCCTTACGACGGTCCTTCTCATCCCGCCACTCTTCCCGATCCTCCCGGCCAGGCCGGAAATGCTTGCCGCGGTAGTGATCACGATTCGCATGGTAGGCCCGGTACTCATGATCGCGGTAGTAGCGGATCTTCTCCACCTTGTATTTTCTGACCGGCGCCGGAAGCTGCTCGTAACGGGTCACCACCCAGGGACCGTTATAATGGTTGGCCCGGTACCAGTGATTACCCTGAAAGAGGTAGTACACGCCGGAAATGAGAACCATGTCATAGGACATATCGACTCCCACATAGAACCCCAGTGACGACGGCGCCAGAAAGAGCGGCGGCGCATCAAAGACCACCCGGGGCGCCACCACGACCGTTGGCGGAGGCGGCACCGGCACCCCCAGATTAACATTGACATTGAAATTTGATTCGGCACTTCCCAGTGACGGGAGCGCCATAACTACTGCCAGAACCAGAGCTGTTGCGATTCGCATCTGCTGTTTCCTCCTTGTAATGGAATACTCTGCATAAAGCATATTCAATGCCATGACTGGAAAAACTGCTCCATCCGGCTGAATACCTGATCCAACGGCGCAATCAGCTGTGCGGCCTCCGGCAGGGATTTCCTGAAACGGGCCCCATAATTCTTGTTGACCATCCGGCTGTCCAGAATCAGCACGGCCCCACGGTCGGTACGGCTGCGGATCAGGCGGCCAAAACCCTGACGCAGCTTGAGTACGGCCTGGGGCACCGACATCTCACGGAACGGATCCCCCCCCAGACTGGAGATCCGCTCGGCCCTGGCCTGCTGGATCGGTTCGGTGGGCACCTGAAACGGCAGCCGGGCAATCACCACCAGCCGCAGGGCATCACCTTTGACATCCACCCCTTCCCAGAAGGAATCGGTGCCGAACAGCACGGCATGCTGTTCCTTGCGGAAACGGGCCAACAGCTGGTGCCTGCCGCCACCTTCTCCCTGCCGCAGCACCGTTAATCCCTGATTCTCCAACGCAGACTTGAGCGCGGCATGGGTCTGACGCAGCAGGTCAAAGGAGGTGAACAGCACAAAGGCGCCCCCCTGCGAGATGCTGACCGCCCGCAGCACCGCCTCGGCCAATGGTTGACGGAAGGCAAAACTGGTTGGGTCAGGCAGATCACGGGGGATGGCCACCAACGACTGTTCGGCATAATCAAACGGTGAGGCCAGGGCCAGTTCCTGCAACCGCTCAGGCTCCAGCAGATCAAGGCCGGCCCTTCTGCGCAGATAACCGAATGAACCGCCCACGGTCAGGGTGGCAGAGGTCAGCACCACCGTGGGGATCGGATCAAGCAATGCGGTCTTGATGGTCTCTGCCACATCCAGGGGCGCCACACAGACCGTGGCCTGGCTGCCCCGGCTGGTCTGCTTGGCCTCAAGCCAGCAACAGGCCTCAGGATCATCGGTGCAAAACCAGGCCAGCTCGCGGCTGATCGCCACCAGCCGTTGGCCAATACCAAAGGCATCGGTCAACAGCCCGTTGACCGTCTGCATGACCGTGTCCGGCAGTTTGGCAGCCGCTCGGTCCAGTGCCCCCAGACCATCGGCCAGTTCCTGCAACTGCTCACCCAGCCGCTTCAGGCGGGTCTCCAGCTCATGCCAGAACGGTGTTGCCCGCACCTCTGTGGTAATCCTGCGCTTCAGCTCACCACCGCGCTGGTCATCTCCTCGCTGCAGCTCTGCCTGCAAGGACTGGGCAAGCCAGTCCAGCTCACGGTCAACCGCGCCTGCCAGCTCATGGACCTGGGGCAGCAGGGCCGCCTCGATCAGGCCGGACAGTTCCTGATACAGGGCATCCAGCTCTTCCGGCAGTTCCTTGCCGATCTTGGTGTTCAGTACGCTCAGGATGCCAGCCCTGCCGCCGGACGGCGCCAGCCTGGACAACTGCTTCATCAGTCCGGCCCGGCTGATCCGCACCGACAGGGCGCCGGTGGCAGCCTCTTCCAGGTGGTGGGCCTCATCAATGATCAGCCGACTGAAGGGGGGCAAGATGGCAACCGCGTCGTAGCCGCTCTCGCGGCGCAGGGCGATATCAGCCAGCAGCAGGGCATGGTTCACCACCAGCAGCCGGGCCGAGGCGGCATCGCGGCGGGCCTTGTAGAAAAAGCAGCGGTTAAATTCCGGACAGCGGGAACGTCCGCACTGGTCCGCCTCGCAGCGCAGGTCATCCCAGACCTCCCAGGCAGGATGGAAGGAGAGGTCACTCAGACAACCGCTGCGGGTGGTCTCACTCCAGCTTGCTATGGCCTGCAGCTCCTCCGAAGCACTGTCCGGGAACAGGGACGGCTCATCCAGCACCCCACCCAGCTTGCGCAGGCAGAGGTAGTTGCCGCGCCCCTTGACCAGGCAGGCCGTGAACTCCGTGGCAGCATGGCGCTGCAGCAGGGGGATATCCTTCTTGATCAGCTGTTCCTGCAGGTTGATGGTGTTGGTGGAGATCACCACCCGTTGGTCGTTACGCATGGCCCAGAGCAGGGCAGGCACCAGATAGGCCAGCGACTTGCCGGTGCCGGTGCCGGCCTCGATCAGTGCCACGGTGTTGTCGTTAAAGGCGGTGGCGACATTAAAGGCCATCCGCACCTGTTCATCCCGTTTTTCATATCCCTTCAGGTGTTTGGCCAGCATCCCGTCAGATCCAAAGACCTTTTCCAGCTCATCGAAATTGAGCCGTTCGCCGGTGCGGGGGGTATGGGGTGCCACCACCAGATAGCAACGCTGGCAGTCATTGTCGATGATGCCGAAACCGATCCCGTTGTTGCCGCAGATCGAGGCCAGATCCAGATCAGCATCAGAGGGGGTCAGCTCGCCGGAGGGATGGTTGTGCAGCACCATCTGGCCGGCCGAGGCGCGGGAGAGGATGGCCGGTACGGCGTGCTTATTGCCACGGGCAATGGCCTCGGCAGAGACCATACAGCCGTTGTCGTCCAGACAGGCGATGAAGAAGACCTCATTACCACGGGCCTGTTTGATCTCAAAACGGATCAGGGCGCTGCAGTCAGGAGAGAATTCAGCGGCCATCTCAGGCGCAGCTTTCCCACTGCGCGTACAGCTCCTCAAGCCTGGTGTTCAGCGCCGTATGCTGCTCACCGGCAGCCAGTCCTTGTTCCGGGTCATCAAAGAAACCGGGCCGGGTCATCAAAGAAACCGGGCCGGTTCATCTCTGTCTCAAGCTCTGCAATCTTTTGCTCAACCGTAGCGATCTCCTTCTCAATCGCCTGTTGTTGCTTCTCCCGGGCCTGTTCTTCCTTCTTGCGGCGCTTCTGTTCTTCCCGATCTTTAAGGCGGTCTTCCTTGTTCTGGGGGGGCAACGACGCTACAGCGGATACGTTTGGCGCCGGTTCGGCTGCCGTCTTGACCTGGCGTGCCGGTGCAGCAGCTGCCTGGGCAGATTCGCCCTCTTTTTTCGACAAATAGTATTCGTAGTCGCCGTAATAGTCGGTCAGCTTGCCGTCACCCACTTCTACGACCCGTGTTGCCAGCCCGTTCACAAAGTAGCGGTCGTGGGAGACGAACACCACGGTGCCGTCAAAACCCTTCAGGGCATCCAGCAGCACCTCTTTGCTGAACAGGTCCAGGTGGTTGGTGGGCTCATCCATCAGCAGCAGGTTGGAGGGACGCAGCAGCATTTTGGCCAGGGCCAGGCGGTTACGTTCACCACCGGACAGTACCCCGACCTTTTTGTGGATATCATCACCGGAAAACAGGAACGCCCCCAGGATATCACGCAGCTTGGGCACCATCTCATAGGGGCAGTCACTGTACAGCTCATCATAGGCGGTTCTGGTGGCATCCAGCACATTGGCCTGGTCCTGGGCAAAATAATCAGCCACCACGTTATGGCCCGGCTTCAGACTGCCGCCCTGATACTCGCCACCGGCCAGCACCGCCATCAGGGTGGATTTACCGGCCCCGTTATGCCCCACCAGGGCAACCCGCTCCCCTTTTTCAACGGTCAGATCCACCTTGTTCAGGACAACGTTGGTGCCGTAGCTGCGGGTCAGCCCCTGCAGTTCCAGCACAATCCGGCCGCTCTTGGGGGCATCGGGAAACTGGAAGCGGATCTTCTTGCGCTCCGGCGGCAGCGCAATCCGCTCCACCTTCTCCAGCTGCTTGATCCGTGACTGGACCAGTGAGGCCTTGTTGGCCTGATAGCGGAAACGGCGGATAAAGTCTTCGGTCTTCTGGACCTCCTCATCCTGCAGCCGCTTGGCCTCCCGTAGCGCAGAGACCCGTTCTTCCCGCTGGATCAGGTAGGTGGAGTAGGAACAGTGGTAATCGGCAATGGTGTGGTTCCAGACCTCGGCGATCCTGGAGCAGACCTGGTCCATGAAGAAGCGGTCGTGGGAGACCAGGATAACGGAACCGGGGTAGCAGCAGAGGTACTGCTCAAGCCAGTTGCGGGCCTCGATATCCAGGTGGTTGGTCGGTTCGTCCAGCAGCAGCACATCCGGTTTCTGCAGCAGCAGCCTGGCCAGGGCGATCCGCATCTGCCAACCGCCGGAAAACTCGCCGCAGTCCTTGTGCCAGTCCTCCTGGCTGAACCCCAGACCTTTCAGCACGGTGCCGATCTCGGCCTCCATGGTGTAGCCGCCACGATGGCGGAACTGTTCCTGCAGTTCACCATAGCGTGCCAGCAGGGCATCATGCCCAGCCGCATCGTGGGGCATCTGCTCCAGCTCCTGTCCCAGCCGGTGCAGTTCTTCTTCCAGGGCCAGCAGCTCCGACAGGGCCGAGCGGGCCTCGTGGAACAGCATCCTGCCGCTGGTGACAATGCCGTCCTGGGGCAGGTAGGCAGCCCTGGCCCCCTTGGCCAGCTGGATATCACCGTCACTTGACTCCTCAAGCCCGGCAATGATCTTCATCAGGGTTGATTTACCGGCCCCGTTTTCGCCGATCAGGGCCACCCGCTCACCCTTGCGCAGGTGCCAGGAGATGTTCGCAAACAGAACGCGACCGGAATAGTCTTTAGAGAGATTAACGAGTTGGAGCATGATTTAGTCTTGGTGTGCGGTGTCGGAGATAATCGAACCATCGCGGAAGGTAATCCGGCGGGAGGCATATTCTGCCACTTCCGGTTCATGGGTGATCATCACAATTGTGATCCCCTGCTGGTTCAGGTCTGTGAACAACTGCATGATTTCATGGGTGGTGGTGGTGTCCAGGTTACCGGTCGGTTCATCTGCCAGGATCACGGCCGGTTCGTTGACCAGGGCGCGGGCGATCGCCACCCGCTGCTGCTGCCCGCCGGAAAGCTGGGCGCTGGTGTGGTTGATCCGCTCTCCCAGGCCGACCCGCTCCAGGGCAGCCTGGGCCCGGCTGTGACGCTCTGCTGCCGGCACCCCGGCATAGACCAGCGGCAGTTCCACGTTTTCAAGGGCCGTGGTGCGGGGCAACAGGTTAAAGCCCTGGAACACAAAGCCCAGTTTTTTGTTGCGCACCTCGGCAAGGCTGTCCGGACTCATTCCGGCAGTATCAATGCCGTCCAGCCAGTAGGTACCGCTGGTGGGTTTATCCAGGCAGCCCAAGGTGTTCATGCAGGTGGATTTACCACTGCCTGAGGCGCCCATGATCGCCACAAACTCCCCCACGCCGATCGTAAAGGAGATCCCCCGCAGTGCCTCAACGGTGTGGTCATCCTCGCCGAACACCCGGCGGATATCTTCCAGTTTGATCACGTCAGGCATGGTTCAGTGGTGGTACGGCTCGTTATTCAGGATGGTGCAGGCCCGGTAGATCTGCTCAAGCAGAAACGGTCGCACCATCTGGTGGGTAAAGGTCATGGCGGAAAGAGCCAGCACCTTGCCGGCACGGCTGCGGACTTCATCGCTGAAACCGTAGGAACCGCCAATGGCAAAGACCAGCTCGGTGGTACCACTGTCACGATGTTTGCCGATAAATTCAGCAAATTTGACGGAATCCAGCTGCTGGCCCCGTTCATCCAGTGCCACCAGCACCGCGTTGGGGGAAAGCTGTTTCAGCAGCCGCTCGCCTTCACGTCGGCGTCCCTCTTCCAGGGTGGCATCCTTCTCATCTTTCAGTTCATCAATCACCAAGGGCAGATAGCGGCCAATCCGCCCGCTGTACTCCGCAACCCCCTCTTTGATCCAGGGGTCACGTGTCTTTCCAAGCCAGATAATACGGAGCTTCATGGCATTTGCTGATCAGATTGTGAACGAGTCTTTGTTGGCTGCGTCGGTGGCCTGCAGCGCTGCCGACAGCTCCACCTGCTCTGCCTTTTCCCACAGCCCGTCCAGATCATAGCGCTTGCGCTGTTCCTCGTGGAAGATATGCACCAGCACATCGCTGTAGTCCATCACGATCCACTTGCCTTCAGTCTCCCCCTCAATCTCCTGCACCTTTCCGAACTTTTTCAGCTCCCTGCGGATATGGTCGCAGATCGCCTGATTCTGCTTGTCGGACTGGCCGGAGATGATCACCAGAAAATCGGCAATGGTGCTGATGGCGGTGATATCCAGCACCCGGAGGTCGTAGCCCTTCTTGTCGCTGGCCAGTTCGGCACAGCGGATCGCCCGTTCACGTGGGCTGAGGGTCGGCTTTTCTGCAGTTTTTTCTGTCATGGTTGATACAATCCCTTCTGGGTAATAAATGATTCAATTTCAGGCGGAACAAGATAACGGATCGATTGCTGCCGTGCTACCCGTTCGCGCAGCTGGCTGGATGAAATATCCAGCCGGGTTCCGATCACAAAGCGGATACTGGTGCCGCTGCTGTGTCGCACCAGGCTACCGGCCTCTTGCACAAACTGGTCGCGCACCAGTTCCGGCAACTGCTGTAGTGGCTCGGTAATCGCTTTTTCAGGCCGTTCCAATACTATCAGTGAGGCCAGCGGAAAAATGTCGGCATAACGGTGCCACAGGCCCAGCTCCAGAAATGAGTCGCTGCCGATAATAAAATGCAGCTCGTCACCCGGCCGCGCTGTCCTGAGGGCGGTCAGGGTATCAACCGTGTAGGACTTTCCTGCCCGGTGCGCTTCTAGGTCACTGAAACGGAAAGCCGGATTGGCAGCAATGGCCCGTTGTACCATGGCTGCCCGCAGCTCGAAGGAGACATCCCCGGCCAGCGGTTTATGCGGCGGATCGGCTGCCGGGATAAACAGCACCTGGTCCAGACCGACTGCCTCGCGGGCCTCTTCGGCTATCCGCAGGTGGGCCAGATGGATCGGGTTAAAGGTGCCGCCGAGCAGTCCGAGCTTCATGGCGGTTCCTACAGAAACTCGGAGAGCTTCTCCCGCTCATCCACCAGATAAAACTCCAGGGTCTTGCGCAGGGCATCGTCAATGGTGGTGGTTGGTTCCCAGCCCAGGCATTCCTTGGCCCGCTTGACCGACGGCACCCGGGTCAGCATATCCTGATAGCCTTTGCCGTAGAAGGAATCCGAAGAGGTCTCCACGATCCGGCACTTGTCAGCCTTTTCCTTGTAGAGCGGGAAGGTGGCCACCATGTCACGCAGTTTTTCGGCCAGCTCCTTGACCGACAGGTCGTTGTTGGGGTTGCCGATATTGAAGATCTTGCCGTCGGCGCAACCGTTGCGGTTCTCGATGATCTTCATCAGGGCATCGATGCCATCTTCAATAAAGGTGAAGGAACGACGCTGGTTACCGCCATCCACCAGTTCAATCGGCTTTTCAGCCAGGATATCATACAGAAACTGGGTCAGTACCCGTGAGCTGCCTTCCTTGGCAGTATGGATGCTGTCCAGCTTGGGGCCGATCCAGTTGAAAGGGCGGAACAGGGTGAATTTAAAGTTTTCGTGGTTGCCGTAGGCATAGATCACCCGGTCCAGCATCTGCTTGGCGCAGGAGTAAATCCAGCGTTCCTTGGCAATCGGTCCCAGCACCAGCGGTGAATTTTCCTCATCAAACTCGGCATCCGGGCTCATGCCGTAAACCTCGGAGGTGGAGGGAAAGATAACCCGCTTCTTGTGCTTGACGCACTGGCGAATGATCTTGAGATTTTCCTCGAAATCCAGTTCGAAGACCCGCAGCGGGTCCTTGACATAGGTGACCGGCGTGGCAATCGCCACCAGCGGCAGCACCACATCGCACTTCTTGATATGATACTCGATCCATTCCTTGTTGATGGTGATGTCACCCTCCAGAAAATGGAATCGCTCGTGTCCCAGCGACCGCTCCAGCTTGTCGCAGGCCATATCAAGACCGTAGACCTCCCAGTCCGTGGTGGTCAGGATGCGATGGGTCAATGCATTGCCGATAAAACCGTTCACGCCGAGTATCAGTACTTTCATCAGTGTCTCCTAGTTGTTATGCGAATCGATCAGATTCGCTCAATGAACATGCTGTTGCTTCTTGTTCCTGCCCACCCTCAAACTGCACCCTGCGGAGCTCCAGCAGCCCATCGCCGGTGCCGATACACAACGGTTTCAGTGAGACCACCTGACCGGGTTGGCCGCTGCCAGCTACCGGCCAGGCGGACCAGATGAGCAGCTTCGTGCCGTTCAACTCGGTGAAGGCGCCTGGATAGGGATGGGTCACCCCACGGATCAGGTTATAGATCTGGACGGCACCTTTTGCCCAGTCAATCCTGCCATCTTCCGGCTTACGGCCGCCAAAGTAGCTGCCTGCCGCAAGGTCCATCGGGATGCGATCTGCGCTGCCATCCACCAGCCTGGGCCAGGCCCTGCGCAGCACGGTCACCGCTGCTTCGTTTACCTTGCCAAAGACGTCGTGGGCCGTGTCGGTGAAGGCGATCGCAACCTTTTCCTGATCAACAATATCACCGGCATCCGGCTTGGCAACCATGTAATGCAGGGTTGCACCGGTCTCGGTCTCGCCGTTGATCACGGCCCAGTTAACCGGCACCCGGCCGCGGTATTTCGGCAGCCAGGAACCATGCAGGTTCAGTGCCCCTCTCGTTGGCAGCTCCAGCAGCTCCGGCTTGATCATGTTGCGGTAATAGAACGACAACAAAAAATCAGGCGCAATCTGCCGTACCCGCTCACGATTCTCCGGTTCGTTGATGGAACTGGTCAGGCAGGGGATCTTGTTCGCCTCGGCCAGTTCACGCACTGAACTGAACCAGATCTGCTCAGTAGGTGAATCCTCATGGGTGAAGATCAGGCAGATCTCGGCCCCCTGGCGCAACAGCTCCTCAATGCAGCGGTAACCGACGTTATGATAGGCACAGACGACAAGTTTCATGGTTCGTTAAACCCGTAGGTCTTTCTGACCACGTAGCGTGGGCGCTTACGCACTTCCTGGTAGATCCTGCCCACATACTCACCCACAATGCCGATCCCGAAGATGACGATCCCGATGAAGAAGAACAGGATGGCAAACAGGGTGAAGACCCCCTCCACCTCGGCCCCGATCATGAAACGCCTGACAAACAGAAACAGGGCAAACCCGACTGACAGAAACGAGGTGATGATCCCCAGCAGGGCAAACAGCTGCAACGGCACCACGGAAAAGCCGGTCATCAGGTCGAAGTTGAGCCGGATCAGCCGGTAAAAGGAATACTTGCTCTCGCCCAGGGTCCGCTCGGCATGCCCCACCATGATTTCGGTCGGGTTCGACGAAAAGGTCTGGGCCAGGGCGGGGATAAAGGTGGTGGACTCACCGCATTGGTTGATGTTGTTGATGATGTTGCGATGGTAGCCCCGCAGCATGCAGCCGTAGTCACTCATCTGCATCCCGGTCATCTTGTTGGTGGTGATGTTGACGATCCGTGAGGCCACCCGGCGAAAGAGCGGGTCCTGCCGCTTTTCACGGATCGTGCCGACCACATCATGCCCGGACTCAATGGCAGCAACCATGCGGGGAATCTCTTCCGGCGGGTTCTGCAGGTCGGCATCCAGGGTGATGACGATTTCTCCGCTGCTGCGCTCAAAGGCCGCCAGGATGGCCATATGCTGGCCAAAGTTACCGTTGAACTCCACCACTTTCACACCGGGATAGCGCTGTACATACCCACGCAGCATCTCCAGCGAACGGTCACGTGAACCGTCATTGGTAAAGATGATCTCGAACGGACGCCCCAGCGCCTGTGCCACCGGGTAGAGCCGATCCATCAACGGCTGCAGCGATTTTTCTTCATTGTACACCGGAACGACAATACTGACGTATGGCGCTGTCATGCTGTCTGCGTCTCCTTTGCCAGAGTCTCAACCATCTCTGTACCCCACAGCCCGACCTGCCAGCGGCGGATCCCCGGTATGGCCTGCAGCTGTTCCAACGTCACCGGCTGCTGCTCGGCAATTCGCTCCAGCAACCAGTTCGGTGCCAGCAGACCTGAAGCCAGCTCCATCCGGCTGCTGATCCCTTCACGCCATGTCTTGAGCCGTGCAATCCTCGCCTTGATACCCGGGTTAGGCTCACCCCTGCCCCGGGGAAAACGTGGCAGATCCGCTTCAGCCATGCCGCGCCCCTGGCGAACAGCTGCCAGCAGCTGTTCGCCATAGCGCCCGAGAAGACGCGGCGTCAGTCCTGCTATTCCGTTCATATCGCGAACAGAGGCAGGTAGCAGTTCAGCAATTTTAAGCAATGTCTCCGCCGGTATGACCTTGAAGGCGGGCCGGTCGACCTCCCGCGCCTGCTGGTCCCGGAACTGCAACAGGGCCTCAAGCACCGCCAGATTGCGGGGCTTCAACTTACCGGCACCCTTGCAGTTCAAAAAGAGCGGCCCGTTACCCTTTTCTGTTACCCGGTTGCCCACCAGCAGGGCGCACTCTTCAGCCACCCATGCCGTACGGCCAAGCTGCTCCAGCCGTTCATGCAGCTGATCTGCCAGTTCCAGCAGATGAGCCGTATCATGGGCAGCGTAGTCTGTCATTTCAGTGCTCAGCGGCCGCGTGCTCCAATCCGCCTTCTGAAAACGCTTATCCAGTTCAATGCCGAAATGTTCCCGCAGTAGTGCAGCAAGACCAAACTCAGTAGCGCCGGTAAACTGCGCCGCGACCATCGTGTCAAACATCTGCTGCACCACAATGCCAAAGTCACGGTGCAGGGAACGGATATCATAGTCGCCACCATGCAGCACGGTACGGAGTCCCGGCTGTGCCAGTAAGACCCCCAGTGGCGAAAGATCTGAAAGCCGCAGCGGATCAATCAGCCAGGTGTCCGTACGGTTTGAAAGCTGTAGCAGACAGACCTTTTCACGGTAGTGGTGCATGGAGTCAGCTTCGAGATCAAGCGCCAGCTCGGTCTCTTTTGCCAGCTCGGCACAGAGCTGTGCAAGCTGATGATTGTGCTCTATCACGGTGTAGTGCAGTAACGGCATCAGAACTGCCTCAGAATTGCATAGCCGGTGCTGCGCTGGGCAGCGCTAAAGCCGGCAGTTTGAATCAGCTCAATCATCTCCTGTTGCGACATCCTGAAACAACAGCCGGCCGCAGCCACCACATTCTCTTCCAGCATGGTGCCACCCAGATCATTGGCGCCAAAGAACAGCGCAACCTGGGCCAGTTTTGCCCCTTGGGTCACCCAGCTGGCCTGAATATTCGGGATATTATCCAGTACGATCCTGGACAGCGCCAACACCTTGAGGTATTCCACTCCGGTGGCTGTAGCGCCACCCAGTTCTGTATTTCCGGGCTGGTATGTCCACGGTATGAACGCAGTGAACGACCCTCCCGAGGCCTGCAACTCCCGCACCCTGAAGATATGTTCCACAATCTGTTCCGGTGTCTCTGTGCTGCCAAACATCATGGTGGCAGTGGTGGTCATACCCAGCGAGGCTGCGGCCAGCATTACCTCTCCCCAGCGCTTCCAGCCGATCTTTTTGGGCGAGATGGCCTGACGTACCTCATCCACCAGTATCTCAGCACCGCCGCCTGGTACCGAAGCCAGACCGGCTGCCTGCAAACGTGCCAGTACCTGCATAACCGTAAGGCCATGCCGGTCTGCCAGATGGCAGACTTCTGCCGGGGACAGTGAATGATTTTGTACTGTTGGAAAACGCCGCCGGATCTCGCCGAACAGCTCTTCAAAGTAGCTAATGGTAAGCTTCGGATGCAGCCCGCCCTGCATCAGTAGTTGCGTGCCGCCATGCTCCACCAGCTCAGCAATCTTGGCGAAAATGGTTTCATGATCCAGCAGATAGGCATCAGGCGCGTCAAGATCCCGGTAGAACGCGCAGAACGAACAGCGCGATTCACAGACATTGGTATAGTTGACGTTACGGTCCACCACAAAGGTGACCTGGTTATCCGGGTGCCGCCTACGTCTGATGCTGTCTGCCCAACGGCCAAGCTGCAGCAGGTCCCCCTGCAGCAGTAGTTCAAGCGCCTCGGACCGGTCCGGTGTCTGTCGCTGCCCGATCATGGTTGCAGCCCCCGTATCAGCAGTTCTCGCACCTCAGCGGGAATCCTCTTGGCCTTTAGCCCTGGTGTTACACAGGCCAGGGTAACCTCTGCCTGCACCAGCAGCTGGCCATCAGCCTCGCGCAGCACCTGCTGCTGCAGGGTAAAGGAGGAGCCCCCCACGCGCACAGGTACGGTTGTTACCTGCAGCAGCTCGTCATGACGTGCCGCGGCCTTGAAATCAATCGTCATCCGCACCACCGGAAAGACAGCCCCTTCGGCTGCCAGCTGAGCCACCGAGCAGCCCTGCTCACGCAGGAACTCGGTTCTGGCCCGTTCCATGTAGTTCAGGTAATTGGAGTGGTAGACCACCCCGGCAGCATCGGTATCTTCGTAGTAGACTCTAATCTTCATAGCTGTTCCAAGCCTGTCACTCTACTGCAGTTGGCCCTGCTCTGCAACCGCAGATGCCGGGGCGGCCAACAAATCGGCCCCCCAGGGGCAAAACAAGCAAAAAGGCGCCAATTTAAGGCGCCAGACAATTTTACATAAAAACCCATAGTCCAACAACAACCACAGCAAAAAACGCCCTTGTGGGCAGTTTTCGGCAGCGCACTGCGCTAGCCCTGTGTTTATCTAGCTTTGCGCATGATCACCAGACTGCGTTCACCCATTTTGAGCGGCAGACGGTAGCTGACAGCCGGTTCGAGCTCTAATCCTGCGGCTGCAATCGATTCCCGCAGATAGAAGGCCTCCTGTTCACCATCAGCACCGCGCATCGAGATCAGCCTTCCGGAAGCCGACACCAGAGGTGCAGCCAACTCGACAAAGAGCGACAGGCTACTGAAGGCCCGCGACGTCACCAGATTAAATCCACCCGGCCGATCAGTTGCCAGCACCTCGACCCTGCCATGCAGCGGCTCAAGATTTGCCAGCTTGAGCATCCGGTCGATATGCTTCTGAAAGCTGATCTTTTTCCCAACGGCATCAATCGAGGTGATCAGACAATCAGGTCTGGCAATGGCAAGCACCAGGGCAGGAAAGCCGGCGCCTGAGCCGATGTCCAGTATCCGGTCACCCGGCCTGAGCTCAGTCACCAGATGCAATGAGTCAACCAGATGTTTGACGGTCATCGCATCCCTGCCGGTGATCGCCGTCAGATTGATTTTCTTGTTCCAACGCAGCAACTCCTGCAGCAACAAGCCACAGGCCTCATACTGCTGCTCCGTCAGCGCAAGATGCAGCTCCTTAGCGGCCGCGGTTAACAGCTCACGGTTCACCGGGCTGCTCTCCTCTGCCTTTCAGCATCACCGAAATAATTGCAATCGCAGCCGGAGTAACCCCTTGAATGCGGGCCGCCTGCCCCAAAGTATCGGGCCTGAACCGCTCCAGTTTTTCACGCACCTCCGAGGTCAGACCGGGAATCGCGCCGTAATCCAGTTCAGTCGGGATCCGGGCCTCTTCCTGTTTCCGCATCCGCTCAATCTGCTCCAGCTGACGTTCAATATAGCCCTGGTACTTGACCTGGATCTCAACCTGTTCCCGCACCGCGTCAGGCAGCCCCGCAACCTGCGGGTCAATCTCCTGCAGCTGCTGGTAACCGATTTGAGGCCTGCGCAGCAGCTGCTCAAAACTGGTGCCCTTCTGCAGATCTGCACAGCCGTACTGATCACACCAGCGTTTTTCTTCGGAACTCAGACTCAGACGTGTGGCGCGAACCCGCTCCAGCTCCTCCCGGATCTGCTCCCGCTTGCGACAGAAACCGGCATAGGTTGCCTCGTCGACCAGACCGACTGCATGGCCGATCTCACGCAGCCTGATATCGGCATTATCCTCACGCAGCAACAACCGGTATTCGGCCCGCGAGGTAAACATCCTGTACGGTTCCTTGGTACCCAGCGTGACAAGATCATCCACCATGACCCCAATATATGACTCATGCCTGCCCAGCATAATCGGCTGCCTGCCCTGAACCTTCAGGGCGGCATTGATGCCTGCCAGAATACCCTGTGCAGCAGCCTCTTCATACCCGGAGGTGCCGTTAATCTGCCCGGCATGGAACAGGTTTGCAATCAGTTTGGTTTCAAGGGTGGCATGCAGCTGCACCGGATTAACGTAATCATACTCAATGCCGTAGGCCGGCCGCATGATCTCCACCTGTTCAAGACCGACCATGGAGCGATAGAAGGCGATCTGGATATCAATCGGCAGCGAGGTGGACATGCCGCTGGGGTAATACTCCACCGTCTCCAGCCCCTCCGGTTCAATAAAGGTCTGATGACGCTCCTTATCGGGAAAACGCACCACCTTGTCTTCAATCGAGGGACAGTAACGCGGACCGATCCCCTCAATGATCCCGGCGTAGAGCGGCGAGCGATCCAGACCGCTACGGATGATCTCATGGGTGCGCTGATTGGTGTAGGCAATATAACAGGGCACCTGAGGCATGGTGATCCGCTCGGTACTGAACGAGAACGGCACGGGCGGATCATCGCTGTATTGAGCCTCAAGTTTTCTGAAATCAATGGTCCTGCCATCAAGTCGGGCCGGCGTACCGGTCTTGAGCCGCCCCACCTCAAACCCCAGCGTCTTCAATTGGTCTGAAAGCCCCAGAGAAGGCAGATCCCCTGCCCTGCCGCCGGAGTAATTGATCAGGCCGATATGGATCAGCCCCCGCATAAAGGTACCGGTAGTCAGCACAACCGTCTTTCCAAGAAAGCGTATGCCACTGCGGGTATCTACCCCGCGTAGTTCTCCACTCTCAAGATGTAGCGCCGTAACCTCACCCTGCTTGACATGCAGGTTCGGTTGTTGTTCAAGTACCCGCTTCATACGCAAACGATAAAGCTGCTTGTCTGCCTGGGCACGACCGGCACGTACCGCCGGCCCCTTGCGTGTATTCAAGACGCGGAACTGTATTCCGGTGGCATCAATATTTTTCGCCATCTCGCCACCCAGCGCATCGATCTCACGCACCAGGTGCCCTTTGGCCAATCCCCCGATTGAAGGGTTACACGACATCACTGCCATGCCATCGAGGCTCATGTTCAACAGCAAGGTCAGGCATCCCATTCTTGCGGCAGCCAGTGCGGCCTCGCAGCCGGCATGACCGGCACCCACCACAATCACATCGTATCTGGTTTCATAGCTATGCATCATGGCCACCATGTTCCACGTGAAACATCATTACTTGCCAATACAAAATGAAGAAAAAATCAGATCAAGCAGGTCGTCGGTCGTGGTCTCGCCGGTAATCTCACCAAGGGCGCCAAGGGCGGCCCTGAGATCCAGGGCCAGCAGCTCCGGGGGTAACCCCAGCAGCAGATTATCCGCAAAGGCCTGGAGAGACTGTTGGACACGAACAAGAACATCACGATGACGAACGTTTGAGATCACAGCAGCAGCATCGGATGAAAAGGCCGAAGACTGTACGAAGTGGTCGTAGATCTGAGCGGCAAGCAGATCAATACCCGCCCTGCTCTTTGCAGAAACGCTGCATACTCCGAGAGGTGCAGCCAGATCTGACAGATCAAGCAACTGAGGAAGGTCTGACTTGGTCACCACCAGCAGATACGGAAGCGCGGCAAGCGATCTAGTCAGCTCCAACAATTCATCACTCAACGGGGCAGTGCCATCGACCAGCAAAAGCAGCAGATCGGCCTCAGACACCTTATCAAGCGCCCGACGGACACCCTCCTGCTCAACACAGTCGGCGTGATGGGCACGAATACCGGCAGCATCGATAACCTTAACCGGCAACCCCCGCAGGGAGACCGTCTCTTCAATCAAGTCGCGGGTGGTGCCGGGCAGTGCTGAGACAATCGCCCGGTCGGTCCCTGACAGGGCGTTCAAGAGGCTGGATTTACCAGCATTCGGAAGCCCCAGCAGAAGGACCGAAACACCGTCGCGCAGCACCTTTCCCGTTGCAAAGCTCGCGAGCAGCCGATCAATTCCGGCAGAAACCGATGCAACTCTGGTTTCTATGACCGCGAACACAGCAGGATCAACCTCATCCTCTGGAAAGTCTATGTGAGCCTCTACCAAGGCCAACGCATCAACCAGCGGTGTCTTCAAGGCGGTCAATGCACGGGACAGATGACCTTCGCGTTGCGACTGGGCCAGGCTCAAAGAACGCCCTGTACGGCTGGCGATCAGGTCCATAACAGATTCTGCCTGGGCAAGGTCGATACGGCCGTTCAGGAAAGCACGCCGGGTAAATTCGCCCGCCTCAGCCAGTCGTGCGCCAGCAGCAATGCAGGCCTCCAAGACAGCACGAACCACGTAATAGCCACCATGGCAGTGAAGCTCAAGCACGTCCTCACGGGTGTACGAACGAGGAGCACGCATCAGAACCGCCATGGCTTCATCAATCAGAGCGCCGTCAAGCGGATTGATCAGGCGGCCATAGAAAAGGCGGTGGCTCTCAAAGCCACCGCCGTTCTTCGTGCCTGATCCTTTAAAAACCTTCCGGCCAATCTGCTCTGCGTCAGGCCCGCTGACCCGTACTATGCCCACTCCTCCCGAACCAAGCGGGGTCGCTATGGCAGCAATGGTATCACGAATATACATGGCGCACCGGATCAGTCTTTGACGAGCTTGTTGATATATGCCTGCTGACCAATGGTCAGTATGTTGTTTATCAGCCAGTACAAAACCAGACCAGCGGGAAAACTGAGAAACATAAAGGTAAAGATGACCGGTAGGCCCAGCATGATCTTCTGCTGCATTTCATCCATATTGGAAGGGGTCATCTTCTGCTGGACAAACATGGTGATACCCATGATGACCGGAGTCACATAATAAGGATCTTTGTCTGACAGGTCAGTGATCCAGAACATGAACGGAGCATGGCGCAGCTCGATCGAGTACATCAGTGCCTTGTAAAGGGCAAAAAAGACCGGGATCTGGACAATCATGGGGAGACAGCCACCCAGAGGGTTGACCTTATGATCACGGTACAATTCCATGACCGCGCGGTTCATGGCATCTTTGTCATTTTTATACTTCTCTTTCAATGCAGCCATCTTAGGCTGCAATTTACCCATCTCTTTCATTGACTTGTAACTCTTATGGGTAAGTGGAAAGAAAAATATTTTCAGAATAACGGTGATGATGATGATCGCAATACCGTAGTTACCTACGTAACGATAAAAGAATTTGAGCGAATAGAGCATCGGCTTGGCAATGGCAGAGAACCAGCCAAGATCAAGGGACTGTTCCAGGGAGCTGCCCTGGGCCTTGAGGATGTCGATCTCCTTGGGTCCAATAAACAGCTTATGGGCAACCGTCACGGCCTGGCCAGGCGCAACAGAGAATGCCGGCGTACTGATATCAGACTCAAGGTAACCGGTGGCCCCCTTCTTTAACTCAACTGATGCGATACTGTTGTTAACAGAAAGCAAGGCGCTTAAAAAATATTTATCATTGATGGCAGCCCAGGTTACGCCCTTGTCGTACTTTTTGGTGGCGGAGGCAACATTCTTTGGCGCATCCGTGTGCAGTGAGCCATCAGCATAGAGAGAGGAGCCGTAGGTCTCATACCGCTTGTCAGACTGATTTTGCTCAAAGGGCGATGTTAACAGGTACTGAAAGGAACCTGTAATGGGAGCTGCAGAGTTATTGACAAGCTGCGTCTCCAAAGCGATCCCGTACCCATTGCCTTCAAAACCGTAGGTCTTGCGGACAACAAACCCCTGAGCATCGACATAGGTGAAGACAAGCTGCTTCTTTTCGCCACCCGAGAGCTTTAAAGAGCTTACGTTAGAACTGTAGGCAGCTTGAGCAGAAAGAGCGAAGCCAACACCGCGGGTTGAAAAGGAAGGTAAGGCAGGATCGGCATTGGCAAGCAGCTTTACCTGTGCGGCGCCAGGCTTGTTGGTCTCCCGGAAGCCTTTCAGCGTCAGACTTTTCAAGGAAGCGCCGGTACCACTGAAGACTGCGGTGTAGCGCTCAGTCTCTACCGTCACATCAGCCGTAGAGGCGGTCTTGGGCAGATCCACCGGAGTCGCTGCTGCAGTCTGAACACTCACTGCAGGTGCGGCTCCGACATTCTCGGTTTTAACAGGAACAGGTACAGCAGCAGGTGCTGGCTTTTTTTCTGGACCATAAAAAAACGAAAAAAGATAGAAAACACCAATGGAAAGTACTACTGCGAGTATAGTCCTTTTTTCCATGAAAACACTCCGTGGTCACTAGGAAACAGGATCGTACCCACCCGGATGCCAGGGATGGCATCTAAGCAGACGCGATACTGTCAACAGCATACCTTTATAGGGGCCGTAACGGCGTATAGACTGCAGTGAATAATCAGAACACGTTGGGTAAAAGCGACAGGAACCTGGAAGCAGGGGGGAGATACACAACTGATATGCCCGGATAGCTGTTATAAGGATGCGTGACAGCATGTACGTGAACCGATCTGCTGAAAAGCTCGTTGCAGCTCACTACTGAGAACTGCAACGCTGTTTTCAGCAGCCTGGCGCCGAACTATGACATTCAGATCCACGCCGGGCAACAGTGAACAATGATGACGAAAGAACTCTCTGACGTGACGCTTAAGACGGTTTCGTACGACTGCATTGCCTGTTTTCCGGCTGGCGGTGATCCCCAGCCGGGGATACTCGTAGCCGTTCTCTCTCCAAACAACGAGAAAAGACCGTCCGGAGACTACAGTCTTGCTGTCGGACAGTCTTAGGTACTCTGAACGGCTCAGCAGGCGGTACTGCTTAGGAAAGCTGTTGCCACGCGCCGACACTACAAGTACAGAAAAAACTATTTGCTTGCGACCTGAACAGAGAGACGCTTACGGCCCTTGGCACGACGACGCTTGATAACCAGGCGACCGTTTTTGCTCGCCATACGTACCAGAAAACCATGGGTACGCTTACGGGATGTGTTACTGGGTTGAAATGTTCTTTTCACGGCGCTGCTCCAGATTACTTTGTATTTTGGTGGGAATGCTTCTTCCTATCCGCAACCCACTGTCCTGAGTACAGGAACGGAATTTATACGCAAATTACTTTAAAAATGTCAAGACTTTTTGTTTTTAAGAAAATGGTTTAGGCATTGAAAAAAGACGGCAGCTCTGTTAAAGTTTCAAGCCCCAAATTAGCCGCAAGTGTTGCAACATGGACAGTAACTAGCTAAATTTGCAAAAGTATCAAGTTATCAACATGTGTTGATAAACCTGTTAATAACCACGTGAATCATGTAATGCTCAGCATCAGGTGAACCATGTTTTCATGAAGCATCTTCATGTTATCTGGTGCTACGGCATCGTCCAGACAGATCGGAACCAGCGAT